>DATNIC010000123.1:0-44537 GCA_035604635.1 Binatia bacterium
GACGGTGAGTGTCCCTTCGGGGAGCTCGAGCTTCAGAGTTGCGGAAGATTTGGTGTCCAAAGTGTCTTTTTTTTCGCCGCGTCTCGCTGGAACACTCTTGGCCGATTCCAATCGAGTAGCCTTAAGCTACCTCGCCGCCCATACTCTGCTTGCGCACGAGCCAACAGGCCTCGCCGCGGCAGTCCGGCAGGTCGTCGAGCGCGAATCGGCTAGCGTGCCCCGTCGATGGCTTCGAGGGCGCGCGGGTTTTCGAGCGCGGAGAGATCGCCGAGATCGGCAAGTTTGAGGTAGCGCGCGCGGGCGACGCGGCGCATCACCTTCATGTTGCGCGTCTTGGGGACGTCGTCGACGAACTTGATCGCCTTCGGGCGCAACGCCTTACCCAGCGTGTGATCGATGATCGTCATGAGCTCGCTGCGCAGCGCGTCGGACTCGGCCGCGCGATCCTTCAAGACGACCAGACAGACGACGACGTCGCCCTTGACCTCGTCGGGGACGGCGATGGCGACCGCCTCTTTGACCGCGCGGTTCGAGACGAGCGCGCTTTCGAATTCCGCCGGTCCGACCCGCTTGCCGGCGACGTTGATCGTATCGTCGCTCCGCCCGCGAATGAACCAGAAATCGCGGTCGCCTTCGTGCAAGACCTCGCACCAATCCCCGTGAACCCACGTGTCGGGCCAGCGGCTCCAGTACGTCGCCAGATACCGTTCGTCGTCGCGATGCGAAACGTCGCCGCCCCAAAAGCTCTGCGTCATCCCGGGCCACGGCTCTAGGACGACCAATTCGCCGACCTCGCCGCGCATCGGCTTGCCGTCGGCGCCGTACACGTCGGCGACGACGCCGGGCGTCGGACCGTGGAACGAATTCGGTACCAACGGCATCGTCGGAAAACAGCCGACGATCCCGCCGCCGATCTCCGTGCCACCCGAGTAGTTAATAATAGGCAGCCGGCCGCCGCCGATGTGCGTCAGGTACCACTCCCACGGCGCGGTGTTCCAGGCTTCGCCGGAACTCGCGAGGATGCGCAGGGCCGAAAGATCGTGACGGTGCGGATGTTCGTCGCCGTACGCCATCAGGGCGCGAATCGCGGTCGGCGCGATGCCCAGATGGGTGACGCGGTGATCCGCGCACGCCTTCCACAGACGATCCGGTCCGGGATAGTCGGGGGCGCCTTCAAAGAGCACGATCGTCGCACCCAACCCGAGCGCGCCCAACACCAGGAAGGGGCCCATCATCCAGCCCATATCGGTGAACCACAGCATCCGATCGCCGGCGCGGACGTCCATGCACAGATGCTGGTCGGTCATGTTCTTGAGCGGGAAGCCGGCATGGACGTGGACGACGCCTTTCGGTTTCCCCGTGCTGCCCGAGGTGTAGAGGAGCAAGAACGGGTCGTTGGCAGAGGTTCGCTCGTACGATTGGACAGCGACCGATTGCGCAACAAACGTTTCCCAATCACGATCGCGCGGCGCCGTCATCGGCACGTCGATATGAGCGCGGCGAAAGACGAGGACGTGCTCGACGCATGGAGCCTGCGCCAGCGCTTCGTCTGCGGTCGTCTTCATCGGGACGGGCTTGCCGCGCCGCAGGACGCCGTCCACGGTTAACAGCACTTTCGCCTTCGCATCGACCAAGCGCGTTGCCAGCGCTGCGGCACCATATCCCGAGAACGCCGGGACCGCGACGGCGCCGATGTAGCCGATCGCCAAGAGCGAGATCGCCGTCTCCGGTAAGAGCGGCATGAAGATCCCGACCGTATCGCCCTTCCGGACGCCCAGCGCACGCAGCGCTCCGGCTAAGCGCGCAACCTCGTCGCGGAGTTGCGCAAAGGTAAAGCGCCGGACCTGACCCTCTTCCCCTTCCCACACGAGCGCTTCGTCGGTACCGCGGCCGCGCGCGATGTGGCGATCCAAGCAATTCGCAGGCGCGTTGAAAGCCGCGTCGACGAACCATCGCGCAAACGGCTTTCCGCGCGAAAGGTCGAGCAATTGAGTCCACGGCGCGTCCCACCGCAGGTCGAGCGTCCGCAACATCGTCTCGTTGAACCGTCGGATGTCCGAGGCCACCGCAGCCAGCAACTCATCGTAGCTTTCGACCCCGTACGTTCGCAGAAAGGCAGTCAAATTAGCTGCGGCGATCTGCTGCTCGCTGGGGCGCCACACGGTTTCCGAGGTCGGCGAGGTTGCCACGGCCCGATTTTCCCGGTCTAAGCGGGCGGCCCTTGCCGCATTCCGACGGTCTCCACTTATATGGAAGAAGATCCGTCAAGCTTAAGACAAGGTAAAGGGCCCCGATTTCGACCGCAGAACGAAATGGGACCCGTTATCGTTTTGGGTGTGACGCTTTACAGCGTCGCTATATTTTCTACGTTCATTCATAAAGGGTATTATTCATGAATAAATTCCTCGGAGCCCTGATGGCATCGGCGTTCCTTCTGACAGGGACGGCGATCGCCGATCAAGCCAAGACCAGTTCTGGCAAGAATGTCGCGCAGGCGATGGCAACGGCGAAGCCGGCGGCCAAGCCCGCGGCCACGAAGAAGCCGGCGCCTAAGGCCACGAAGAAGCCGGCACCTAAAGCCACGATGAAGCCGGCGCCTAAGGCCACGAAGAAGCCGGCGGCCATGAAGCCGACACCGGCGAAGACCTAAACACTCTCCTTCACAAATCGAGAGAAGCGCGATGATCCGTCATCGCGCTTCTTCTTTTTTCGTCTCGCGCGCATACTCGACCAGCCGCGCAAGCGCCGCCGGCGCGCCATCGGCTAAACGCCTTCCGATCATCTTCACGGCCAGACGGCGCAGGATCCCGTCGACGATTACGCTGTACGTGATCCGCGAACCGTTTGCGAGCTCTTCGACCTCGAGGATCAGGCGCACGCGCGCGACGGGACCGAACGTCGTCCGCAGGACGAGCCGCCGCCCCGGGACGACGTCGTCGATGACGAATGCGGTCTGACGCGACCCGCGCAGCTTAAGCGTTGCGAAAGATCCGCGCGCGAGCGCGCCTTCCAGCCACATCCACTCGAAACGATCGTTCCAAAACGACCAGCGCCTGCCGTCGAGAAACGCGTCCCACACCGCGCCTGCCGGCGCGTCGCTCTCTACGGAAGACGTCGATTCCCAGTGCATCGCGCCTGCTCAGCGCTTCTTCGTTGCTGCCGCGACCGCCGCACTGCGAGGGATCAGGACCCTTACGATTTTAGCCGTCGGGCAGAGCTTGTTCACCGGACAACGCTCGCACAGGGGTCGCTGCGCCTTGCAAATCTGCCGGCCGTGAAGGATCAGCCAATGATGCGCGAAGCGCCATTTCTCCCGTGGAACGATCTTCGTCACGTCTTCCTCGACCTCGCGCGGCGTCTTTCCCAGAGTCAGGCCGAGCCGATGCGAGACTCGAAAGACATGCGTATCGACGGCGAACGCCGCTTCCCCAAAGGCGACGGACATCACGACTCCCGCAGTCTTTCGTCCGACCCCGGGGAGCGACTCGAGCGACTCGCGATCGCGTGGGACCCCCGCACCGTACGACTCGACGATTGCTTTCGAAGCGTTTACGATATTTCGCGCTTTCGTGCGGAAGAAACCGGTCGACTTGACGATTTTCTCGACCTCGGCCGGACGCGCCCGGGCCAACGCTTGCGGCGTGGGATAACGCTTGAACAGAACCGGCGTCACCTTGTTTACGCCGGCGTCGGTCGACTGCGCCGAGAGGATCACCGCGATCAGCAACGTCCATGGATCCCGATAGTCAAGGGCCGTGACCGCATTCGGGTATGTGCGCTCGAGAATTGCGAGCTCCTCAAGCGCGACGGCGCGCGAGACTTTTTTTCGCGGGAACGGTATTTTTGGCACGGCGTCTGGCTCTACGCAACCAGTCCTGCGAACTCCCGCGTCTATGTGGGCATGCGGTTCTTCAAGCAGAAAGATCCGACGGTCCCGCCCGGACAAAGCGTCACGGAAGGCTTTCCCGTCCTGCACGTCGGCGACGTCCCGCCGTTCGATCGTAAGACCTGGAAGCTGCGTCTCTTCGGAATGGTCGAGCATCCGCTCGAGTTCAGTTACGACGAGCTACTCGCGCTGCCCGCGACCGAATGGCGCGGCGATATCCATTGCGTGACGCGATGGAGCAAGAAAGACACGCGTTGGCGCGGCGTCTCGTTCAAGTCGCTCGTCGAACGCGCGAAGCCGCTCCCCGGCGTCACGCACGTGATCGAGCACGCGGAGAACGAGTACACAACCAACGTCCCGCTCTCGATCCTGCTCGGCGACGACGTCTTAGTTGCCTACGAGTTCGACGGCAAGCCGCTGGAGGCGATTCACGGCGGCCCGGTGCGGATGTTCGTCCCGAAGCTGTACTTCTGGAAATCCGCGAAATGGCTGCACGGCCTCGAGTTTCTCGACCACGATGTCAAGGGCTTTTGGGAAGTCCGCGGTTACAACAACGACGCCGATCCCTGGAAAGAAGAACGCTACTCCTAGATCACCGTCGAACCCGAGATCGTGACCGGGCAGGCGTTCGCGCCGCTCGTTGCCGAGACCGAATCGGTGACGAAAATCGAGAGGACTTGATCGCTCGCGCCGTTCGGGACGAAGTTCGACCCGTCGGTCGAATCGACGTTCTTCGGATAGAGCGTCGGATCGCTCGTTAGTCCTTGACAGAGCGGCGCGCCGGTGGGCGAATTGGTGACGCTGAATGCGACTCCCGGCCCGCTCGTCGCCGTCGAATACGTCACCGGGACCTGAACGGCGGTCGGCGACGTTGCTCCGCCGACCGCGCCGTTGACGATCGGCCCGCCGGGCTGCACTGCCGGACTCGCGCAGGGCTGATTGCCCGTGGCCGCGATCGTTCCCACCGGCTGACAAAAGACCGGATAGAGATTCGGGGTGACATTTCCGTTTGCATCGACGACGGTCGCGTTCCCGGCGACGTTGTGATAGACGACGATCCCCTGCCCCGCGCTCGCCGCCACCGACGGCTCGGTGTAGAGGACGCACGGCGTCGTCGACGTCCCCCCTGCACCGATAGCGACGATGACCAGCGTGTAGTGCGCGCCCGTCGCGAGCGCCGGTAAGGGGCAATTGCCGGGCGAAGTCACCGCTACGTTCCCGCTCGTCCCGGATTCGTAAAAATAGACGGTGTGCGTGGCTGCCGTTACCGTCAGATACGGCTGAATGGAACCGCCCGTGGCCCCGGTGATGAGCGAGCCGGAGCTGTCGACTTTGTAGTCGACGGTTTGCAACGCGGGATTTCCCTGAACGATGCGCAGCATCGCGGTCGGGCCCGAGGGACTCGAGCTGGAGCTGCTGCCTTTGCACGCTGCGAGTGCGCCGGCGGCAAACAACGCGACGATGAGCAGTCGGGATAAACGAAGGATCGGCATGCGCCAACCTACATCCGCTAGGCCAAGCGTACCTGCTCGTCCGCGCAGTGCACGACCCCGTCGCGCTCGAGTGCGCTCACGAGATCTGCAACCTGATCCGGCCCGCGCGCGCCGAGCTGTGGAGCAAGAGCAGCGTGCAGGTCGAGCAGCGAGATCGCGCGCCCCGGCGGAAGATCGCGTAAACAGTCCACGATGCGCCCGCGCACGTACCGCGTCGTCTCCTCGAAGCGCATGCGTGCGGCGCGCGGACGCGCGCGCTGCATTTTTGCGAGCTGCGCCGCATCAATCGGCGCCGCGGCGCACCGATGCCGTAAGGGACAGAGCAAACACTTCGGCGCGCGGGCAGTGCAGACCGTCGCGCCCAAGTCCATCATCGCCGAGTTCCATGCGAAGCCTGCTCCCGCCGGAACCTCCAGCCGCAAACCGAGGCGCTCCTCGATGCGCCGGAGGTTGGTGTCGAGCGCGACATCATCGAGGTTGAAAGCGAACGCTCGGATCGCGCTCGCCGTATACGGCCCGATCCCGGGCAGCGCGAGCAACGCTTCACGTTCGGGCGGTAAATCCTCGCCGTAGCGTTCGACGACGGCGACGGCGACGCGCTGCAGACGAACGGCCCGCGTGTTATACCCGAGCCCGCGCCACGCGCGAACGACGTCCGAGGTCGTCGCGGCCGCCAACGCGCCGAAATTCGGAAAGCGCTCGACGAACGTTTCGAAGATCGCGATCACGCGCTCGACTTGCGTTTGCTGCAGCATGAACTCGCTCACCAGGACACGGTACGGCGAAGGATCGCGCCGCCACGGAAGATCGTGACGTCCGCGCTCCGCAAACCAGGCCAGGAGTCCTTCGGCTGCTTCGTTCACAGCGCGCTCGCGATGGCTGACCCGATACGCCGCATCCCTTCCTCGATTTCATCGCGCGGGACGGGGGTGAGGGCGAGCCGGAAATTGTGGTCTCCACCCGACGATGCAAAAAACGCTTCGCCGAAAAGAAACGATGCGCCGTTGCGCTCGACGAGGTCCAGCAATGCGCGCGCGCGCAGTTCGCGCGGGACGGTTGCCCAGAGATAGAAGCCGCCGCCGTTGCGTAACACGCGCGCAGTGGCAGGCCAATGC
Source organism: Binatia bacterium (assembly GCA_035604635.1). Taxonomy (GTDB): domain Bacteria; phylum Vulcanimicrobiota; class Vulcanimicrobiia; order Vulcanimicrobiales; family Vulcanimicrobiaceae; genus DATNIC01. The sequence goes on from DATNIC010000123.1 coordinate 6,495, forward strand.
CGATCGATCGCCGCAAACGCAACCGCGCGCCGTTCGGAAAGCTCGATGCGCAACGCCGCGACGTGCGGGTCGTAAGCGCTGCGAAGATAGTCCGAGACGCCGGCCTGGACGTAGAGACTGCTTGCCATGTCAACCGACTGCTTGCGCAGCAGCAGGCGATCGTAGATCGTGCGCGGCGCGCACATCCAACCCAAACGCAGCGATGGGGCGATCGTCTTGCTGAAGCTGCTCAGGTAGATCACGTCCTCGGTACTGCGCGCAAGCAGCGGCGGCCCGGGTTCGCTTGCCAGCTCTCCATAGGGGTCGTCTTCGACGATCGGGACGCCGGCACGCCGGGCCAAGGTCACGAGCCGCTCGCGCCGCTCGTTGCTCATGGTCACGCCGGTCGGATTGTGCAGCGAGGGCATCGTGTAAATGAACCGCGGCCGGCGATTTCGCAGCACGGCCTCGACGTGATCGACGCGCATCCCCTCTTCATCGACCGGGACCGGGATCGCGCGCAGCCCCGCGATCTGAAAGATCTGCAACGCGCCCGGATACGTCGGCGCCTCGATGATGATCTCGTCGCCGCGCTCGGCCAAACTTTGCGCTGCGAGCGTGATCCCTTGCGTCGAACCGGTCAGGACCAGGACGTCGCGCGGATCGATCGCGCAGCCGCGCGCGAGCATCCGCGCAGCGATCGCTTCGCGTAGCGGCGCGTAGCCCTCGCTGCTGCCGTACGAAAGGACGAAGCTCTCGTTGCCGCCGACGCGCGCGAACGATTTCGCCAAATCCGCCAGCGGCGACGGCTCGACCGGCGGGACCCCCTGTACGAACGCGATGCGCTCGCCGTGATCGGCCGCCGCCAACTCGCCGAGGACGGCCGGGAACGCGCCGACGCTCCACGGCGGCAAACCGACCCACCAAGGAACCCCGGTCGAATCGCCGCTGCGCTCTACCTTCAAATCGGAAGCGACGCGCGAGCCCGAGCCGACCCGCTGTTCGATCAGTCCATCCGCAGCGAGCTCGCGGTAAGCATGGACGACCGTGCTGCGATTGACTCCAAGCCGGCGAGCAAATGCTCGCTCGGGGGGGAGCCGCGTCGCCTCGGGGAGGGAGCCGGCCAGGATCTGCTCGCGCAACCGCTCGTAGATTTGACGGTAGACGGGGACGATGCTGGCGCGATCGAGCTCGAGTTGGACCTCAGACCAGCCATTGTGGAGGGCCACCCATCCATTTTCGCCGTTTGCTGCATGCCTCCCGTCCAAATTCGGCCAAATGGATGTGGAATTGGATGGCTCCAGGAGTCGCTTGGCGGTCGGCGGATTCTTCTTGGCCTGCTATCATCTGTCTCCACGCCCGAGCGAGAGCGCCTTTTTTACGGGGATCACGCCATGATCGACACGACCGATCCAACCGCTGCTCTGTCGAGCGCTGAAGCCGCTGCAGCCGCGCCCGACCCGCAGGAGACGCAAGAGTGGCTCGAAGCGCTCGACGGGATCATCTCTGTTGAAGGGCCCGAACGCGCGCGTCAACTGATCGACATGCTCGTCTCGCGCGCGCACACGCGCGGCGTACGCATCCCTTTGGGGCTGACGACGCCGTACGTCAACACGATTCGCGTCGACGAAGAACCGCATTTCCCGGGAAACCTCGAGCTCGAAGCGCGCCTTCGCCACTACGTGCGGTGGAATGCAATGGCGATGGTCGTGCGCGCGAATCGCGATCACAGCGATTTGGGCGGCCACGTGGCGACGTTCGCCTCTGCGGCGACGCTATACGACGTCGGCTTCAACCACTTTTGGCGCGCGCCGTCGGAGACGTTCGGCGGGGACCTCGTCTACATGCAGGGCCATTCTTCGCCGGGGATCTACGCGCAAGCGTTCTTGGAAGGCCGGCTAACCGAAGAGCAGCTCGAACACTTCCGGCGCGAAGTCGACGGAAAGGGACTCTCGTCATATCCGCATCCGTGGCTGATGCCGGACTTCTGGCAATTCGCGACGGTTTCGATGGGCTTAGGGCCGTTGCAAGCCGTGTATCAAGCGCGCTTCCTCAAGTATCTGCACGATCGCGGGATCGCCGACACGAGCGGACGCAAAGTATGGGCGTTCTTGGGGGACGGCGAAGTCGACGAGCCCGAGTCGCTCGCCGGACTTTCGATCGCGGCGCGTGAGAAGCTCGACAACCTGATCTTCGTCGTCAACGCCAACCTGCAGCGTTTGGACGGGCCCGTTCGCGGCAACGGCAAGATCATCCAAGAACTCGAAGGCGTCTTCCGCGGAGCCGGTTGGAACGTCATCAAAGTCATCTGGGGCCGCCGCTGGGATCCGCTCCTCGAACGCGATACGACCGGAAAGCTCGTTCAGTTGATGAACGAGACGGTCGACGGCGATTATCAAACTTACAAGGCGCGCGACGGAGCGTACGTCCGGCAAGCGTTTTTCGGTCGCTATCCCGAGGTCGCCCAGATCGTCAAAGACATGAGCGATGAGGAGCTGTGGGACCTCAATCGCGGCGGGCACGACCCGACGAAGGTCTACGCGGCGTACAAAGCCGCCGCGGAGCACGCCGGTCAGCCGACCGTCGTCCTGGCCAAGACGATCAAAGGTTACGGGATGGGTGCCGCCGGTGAGGCGATGAACATCGCGCATCAGCAAAAGAAGCTAGTCGTCGACGACTTGCGCGTCTTTCGCGACCGCTTCAACATCCCGGTCTCCGATGCGGAGCTCGAGAAGGTGCCGTTCCTGCGGCCCCCCGAGGACAGTCGCGAGATGCAATACCTTCAAGAGCGGATGGCGCGCACCGGGAGCTTACCGCAGCGCCGCCGCGCAGTCGAGCGAGCGCTGATCGTCCCCGGCATCGACGCGTTCAAATCGCTGCTCGAAGACAGCGGCGATCGTGAGTTCTCGACGACGATGGCGTTCGTGCGAGCACTCGGCTCAGTGCTCCGCGACAAGGAGCTCGGGCCGCGGATCGTCCCGATCGTCGCCGATGAGTCGCGCACTTTCGGAATGGAAGGAATGTTTCGCCAGCTCGGGATCTATTCGTCGGTCGGTCAGCTCTACAAACCACAAGACGCCGAACAGCTGATGTGGTACCGCGAAGAAAAGAACGGCCAGATCCTCCAAGAGGGGATCAACGAGGCCGGCGCGACCTGCTCGTGGATCGCCGCGGCGACGGCCTACTCGACGAGCAACGTGCAGATGATTCCGTTCTTCATTTTCTACTCGATGTTCGGCTTTCAGCGCGTCGGCGATTTCCTCTGGGCCGCCGGCGATCACCGCTCGCGCGGCTTCTTGCTCGGCGGGACCTCCGGGCGGACGACGCTCAACGGCGAGGGCTTGCAGCACGAGGATGGGCACAGCCACCTGCATGCCTCGACGATCCCCAACTGCGTCCCGTACGATCCGACCTATGCGTACGAGCTCGCGATCATCTTGCACGACGGTCTGCGCCGCATGGTCGCAAATCAAGAGGACGTCTACTACTACATCACGGTGATGAACGAAAACTATCGTCATCCCGCGATGCCGGCGGGCGTCGAGGAGCAGATCCTGCGAGGTCTCTACCTGCTGCGCCCAGCCGACAAGATGAAGAAGGGGACGCCGCGAGCTCAGTTGATGGGTTCCGGGACGATCCTGCGCGAGGTGCTCGCGGCGGCCGACCTGCTGCGCGACGACCACGGCGTCGCCGACGATGTGTGGAGCGCACCGAGCTTCACGCTCCTGCGCCGCGAAGGGCTCGAGATCGCGCGCTGGAACATGCTGCACCCGGCCGAGCCGGCGCGGCGTTCATTCGTCGCACAGCAACTCGAGGGATATGAGGGGCCGATCGTCGCCTCAACCGATTACATGAAGACGTACGCGGATCAGATCCGGCCGTTCGTCGGACGCGATTTCCATGTGCTGGGGACGGACGGCTTCGGCCGCAGCGATACGCGCGTAAAGTTGCGCGCGCACTTCGAAGTAGATCGCCGCTGGGTAGCGCTGGCTGCGCTCAAAGCGCTCGCGGATGAAGGCGCGATCGGCTCCGATCGGGTCGCCGCGGCGATTGCGAAGTACGGGATCGATCCCGCCAAACCCAGTCCGGTGACCGTATAAGATGGCGCGCACCGTCGAGCTCAGCGTCCCGGACATCGGCAACTTCAAGGACATTCCGGTCATTGAAGTGTTAGTCGCGCCGGGGCAATCGATCGCGAAGGATGCGCCGCTGGTCACGCTCGAGTCCGAAAAAGCAACGATGGAAGTACCGTCTTCGAGCGCCGGCACGATCAAGGACGTGCGCGTCAAAGTCGGTGACAAAGTCTCGCAGGGCGTGGTCCTCGCGACCGCGGAGGTCGAAGACGCCGTGTCGGGCGCTGATGCGGCCGCGCCGGCTCCCGCGGTGCATGCGTCCGCCCCTACGGCTGCCCCAGCGAAACCGGCCGCAACCACGACGGCCGAGCGCCCGTTCGCACCGTCGCCTGCGACCTTGATCCCGCCTTCGGGTAACGGCGCTTCCGGCACGGCAACGGCCGATGCGCAAAGTCCCGTCCACGCAAGCCCCTCGATTCGCCGCTACGCGCGCGAGCTCGGCGTCGCACTCGGGCAACTCCACGGGAGCGGGCCCAACGGACGGATCACGCGCGACGACGTGCAGCACTTCGTCAAACGTGCGCTCTCCGGCGGAGCCGGCGGAACTGCAACGGCTGCGACCGTCGGGCTCGGACTGCCGGCGTGGCCGAAGATCGACTTCGCGCAATTTGGTCCGGTCGAGCGCAAAGCGCTGACCCGAATCCAGCGAATCTCCGGGCCCGTGCTGGCGCGCAATTGGGCGATGATCCCGCACGTCACGCAGAACGAGGATGCGGACGTCACCGAGCTCGAGGAGTTCCGCAAGACGGTCAATGCCGAGCAAAAGGAAGCCAAGGTGACGATGCTGGCCTTCTTGATGAAAGCCGCCGTCGCCGCGCTCGCGCGCTTCCCCGAGTTCAACTCGTCGCTCGACGGTGAAGAGCTCGTCCTCAAACGGTACTTTCATCTCGGGTTTGCCGCCGATACGCCGCAAGGGCTCGTCGTCCCGGTCGTCCGGGACGCCGATCGCAAAGGCATCTTCGACATTGCGCGCGAGACGTCCGAGCTCGCCGGGAAAGCACGCGACGGCAAGCTGACCGCGGCCGACATGCAGGGGGGAACGTTCACGATCTCGAGTCTCGGCGGGATCGGCGGATCGAACTTTACGCCGATCATCAACGCCCCGGAAGTCGCGATCTTGGGTGCATCCCGGACGAGCATCAAGCCGGTTTGGGATGGGGCAGCGTTCGTCCCGCGCCTGATGCTCCCGCTCTCGCTTTCGTACGATCACCGGGTGATCGACGGCGCAAAAGGCGCGCGCTTCATAGTCTACCTGGTTGGCGTCCTGGCCGACATGCGCCGTGTCATGTTATAAGGCGCTCCGCCCCAGGCTCCGCGCCCCCCATGCTTCGCATGGGGCCCCCAAACCGACGGGCCCTTCATGATTTCATCGCGGCACGATTCCCCGAGGGGGCCCGTAACAACATTTCTTCATAAGGAGTCCTTCCTTGGCTGAACACAACGTCGACGCGGCCGTCATCGGGGCCGGTCCGGGAGGCTACCATGCCGCGATCCGGCTCGGGCAGCTCGGCAAGAACGTCGTCTGCTTCGATCGCGACGAGGTCGGCGGCGTCTGTCTCAACTGGGGCTGCATCCCGACGAAAGCGCTCCTGCACGTCGGCGAAATTGCGCGCCAGATCGCGCGCGCGGGCGAGATCGGCTTGAAGGTCCCGGCGGCGGAAGTCGACCGCGAGGGCGTGCTGAAGTTCAAGGATAGCGTCGTCAAGGCGAACGTCGGCGGCGTCAACCAGCTGTTCAAGGCGAACAACGTCACGTTCGCATACGGAGAAGCCTCGTTCGTCGACAAGAACACCATCGCGCTCAAGAAGCGCGACGGCGGGACGGACACCTACAAGACGCAAGCGACCGTCATCGCGACCGGCAGCGCGCCGGTCGACGTGAAGGCTTGGCCGCGCGACGGCGAGTTCATCATCAATTCCGATGATGCCGTGAAGCTCACGAAGCTTCCGAAATCGATCTTGATCATCGGCGGCGGCGTGATCGGACTCGAGTTCGCGACCGTCTACGCTCGAATGGGCGCGAAGACGCTCGTCGTCGAGATGCTTCCGCAAATCCTCACGGGGACCGACCTGGAGATCTCCAAGACCTTGCAGCGGATTCTCAAGAAGCAAGGCGTCGAGATCGCCCTGTCGACGACGGTCAAAGCACTCGAGAAATCCGGCAAGGGCGTCAAGGCGACGATCAGCGGCGAATTCACGAACGGCAAAGACGAAACGCAGGAATTCGAGATGGCGCTCGTCGCGGTCGGCCGGCGTCCGGTCTCGGCCGAGCTCAATCTCGCTGCCGCCGGATTGAAGGTCAACGAAAAGGGCTTTCTCGACGTCGACGTTCAGCGTAGAACCGCGGTCGCCGGCATTTACGCAATCGGCGACATCACCGGAGCGCCGCTGCTCGCACACAAGGCGATGAAGGAAGGCGTCGTCGCGGCCGAAGTGATCTCCGGCGACAAGTCGGCCGCGTTCGATCCCGTCGCTATTCCGAACTGCGTCTACACCGATCCGGAGGTCGCGACGGTCGGGCTCTCCGAGGAAGAGGCGAAATCCGCCGGCTACGAGGTGCGGATCGGGAAGTTTCCACTTCTGGCGAGCGGGCGCGCGCGGACGATGAACGAGACCGACGGCTTGATCAAGCTCGTCGGCGACGCGAAGACCGATTTGCTGCTCGGGATGCACATCGTCGCGCCGCAGGCCGAATCACTCATCGGCGAGGGCGTGATCGCGCTCGAGATGGGCGCGACGGTCGAGGACATCGGGCTCTCGATCCATCCGCATCCGACGTTGACCGAGTCGATCATGGATGCTGCCGAAGCGATGCACGGCAAGGCGATCCACATCCCCAATCCTAAGCCGAAAGCCGCAGCCGCGGCGCGCTGATGTCTCATCTCCTCGATCTCGGCCGGCGACCGTACCGTGAGGTCTGGGCGCTGCAGCGCGCCCTGCACGCGCGCGTCGCCGCCGGGGAGGAGCCCGACACGTGGATCGTCGTCGAACACGACCCGGTAATCACGCTCGGCCGCAATGCGAAGCTTTCGAACGTCCTCGATGCGGGCGGGATCGACGTCGTCGAGATCGAGCGCGGCGGCGACGTGACCTATCACGGTCCGGGTCAGCTCGTCGTTTACCCGATCGTGAAGCTGCCGCGTTTTCGCGAGATCGTCCCGCTCGTACGCTCCCTCGAAGAGACGGTGATCGAGACGCTCGCGCACTTCGGAATCCAAGCGCGCGGCCGCAGCGAGCATCGCGGCGTCTATGTCGGCAACGACGCGATCTGTGCGATCGGTCTCGCCGTGAAAAAGATGACGTCGCTGCATGGGATCGCGCTCAACGCCGACATCGCGCTCGACTACGACCGGCGCATCACGCCCTGCGGGACGCCCGAGTTCGGAATCACCTCGCTGAGCAAAGAGCTCGGACGTCACGTCGGTTGGCCGGAGGCGCGCGACGCTTTCCTGGATGTCGCATCCGCCCGTTTCGGAATCGAGCTGAAGGAAACGCATGGTAGCCAAACCGTCGTGGCTTAAGGTCCGGCTGCCGCATGGCGAGACCTACCTGGATTTGCGCGAGCGGATCCGCGGGCTCGATCTGCATACGGTCTGCCAAGAGGCGATGTGTCCGAACATCGGCGAGTGTTGGGGCGCGGGGACCGCGACGATCATGATCCTCGGGGACGTCTGCACGCGAGGCTGTCATTTTTGCAACGTCAAAACCGGGAGTCCGCGCGGCGAGGTCGATTGGCTCGAACCCAAGCGAGTCGCCGAAGCGGTCGCGGCGATGGGGTGGAAATACCTCGTCCTCACCGCGGTCGATCGCGACGACTTGCCCGACGGCGGCGCCTCGATCTTTGCCAACACGGTCCGCATGATTCACGAAAAGGCCCCCGGCTCGAAGGTAGAGTGCCTGACCGGCGATTTCGCCGGCGATTTACGAGCGCTCGACATCGTCCTCGAGGCGCAGCCCGAGGTGCTCGCGCACAACCTCGAAACGGTCCGCCGCTTGCAGCCGACGGTCCGCGACAAGCGCGCGAACTTCGATCAGTCGCTCTCCATCTTACGGCACGCCAAAGAGAGCGGCAAAGTCCGCTACGCGAAGACGTCGCTGATGCTCGGCCTCGGCGAAGCGGTCGACGAGATCGAGGACGCTATGGACGCCGCGCGCGCGATCGGCGTCGACATCTTCACCATGGGCCAGTATTTGCAGCCGACGAAGCGCCATCTGCCGGTCGTCGAATTCGTCACGCCCGAGAAGTTCGAAGAGCTGCGCCGACTCGGCTTGAGCAAGGGCTTCCGCCAGGTCGTCTCGAGCCCGCTTTCGCGCAGCTCCTACCACGCGGAGCAGGCATTCGAATAACGGCAGTGCGTCTCCGATGAACATGGATGTTCAAGTTCCGCGGAACCCATGGATGGGTGAGAGCGGCCGATGATCGGGGGGGACGGTCTTCCCAACCCGCAGCGTCGCTGGGCCGTCGTGGCGCTCTTCATCGGGACGGTCATGTCGTCGCTGGACAGCACGATCGCAAACGTCGCGCTCCCCACGATCGCCGTCGACGTCCACGCGAGCGCCGCCGCGTCGATTTGGGTCGTCAACGCATATCAGCTGGCAATCACCGTATCGTTGCTGTCGTTCTCTTCGCTGGGCGACATCTTCGGGTACACGCGCGTCTATCGCATCGCAGTCATCGTCTTCACGATCGCCTCGCTGCTCTGCGCCGTGTCGCACTCGCTATTGGCCTTGACGCTTGCCCGATCTCTCCAGGGCTTCGCAGCGTCGGCACAGATGGCTGTTGGCCCCGCACTGGGCCGCAGCCTGTATCCGAGGTCGCAACTCGGACGAGCGGTCTCAAATGCCGCCCTCGCCGTCGGGGTGAGCGCGACCGCGGGCCCGACCATCGCGGGCGCCGTCCTCTCCGTCGCTCCTTGGCCTTGGCTTTTTCTCATCAATATTCCGACAGGGCTGATCGCCCTTGCGCTCACGTACCGTTTCGTGCCCGAGCATGCCGGGACGCGTCACCGCTTCGATGTGCCCAGCGCAATAGGGAGCGCGCTCGCCGTCGGCCTCTTCGTACTGGCGGTCGACGGCGTCGGCCACGGCGTCAACCGCTTCGTCACGGCAGCCGAGCTGGTCGCGCTGATCGCCGTCGCTGCCGCGTTTTGGCACCGGCAGCAGACGCTTGCGATCCCGATGCTGGCCGTCAACCTGTTTAGGCGAGCGATGTTTACGCTCTCTCTAGTGACGTCGCACATTTCGTTTATCGGGCAGATGCTGGCGTTCGTCACCTTGCCGTTTTACTTCGAAGACGTACTGGGCTTCTCGGCCGCCGAGACGGGCCTGCTCATAACGTCGTGGCCTCTGGCCGTCACGCTGATCGCGAAGGCCGCCGGCCGGCTCGCCGACCGCTATCCCGCCGGCGCGCTGACGACGTTCGGCATGCTCGTCGTCGCGGCCGGCTTGTTCCTGATCGTCATCCTGCCCCCGAATCCGTCACCGCTCGATATCGCGTGGCGGCTGGCGCTCTGCGGCTTGGGAAACGGATTCTTTCAGACTCCCAACAATCGCGCAATCATGAGCAGCGCGCCCGTGGAGCGCAGCGGTGTGGTCGGCGGGCTCGCCGCGATGGCCCGGGTCACCGGACAAACGGTCGGCGCCTCGCTCGTCGCACTGGTCTTCGCGGCTTTCAAAGCCGGACCACACGTCGACCGGCAGGAAGTGACCATCGCGCTCGCTCTCGCGATCACGTTCACGCTCCTCGCGGCGTTCATCGGCAGCCTGCGCTTACGCGCGCAAGTAGAGAGCGACCGCGCTCCCAAGCAATACCAAACCGAACAGCGTGCGCAAGACGCGGTCCGGTAAGCGGTGCGCTAGCGCTACGCCGGCCGGGACGCTGAACACGCCGCCGAGCGCAAGCGGAATCCCGACGGACCAATTGACGTCGTGCGCAAGCGCGTACTCCGCAATGGTCACGATGGTCCCGGGCGCGACCATCGCCAGGCCGAGTCCCTGCGCAGCCGCCTGCGTCATGCCGAAGAACGTCGTGAAGAGCGGGACGGCGAAGATTGCGCCGCCGACGCCGAAAATACCCGAGATCAAGCCGCCGAGCACGCCGATCGGATACGCCGCAGACCGCGGCCAGCGCGCCTTGCGCGGCTCGTCCCGCGGTTCGCGTCGCGGGAGCAGCGTGCTCGCGAAGAGCGCAAGCTGAAACGTTGCAAAGCCGATACGCAGCGGCGTGCTGGGGACGTGGGTCGCGATCCGTGCACCGATGTACATGAACGCGATGCCCGAGAGCGCGAGGATCGCCGCCAGCCGCATGTCCAGGCCGCTGCGCTTGCGATACTGGTAGAGCCCGATGAAGACGTTGGGCGCGACCATGACCATCGCCGTCCCTTGCGCGTGCTGCTGATCGAAGCCGTAGAAGACGCCGAGCACCGGAATCGCGATGAGGCCGCCGCCGATTCCAAAGAGCCCCCCGACTGCGCCGAAGACGAATCCGAGCAGAACGTCGAGGGCAGAGCGCGCGAAATCCAACCGCTACGCGTAGACCCCGCGCATGCGCAAGGCTTTGACGACGCGATCGATCGCTACGACGTAGGCTGCGGTCCGCAGCGGGATGCGCCGGCGCTGCGCGAGCTCGCGCACGTGCCGAAAGTTTCCGATCAAGTGGTCCGTGAGCCGTTCGTTGACTTCCGCCTCTTTCCAAAAGAGGCCCGAGCGATCCTGACACCATTCGAAATACGAGACGATGACGCCGCCGGCGTTGGCTATGATGTCCGGGATGACGACGACCCCGTTCTGCGCGAGCACGCGATCGGCGTCCGGACGGATGGGACCGTTCGCGCCTTCGACGATCAGACGCGCTTGAATCCGGCCGGCGTTCTCGAGCGTGATTTGATCTTCAAGCGCTGCGGGGACCAGGACGTCGCAGGGCTGCTCCAAGAGCCGGGCGTTAGAGAGACGATCGCCGCCGCGGTAACCCTCGAGCGACTGATGCTCTTGCGCGTGCGCAATCGCGCCCGCGACGTCGATGCCGCTCGAGTTGTAGTAGCCGCCGCTGACGTCGGAGATCCCGACGACGTGCGCGCCGCGTTCCGCGAACATCTTCGCCGCGACCGACCCGACGTTTCCGAAGCCCTGCACGATGACCCGCGCGGCGCGCACGTCGATTTTCATTTCCTCGAGCTGATCGACCGCGCAGAGCGTGACGCCGCGACCGGTCGCTTCGACGCGTCCGCGCGAACCGCCGAGCTCGATCGGCTTCCCGGTCACGACGCCCGGCGTGTTCTGCCGGACGTGCATCGAGTACGTATCCATGAACCAAGCCATGATTTGCGGCGTCGTCCCGACGTCGGGCGCGGGAACGTCCTTGTCGGGGCCGATCACCTCGACGAGCTCGGCTGCGTAGCGCCGCGTGATTCGCTCGAGCTCGCCTTGCGAAAGGACCGCGGGGTCACACGTGACTCCGCCCTTCCCGCCGCCGAACGGAAGATCGACCACCGCGCACTTCCACGTCATCCAAAACGCGAGGGCGGTTACCTCGTCGAGCGTCACGCCGGGATGATAGCGGATCCCGCCCTTTGCAGGCCCGCGCGTGAAGTTATACTGGACCCTGTATCCGGTGTAGACTTCGAGCTCACCGGAGTCGCGCTCGAACGGGATCGAGACGATGATCTGGCGCGAGGGATGCGTGAGAATCGCGCGGGTCCCGGCATCGAGATTGAGCAGCGAGGCAGCTTCATTGAAGAACGCAATCGCATCGCCGAACACCGAGATCTCGTGCGCGATGGTAGGCATAGGCAGCCCCTATACGTTGAAGCGAAAGTTGACGACGTCGCCTTCCTGCATCGCGTAGTCTTTGCCTTCGCTGCGCAGGAGCCCGGCGCTGCGGAGTGCGTCCATCGAGCGCAGGCGCGCGTAGTCGTCGTACGAGACGATCTCTGCGCGAATGAAGCCGCGCTCGATGTCGGAGTGGATCTTGCCTGCGGCTTGCGGAGCCTTCGTCCCTTTCTCGATCGTCCAGGCACGGCTTTCTTTCTCGCCCGCCGTTAAGAACGTCATCAAACCGAGCAGATCGTATCCCGAAACGATGAGCCGGTCGAGACCTGCCCGTTCGATGCCGAGCTCGGCCCGAAAATCCGCCGCCTCTTCTTCCGAAAGCCCCGCCAACTCGGCCTCGATTTTTCCGCAGAGCGCGATCGCGCGACTCCCCTCTTCCTCGGCGTGCGCAAAAACGAGGCGTGCCAAGGGCCCGGGCTCGCGAATCTGGGCTTCGTCGACATTGGCGACATACAGCACCGGCTTCGCGGTTAACAGAAAGCTTTCTCGCGCGAAGGCGCGTTCCAACGATTCGGCGGGAAAGGAGCGCGCAGGTTTGCCGGCTTCGAGTGCGGCGCAGAGACGTTCGGCGGCCTCGAGCGTCGGCGCGAGCTTCGGATTCGCGCGCGTCTCACGCGCCAGCCGCTCGCGACGGCGCCCCATCGTCTCCAGATCGGCCAAGGCCATCTCGATGTCGATGATCTCGATGTCGCGCAACGGATCCGGCGAGCCCTCGACGTGCGAGACGTTCGGATCCTCGAAACAGCGCACGACGGCGGCGACCGCATCGGTCTCGCGAATGTGACTGAGGAACGCGTTCCCCAAACCCTCGCCGCGGCTCGCACCCCGGACGAGACCGGCGATGTCGACGAAGCGGATGGTTGCGTGGACGATGCGCTCGGAATCGCAGATTTCCGCAAGCACCGCCAGCCGCTCGTCCGGGACGGCAACCTCGCCGATATTAGGTTCGATCGTTGCGAACGGGTAATTCGCGGCAAGCGCTTGGGCGGATCGCGTCAGCGCATTAAAAATCGTCGACTTGCCGACGTTCGGTAAGCCGACGATGCCGCAGGACAATGCCATTTGGTGGGTATGCCTCTCTCTCCCGGGGTGTACAACCGATCGCGGGTCGGGGTTCGCCCGTTATTCGCTACAAGGAATCCCCCCTGCGACGTAGGATACATTAAGATGCGGCAGATGAAGGTCGACAAGCTTGGAATCGATTTGCTGACGCATGACCCCGTCGTCATCCTCAAAGACCTCGAGGGCAAGCGTTACCTGCCGATTCTCATCGGCCCCTTCGAGGCGACCGCGATTGCGCTTGCACTCGAGGGCACGCAGGTTCCCCGGCCGCTCTCGCACGACCTCATGCGCACTTTGCTCGAGTCGATGCAGGCGAAGCTCGAACAGATCGTCATCCATGACATCAAGGATTCGACGTTTTTTGCGAAATTAATCGTGCGCACGAACGGCGACACGCAGGAGATCGACGCCCGCCCCTCCGACGGCATCGCCCTCGCGTTGCGCATGCAAGCGCCGATCTTCGTGAGCGACAAGATCGCGCTCGAAGAGACGGTACCCGACAAACGCTCGGAGACGGAAGAGATCCAGCGCTTCCGCAAGTTCATCGAAGAGCTCAAGCCGAGCGACTTCAAGGACTAGGCACCTACCCAAACCAAGGGGACGAGATGGGATTGGGTGCGTCAGCGACCGATCGAGCCGAGATCGGCGTTTTTGGCGGCTCAGGCTTCTACAGTCTGCTCCAAGGCGCGCGCGAAGTCTGGGTCGAGACCCCCTACGGAGCGCCGTCCGACAACATCTTCCTCGGCGAGATCGCCGGCCGACGTGTCGCCTTCCTTCCGCGGCATGGTCGCGACCATCGCTACCCCCCGCACGTGGTCAACTATCGCGCCAACGTGTGGGCGATGAAGCACTTGGGCGTGACGCGCATCATCGGCCCGACTGCCTGCGGGTCGCTGAAGCCCGAAATCAAGCCGGGCGACTTCGTCATCGCCGACCAGCTCGTCGACCGGACCACCGGGCGCAAGGACACGTACTATGACGGCCCGATCGTCACGCACGTCAGTTTCGCCGAACCGTACTGCCCCCAACTGCGGACGATCGCGATCCACACGCTGCGCGACCTCGGCATCACGGTTCACAGCCATGGGACGATCGTGACGATCCAGGGCCCCAGGTTCTCGACGAAAGCCGAATCCAAGTGGTTTTCGAGTGCCGGCTGGGAAGTGATCAACATGACGCAGTACCCCGAGTGTTACCTGGCGCGTGAACTCGAGATATGTTATCTCAACATCTCCCTGATCACGGACTACGACGTCGGTCTCGAAGGCGTCCCCGGGATCGAGCCTGTTTCGCACGAGGAAGTGATGCGCGTCTTCGCAAGCAACGTCGAGAACGTCCGTAACGGAATCCTGCGGATCGTCGAAGCGATACCGCAAGAACGCGCCTGCGGCTGCGGCTCGGCGCTCGAGCACGCGCGCTTCTGATGCGCGCGTTTCGAGGGTTCGACCCGCGCATCTATTTTCGGGCGATTCCGCTGCTCGTGCGCAATCCTGAACTGATGGCGGTCCCCTTGCTGAGCGGGATCGTCGGGGTCGCGATCGGCCGCTTCCTCTCACCGACGGCCGACATCTTGGGACTTGGTCAGCTGATCCAGTTTCTGCTCGACGCATTCGCGCTCGCCGTCTCGATCATTTTGGCGGACATGGCATGGCGCCGCGGTCGCGGCTCATTCGAAGACGCGTGGTCGGACGCACGCCGCAAGGTCGGCGATATCTTACTGACGGCGATCGGGCTCAACTTCATCGTGTTCGTCGCGGATTTCGCGGGCCGGCTGCTGGGGATGTACCTCGAGATCGCGCTCGACGTCATCGCGATCTTGTTCTTGATCTACGCGCTCCCCGCGACCGCGATCGGCGGGATACCGGGTGGCGCGGCGCTCCAGGTCTCGATCGACCGCGTCCGGCAAGCTCCGCTCCCCGCCGCGATCCTGACCGCCGTTTTCCTCTTTCTCTACTTCGGGACGCTGCTCGGACCGTTCTATTTAGGCCTGTATGGAATGGGTTCGCTCCTCGTCGGCGCGATTCTCAAAGCGATCGTCCTCGGCTACCTCGCCCTCGTCATGGCGAAGTCGTATACGGATGCGGCCTTCAGCCGATACTAGCAAGCGCCATGCGGGCGTAGTCGGCGACGAGCGCCGGCGAAACGTTGGTTCGCGCGAGCTTCTGCGCTTCTCCGAGCGCGGCTAGAGCGCGCAGCATCATCTGTGGATCCCGTGCCGGAAGCTTTTTCAGCGCGGCGCGCTGGTCGGGCGCCAGAACCGGCGCCGCGTCACCCGCGGTACGGAGCGCGATCCAGTCGCGCGTCAGCGTTTTGACCGTCTCGAGCCCGGCCTCGAGCGTCGCTCGCGTTGCCCACGACGAATCGGCGGTGCGGCCGCGGAGCGTCTCGTAGTACCACTCCACGACCGTCGCGCGCAGATCGAATTCGTCATCCTCGACGTACTGCAGCGCGCGCCCGGCGCTTCCGCGCGCGATCGCTGCCGCTTTGCGCGCCTCTCGCGCCTCGATCCCATGCCGCTTGAGGATCTCGACGATCTCTTCGTCGGTCAGGGAAGGGAATGAGATCTCGACCAGCCGCGATCGGATCGTCGCGATCAGGCGCCCGGGCGCGCTCGTCGTGACGATGAGCAGCACGCCTGCGGGAGGCTCTTCGAAAAATTTCAGTAAGGCGTTGGCCGCCTCGCGTGTAAAGTCGACGTCCCCCAAGACGAAGATGCGCCGCCCGCCCGCATACGAATGCAGCGAGAGGTGGCGGACGAGGTCGCGCGCCGTCGTCTCGGCACTCTCGTGGAACCCCGCGCCCCCATCGCGCTCGCCGATCTTTACCGCGCCGCTGCTCATCAAGAGGTCAGGATGCGTCCCCGAAGCGACCCGGACGCACGCGCTGCAATGCCCGCAGTAGCCTAGAAACGTCGCTTTCGGCGTTTCACACAGAAGCGATTGAGCCAGGCGCGCAGCGAACGTCCTCTTTCCGACTCCGTCTTCGCCGCTGAAGAGATACGCGTGCGCGAGCGTTTGCGGGCTCAGGCTCGCAAAGAAATCTCTCGGGCCCGCGGCGCCGACGACGTCGAACTCGCCCTCGATCACCTCGGATGGACCCGATGATGCTCGATCTGGCCGAGGGCCTCGAGCGCGAGCGCCCCGGGCGGCGTCTGCGCGTCGAGGACGACGAAGCGCGGAAAGCGCTTGGCCAGCGTCAGGTAACCTTGGCGGACGCGCTCGTGGAAATCAGCGTTCTCGCGCTCCATTCGGTCGGCGCCGATCCCGCTGCTCTCGTGCCGAAGGCGCAGGCGCTCGAAAGCCACACCGACCGGAACGTCGAGTAGGATCGTGAGATCGGGCGCGAGGCTTTGCGTCGCCGTCAGACACAGCTCGATGAGGACTTCAACATCGAGACCACGCCCGAACCCCTGATACGCGACGGTCGCATCGAAGAAGCGGTCGCAGAGCACGATCGCCTCCTTGCGCAAAGCGGGCCGGATCACGTCGGCGACTAATTGTGCTCGCGAGGCATTCACGAGGAAGGCCTCGGCGATCGGATCGATCTGCAGCGACGGATCCAAGAATACCGCTCGGATGGCGTTCCCGACAGGCGTCCCGCCCGGCTCGCGGGTGGTGACGACCGGCACACCCAGAACCCCGGACTGCTGCTGGACCAGCTCGATCAAGGTTGACTTCCCGGAACCCTCGATGCCTTCGAACGTGACGAACACTCTGTATTGTTCGTCACAACGGACTCGGAGGCTTCCACGACATAAATAGGTTAAGGCTAATGCGCGCGACGACGCCGGCATGATCAACGACATCTTTACATGGGTAGCCGGCAAGATCGGCGATCAGCGAAGCTATCCTCGCAAGACCGAGCGCTTCACGATGTCGTGGGTCGTCGACGAAGCCCAGGAAAAGCCGGCAACGGGCGTGGAGCTTTCAGCGAACGGACTGGTCTTCCAGATGAAAGACCGTCCGCCGGGCAAGCAGCTCAACGTGAAGTTCAAAATCCGCAGCCGGAACATCGCGGCCCGCCTTTCGATAAAGCGCTCCGATAAGATACCGGCGGGCGGCATGGCGCTGTACCGGTTCGCGTGCAGCTTCCAGGGAATCGCCGCGGACGATTGGGACGCGATCGTCCGCTTTGTCAACGACGAGCCCGAGCCGGAAAACAAGGCGGCCGACGATCTCAAAGAGCGGGGCGGCAAAGAAGACGACGCCTACCGCCTCTTGCCGCTGCGCGTGCAGAACCGGCTAGTCGAAGCGCTCATTCTCCTGAATCGCCTGGAGCCGCCGCTCAAGGATCAGGCCCCGGTGTTGCGGATGCATTTCATCGGCTCGGATCGCGCGCCCGATGGGACGCAAACGCATCGCGTGAACATTCACAGCCGCAAGCGTATCGACGACAATTGGTACGCTTTCGACACTCAGTTCTCCATCGACGGCCACGGAAACGTCCTGGAACTGAAGTAGCGACGATCGCGCGGGGCCGGGACGGACGGACGGACGGATCACGCCTCCTCGGAACCGCTACGATTTTTTCCATCCTGGAAAAATCGCTGCTTGGTCGCATGAGCGCTCCCGCCATCCTGGCTCCGCGCTCATGTCTCACATTCCGTGGAGGCGTGATCCGTCCATCCGTCCCTCGATCCCAAGCAATTAGCAAGAATTGTACTCCGCGCGGATGATACGTAAAGAGGAGGCTCGGGTGGTCGGTCTATCTTCGGGCGGATGTACGACACGAACGTGGAGGCAGGATGCCGGGAGCGTTCGTGCGTCCAAGCAGCGATTTTCGCAGGATGCGAAAATCGTAGCGGTCCGCCGGAAGATAGACCGACCACCCGGGCCGGCCCCTTCCTAGATGTCGGCGCCTTTGTAGATGCGGACGCGGCGGTTGGGTTCGAGGCCGGTGCTGCGTGATTGCAGACGGTAGCGCTCGGCGAGCTGGTGCTGCATGCGGCGAATGTATGACGTTTGGGGCGAGAGTTCGACGGCTTGGCTGTTGAGCAGCACTTGGTAGACTGCTTCTTCCGCTTCGCGTAACGCCAGCTCTTCGCTGTCGATCGAAGGCAGGTTGAAAAGGTCCTTGAGGGAGACCTGAATTTGCGTCGTCGTATTGGTCTTGATCGAGTAGATCGGGACGTTTTCGGACGCGATCTGCTTGAGCCGGGCCGATTCCTTGCGTTCGAGCGTCTTGAGCGTCAGAACCACGTCGGCCTCGTCCCACTTCCGGGCGACCGACGCGTTGACGCGCAGGTTGTGAATGGCGCGCTCGATCTTGTTGCGTGAAACGCCGTAGGGAAAGATCATCACCGGCTGATCGTGTTCCGCCGCCGGCGCGCCTACGGTCGCGTAAAACGCGTCCTCGTCGTGCTCGCCGGAGGATCGGGCGATAGCCGACGGTGCGACGCCCAGGTGCGGGACCGCTTCGGGATTGGCCTCTTGGAGGACCGTTACGGCGCCACCGGGCATCCGCACGCGAACCTCGGGCTGCGGCGAGTAACCCCGCAGAAGCGCGTCGATCACGTCGGCGACGTTCGTGTGGATCGCCAGGCGATCGCGGTCTTGAATCTCGATCACGACGTCGAACGTCGGAGGCGCCTTGCGTTCCAAAACCGTCTTGCGCGTCCCGCGCCGGCGCGCTTCTTCATCGGAAAGCGTCACCGCGCTGATTCCGCCAACGAGATCGGAGAGCGTCGGGTTCATCAGAAGGTTCTCGAGCGTCTGGCCATGCGCCGTCCCGATCAGCTGCACGCCGCGCTCCGCGATCGTTCGCGCGGCCATCGCTTCGGCCTCCGTCCCGATCTCGTCGATGACGACCGTTTGCGGCATGTGGTTCTCGACCGCCTCGATCATGACGTTGTGCTGCATCGCGGGATCGGAGACCGGCATGCGGCGCGCATGGCCGATCCCACGGTGCGGGACGTCGCCGTCGCCGGCGATCTCGTTCGAGGTGTCGACGATCACGACGCGCTTGCGGTCTTCGCTCAAAATGCGCGCGCATTCGCGCAGCATCGTCGTCTTGCCGACGCCCGGGCGGCCGAGCAAACAGATCGACTTGCCGCTGCGGACCACGTCGAGGATGATGTCGATCGTCCCGAACACCGCGCGCCCGACCCGGCACGTCAGGCCGATGATCTTGCCGGTTCGATTGCGAATCGCGGAGATGCGGTGCAGCGTCTTCTCGATGCCGGCGCGATTGTCGCCGCCGAAGGGCGAGAGACGCGACGCTACGTGCGCCAGATCTTCGTGCGTGACCGCGTTGTCCGCGAGAAATACGAAGTCGTTTTCGAAGCGCGCCTCGGGCGGGCGGCCGAGATCGAGCACGACCTCGATGATCTGATCGACGTTGGGTAGCCGGACGAGCGACTGCCGGATCGGGAGGGGGAAGATATCGAGGAGCTGCGTGAGCTCCCAGTTCGGTGCGACAGACTCGGCGTTAACGGCCAATGCACATCCTCGGTTGCTTGGTAGTTGTATGCGCCCTCGTCATGGCCCTGTTATTTCACGACCCGAATGCGGCGCAGTTGCGTATCGAAGGGACCTTGCATCCGGACCCCGGCTTTGAGCTCCAAGTTCAGGTAATCGATGATCTCCTTCGTGATCTCCTCACCGGGCGAGAGCACGGGAATCCCCGGCGGATACGGCGTGATCACCTCCCCGCAGATGCGTCCGGCGCTGGACTTGAACGTGACGATCTCGCTATCGGCAAGGAACGCCTCGCGCGGCGAGAGCCGGACCGGCGGCATCTTCGGAAGATGATACGTCCCGGTCTTCAGGCGCCGCTCCAAAATGCCGGACGGTGAGAAGATGTCGAGCGGACGATCTTCTCTTGCCAGCTCACGCACGCCGTCGACGAGCCACTCCGCGTGCTCGGGCGTCGTCCCGATGGTGAAGAGCGCAAGGCAGTTGAAGAGGTCGGCGAGCTCGAGCTGAACGTTGTAGCGCCGGCGCAGGATCTCTTCGGCCTCATAGCCGGTATAGCCGAGGTCCTTCACCGTGATCGTGATCTTCGTCGGATCGAGATCGAAGACGCCGGGCCGGCCTTCGAGCTCCTCGCCGAAGCAGTAGATGCCGTCGATCGCGTTGAGCTGGCGGCGAACGTCGTTCGAGATCTCGATCGTCCGGGAGAGCAGCGCGCGCCCTTCGAGCGCCATCTGCTTGCGCGCGACGTCGAGCGAGGCGACCAGCACCAGGTTCGGTGAGGTCGACAGAAACAGTTTGTAGACGCCCAGGAGGCGGTCGAGCCGGACGCGATCGCCCTGCTGATGGAGCATCGCCGTCTGCGACATCGAGCCGAGCATCTTGTGCGTCGAGTTGATGCACAGATCGGCCCCGCACTCGAGCGCCGATTTGGGAAGGGCCGGATGGAAGGCGAAATGCGGTCCCCATGCCTCGTCGACGAGCAAGATCTTGTCGCGCTGGTGGGCGATTTGCGCGATCGCCTCCAGATCGGCGGCAACGCCGTAGTACGTCGGGCTGACGAGGAAGACGGCCTTGATCTCGGGGTCGGCGTCGAGGGTGGCGCGGACCGTTTCGGGGGTCACCGTGTGATCCATGTGCAGCGCCTCGTCGACTTCGGGCTGCATGTAGATCGGGAGCGCCCCGCTCATGATGAGCGCGCCCATCGTGCTCTTGTGGGAGTTGCGCGGCAGCGCGACCTTATCGCCCGGATTGAGCGCGGCCATCATCATGCACTGGTTGCCGCTGGTACTGCCGTTGATGAGGAAGAGCGTGTGCGCGGCACCGTAGGCCTCGGCGGCGAGTGCCTGCGCCTCGACGAGCGGTCCGGTCGGCTGCAGCAGATCGTCGAGGCCGCGAATTTGGGTCAGGTCGATCGAGAGCACGTTGTCGCCGACGAACTCTCGGAACCCGCGCTCCATCCCGTGGCCCTGCTTGTGACCCGGCGTGTGAAACGGGATGACGCCGGCGTCGACATAGTCGAGCAGCACCTGAAAATACGGCGTCCGCGTTTGATCCAGCGGACGCACCCTGCCTTCGATCTTGACAGAGTGAGGCCTAGGGCCTTGCCCCGTCCTTACGGCTTCCTTAATACAGCTCGCTCGCTATACGGCTTCGGCGACGGGTTCGTTCGACGTTGCTGCCGTGTTTGCTAGCGAATCAAGCCTGGACGGAAAGTTGACGCGAATGTAGAGCCCATCACGGCTCTTGGTCGTTACTTCGCGCAGCCGGGCGCGGCGATCGTAGATGACTCGGACTCCGGACCGCGGATCGTATGCGCGGCGGTCGCCGTTCTCGTCGTCGACGTGGATCGGAAGCGGGACGTCGCCGTTCGCGTCGATGTACGCGTTAAGCGCGTCGTGCGTGATCTCGACCGTGACGAAGCCGTTCGAGTAGCGCAGCGCAAAATGCGGAGCAAGGAACTCTTCGACCGGGACCAGACTCGAGGCACGCCGCGAGACGGCAAGCCTTCGAAGGGGAGCCGCTCCGTCGCGGTCGCGTTCTACGCGGCGTATCATGAAGCCACTTCCTCTTCACTCGTGAAGCGCGCATCGCCGAACCATGAGTCTTCGCGCATTTCGTCTTCACCGAAGAGCCCGGCTTCCTGCGGCTCGGCTTCCGCGCTAAGGCGCTCACTTTCGGGTTCGGACTCGTGGGCGAACTGCTCGAATTCTTCGAGCTCAGCCGTCACTTCTTCCGGAGGGGCCAGCTCCTGTTCGATCATCGTCCCGGTTGCGAGCGCCTCGTATCGCTGCGTCGCGATCTCTTGCATCGCTGCTTGCGCGCCGGCATCCGCTTCGTCGGCTGCGTGAACTGCTTCCGCCATCTCGGCATCCGTCGCGCGACGGCGGAAGAGAACGCGTCCGGCCGCATCCGAGACCGTGATGAACGCCATCAGGTCTCCACCCGCTGCTCGATGCTGACGTTGTACAGGAAGAGAAACTTATGCCACTCGTCCGGCAGGGTATTGCGCTTCACGCGGATCCAGGGGATGTACTTCGGCGTCTTGGGCTTGCGGCGCAGCGCCATGCTCGCGTGCTCGGGCGAGCGGTTATTCTTCCGGTTGTTGCAACGCATGCACGCGCACACGAGATTTTCCCACGTCGAAGGGCCGCCTCTACTGCGCGGAATCACGTGATCGACCGTCATCAACCGTTCACCGCGCAGACCGCAGTACTGACAGGTGTAGTCGTCGCGCAAAAGGATGTTCTTCTTCGTAAGCGCGACCTTCTGCATGGGCCGGCGAATGTAGTACAGCATTCGGATGATCGAAGGCATCCGCATCTCGAACGTCGGCGACGCGACGATCCGGTCCGCCCCGTGGACGACCTCCGCCTTGCCCGAGAAGATCAGTTTCACGGCGCGCTGAAACGACGTGATGTTGAGCGCCTCGTACGTGAAGTTCAGAACCAAGACTTCACTCACGCGCAGCTCCTAGCACCAAACGAAAGCGAGGCACTACGGGCCTCGCTTCGGCATAGGCTAGCGTGGCGACGAGTTCGCCTACGAGGGCTTCGACGGGCGGGGCTACAGCCTCCGTATGGCTCGTCGACATGATACGGAAAATGTACGCTCGGAGCCGGATTTCACCTTCGCGAAGCGGGCTCGTGAGCCGCCGACATCGCACTAAAATAGCGGTGCAGCCGCCGGTCCCCACTGAGCTCGGGATGGAAGGACGACGCGAGGACGTTGTTCTGCCGAACCAGGACGCCGTGCCCGTCCAGACTGGCGAGCACGTCGACCCCCTTGCCGGCGCGTTCGATCCATGGGGCTCGGATGAAGATCGCCGGAAAAGGGTCTCCTCCCAGGGCCGGGATCGTCAGGGGGACTTCGGCCGAGGCGATCTGCCGCCCGAAAGCGTTGCGCCGCACCGTGATGTCGATCAAATCGAGCGTCGGTTGATCCATTCCGACGATGTCGTGCGCCGCAACGACCATCCCCATGCACGTGCCCCAGAACGGCATTCCGCCGCGGACGCGCTCGACGATCGGTTGCGTGAGGTCAAAGCGCTGCAGCAGGCGGACAACGGTGGTCGATTCCCCGCCCGGGACGATCAGCGCATCGACTGCATCGAGATCGCGCCTGGTCTTGACGGCCACGGCGTGCGCACCGATGTCCTCGAGCGCACGCATGTGCTCGACGACGTCACCCTGCAGAGCCAGGACGCCGATTGTAGGCTCTTTCGTGTCTCAGTTGCCTCGCGAGGCGAGCAATTGCGACTCCGGAAGCGCGCGGATATCGAGCCCTTCCATCGCTTTGGCTTCCTCCGGAATCGCTTGATGGGCGGCGAGCACGATCTCGGGATCGTCCCAATGCGTCGTCGCATCGACGATCGCTTTCGCAAACGCTTTCGGATCGGTCGATTTGAAGATTCCCGAACCGACGAAAATCCCTTCGGCCCCAAGCTGCATCATCAGTGCCGCATCGGCGGGCGTCGAAACGCCGCCGGCGCAAAACAGGACGACGGGGAGCTTCTTGTTCTTGGCAACATCCACTACGAGCTCGAGCGGCGCGCCCAAATCGCGCGCCCGCGCGACCAGCTCTTCTTGCGGTACCGCGTGCAGCTCGGCGATCGTGTCGCGAATCGCGCGCATGTGGCGCACGGCTTCGACGATGTTCCCGCTGCCGGCTTCGCCCTTGCTGCGGATCATCGCCGCGCCTTCGGCGATCCGGCGCAACGCCTCGCCCAGATCGCGCGCCCCGCAGACGAACGGCACCTTGAAAAGATGCTTGTCGACGTGATACTTGTCGTCGGCCGGCGTGAGGACTTCGGATTCGTCGATGTAGTCGATCCCAAGCGCCTCGAGCTGGCGCGCCTCACCGAGGTGGCCGATCCTGACTTTCGCCATGACGGGGATCGTCACGGCATCCATGATCCGCTTGATCAGTGCGGGATGGCTCATCCGAGCGACGCCCCCCGCGGCGCGAATGTCGGCGGGAATCCGCTCGAGCGCCATCACCGCGACCGCGCCGGCTTCCTGGGCGATCACCGCGTGTTCGGGGGTGACGACGTCCATGATGACGCCGCCCTTGAGCATCTGCGCGAGCCCACGCTTGACCGTGACCGTCCCAATTTGCTTGTCCATGGTGTTCCTATCGTAGCAAGACACCACAATGGGGCTAATAGATACGCTTAGAAGCTGAAGTTCGACGTCGGCGTGCTCGAGGG
Source organism: Binatia bacterium (assembly GCA_035604635.1). Classification (GTDB taxonomy): domain Bacteria; phylum Vulcanimicrobiota; class Vulcanimicrobiia; order Vulcanimicrobiales; family Vulcanimicrobiaceae; genus DATNIC01. Next base: position 30,613 of record DATNIC010000123.1, read on the forward strand.
CGCCGGCGTCGGTGCGGACGGGATCGGGGCGGGGGTCGGACGCCGGGTCGGCCTCGGGGTCGGCGGGGGCGGCGGCGTGACGCGCGGGTCGGGAAAGTGCGGATCGGTGGCGACGGCGGTGACCTGCACCTGCTTCCAACTCTGCGGAGCCTGCGATTGCGTCGGGACGGCCGACGGCATGACCGGCGTCGGGAGGGGCCGCGTCTGCTCGGTCACTTGGCTGAGGACCCGATCGCCCAGCTGATTGCCGATGATGATCGCCATCAGCAGGACGACCGAGCCGATGATCAAGCTCCAACTGAGGAAGGCTCGCGGTGGACGTCCGCGGCGCCGCCGGGGGATCATGAGGGCGCCGCTTCTATCGTGGCTCCGCTCAGGTCTGCTTCCCGAGGCGTCGCATCGACGTCGACCGGCCTGCCGAGCACCGTCAAACGCGCGAGCGCGCCCGGCAACAGACGCCGGCGCAGCGTTTGGCCGCGGAACTCCAGCTGGACTTCACGAGCGCGGTCGCGCCAATTCGCGAGGAAGATCCGCACGCCGCCGTGATCGTCTTCGAACGCGATCGCGCCGACCTCGACCGGCGACGTCGTCACTTCGTCGCTCACGTCGCGTCCGGCGAACACGACGCGATACGGCTCTTCGGCCGACGCCTCGCGCAGGTCGCCGAAGATGATCTTCTCACGCACGTCGATGACGTACGTGCAACGCCTGCCGCCCCAGTGCACGCGCACGGCCGCGGTCCATTCCCACCCCTCGGGAATCCGTGGCGCGAAGTGCGCCCGTCCGCTGGTCCGATAGCCGTCTAGCCCGCAGACCGTCTCCGCGACGGCCCACAAGTACTTCGGCCCGGTCCACGGCGAGAGATACATCCCGCGATTCGTCAGCGATCCGCCGTCGAACCATTCGGCGAACTGTCCCGGCACGGTGTTGCGCGCCGCGCCGGCCTCCATCGTCGCGTAGATCGTCTCGAGCCAGCGCGCGGCCTCATCGTAAAAGCCGTTGCGCGCGAGCGCGACGGTGACCCATAGGGTGAGATCCGGCCAGACGCCCCCCAGCAATCCGAAGCCGTGCGACGGAAAATACCATGCATCGGCCGTGGAGATCGTGCGGATCCCGACCGGCGTCATGAAGTCGGGCTCGCACAGACGCTGCAAAATCGCGCGTCGCTCGTCCGGACCGGCGACTCCGAAGAGGACCGGGAAGACTTCGTCCGCCGTAAAGTTGTCTTGGAAGTTGTTGTCCTTGTCGTAGTTGAGGACGAAGCCCGTCGTATCGACGTTGAAGAGGTGCTTGAGCATCGCCTCGCGCAAAGCGCTGGCTTCCTTCGAATACTCCTCCCAATGCGAGCCGTCGCCGCACACCGCTGCAATCATCGCGGAAGCCTCGAGCGCGAAGTATGCCTCGGCATTGATCTCGGTTACCGCCCCGTCGAGCGTGTAGTACGGAATGATGTTGCGCCAGGAGGCGATCCCGAACATATCGACGCCCTTGGCATTGCAAAAGACCAGCCCGTTCTGGTCGCGCTGCTTCAGCAGATAGTCCGTGACTTTCACGACCAGCGGGTACATGCGACGCAACCACTCGTGGTCGAGCGTCGCGTTGTAGTGGTGGAGGATCGCGATCACGTAGAGCGGCGTGTCGTCGTTGATGTTGAGATCGTAGCTCGTCTTGAAGCCGGTAACGCCGCGCACGTACTCGGGGACCTCACCGCTCTCCTCGACGTAACCGTTGAAAAACTCGATTGCGGCGCGGCTGAACCACGGCATCAGGAAATCGTAGCCGTGCACGAACCAGGACGTGTCGCGCGAAACGAGGATGTCCGACGGCGGCGAGTTCGTAGAGCCCCAGCCGAGCGGATATTCCTTGATGACGCGCAGCATGTTGGCTTTTGCCCACACGACCCCGCGGCTGATCTCGGGCGACGGCGTCATGAGGCGCGCGTCGGCGAGCGCGCCCGCATAGTAACGCTGCGTTTCGTGCAAGACCTTGGGATCGTGCAGCAGCCGCTCGAGGACGGGGCGGCTGCGCTCGTCACCGTCCTTGTGAAAGACGACCGCCACGCGCAGCCCTTCACGCGCGCCCGGAGCGACGCTCATGCGGTATTCGAGCGCTCCGAAAATGCGGTTGCTGGCAATCTCGGCGACCGGCGGCGTGACCTCTTCGAGATGAGCGTCGCGGCGCAACGAGCCGTTCTCGATCGAACGGATGAGGGCGCCCTCGCGCAGCGCGAGTGCGACGGAGTAGGGCTCGCGCGAGCCGCCCCACCAACGGACGGCGCCGGTCTCTTCGTTGAACGAGCGCACGAACGGTCCCATGACGCTGGCCGAAACCTTCTTTTCCGGTTCACCGTAAAAACGCTGTCCGATCAAGAGCGCCCACGGGAAGATACGGACTTCGATCGCCTGCCGCCCGGGATTGTGCAGGGTCAGATCGACGACGAAGCTCACGGCGCGATCGTAGCGCGGACCATGTGGAACGTAGAACGCCTCGGTCACGTGCAGGCGGTCATTCAGCGCAAACTCCGAGATCTGAGCGTAGGGGAGGAACGTGAAATCGCGCGTGATGCGGTACGGCAACGAAGTTGTACCGTCCACGCAATAGGCGATCTGGTGCGCACCGAAGATGATCTGATCGGTGTCCGCGTCCCACAGCCCGCGCACGCCGCCCTTCGTGTAGGAGGTCGCGAAGGTCTTGAAGTTCCCGAGCGTCAGTCCGAACGGCGTTTCGCTCTCAGAGAGAACGTACGCACAGAACTCGTTGCGCTGCGCGTCGTAGGTCGGGATCATGTGTGGAGGCATACGATCCCCTGGTGGAGGAGCCTGCCCAAATGCTGCGCTCCGGTTCGATCGATGCTCCCGGCAAGATCAATTTGACGCTCGAGATCCTCGAGCGAGCGAATGACGGCTTCCACCGCTTGCGTAGCGTGATGGCCCCGATCGGCGTCTGGGATCGCATCACCTGGACGCCAAGCAAACGCTTTGCGTTTCGCAGCGGGGACCCGGCACTTGGCTCCGACAATCTGGTCGAGCGCGCGCTGCGCGCGATCGGTCTAGGCGATGCGCCGCTCGAAGTCGTTCTGCACAAGGAGATACCGGTCGGCGGCGGCTTGGGGGGCGGATCGAGCGACGCTGCGGCTATTCTGCGCGCCGCGATGCGCGGCGCTTTCGGCGAGATCAGTCGAAGCGACTGGATCGCGGTGGCGCGCGCGCTCGGTTCCGACGTCCCATTCTTTCTGATCGACGGACCTGCGCTGGTCGAAGGGAGCGGTGAACGGCTGACGGCGCTCGGCGCGCCGCCGCCGTGGTGGGTGTGCCTAGCCGTGCCGGCGATCGCCGTCGATACCGGCGACGCCTACAAGCGGCTCGACGCTTCACGGGGCAGAGCGTCTGAGCGCGCGGCGCGCGCTGAGTCGTCAAGCGTGCGGCTCGGCGAAGCGCTGCAGCGCCATGATTTCGATGCGACGCAAGCGCTGCTGTGTAACGACTTCGAGCCGGTGATCGCAGCGGCGTACCCGCCGGTCGCGCGGGCGCTCGATGCATTGCGCGCAGCCGGTGCGCCGCGCCCGATGCTCAGCGGCTCGGGTGCTTGCGTCTTTGCGCTGTGCGAGACCGAACCCGATGCGCGTGGGCTCATAGGGCGCCTGCAGGGCACCGAGCGGGCGCTGGCCGTCCCGTTCGCGTCCTCTACAGCCTGGATCGCCGCGCGATGAGCTCGGCGCTCGTCCTCGCCGGCGGACCGTCCGACGAGGTCAGCGCGCTGCAGCCCGGCGTTCCGAACAAGGCTTTCGTCCGCATAGCAGGCGTCGCACTCGTCGAGCGGACGCTGCGAGCACTGCGGGACTGCGAGCGCATCGATCGGATCGTCGTGGTCGCGCCGTCCGCCGCGCACGGTGATCCGGCGCTCGCGCTCGCCGACGAATGCCGGCTCGACGGGCCGCGCATCACCGATAGTTTGGCGGCGGGACTCGCCGGTCACGCGCCGGACGAGCAGCTCATCGTCAGCGCGGCCGATTTGCCGATCCTCGACGGCATTGCGGTGGCTGATTTCATCGAGCGCGTCTCGGAACGCGAGCTCGACATCGCGTACGGATGCGTCGATCGCCGCGCGCACGTCGGCCGGTACGCGCCGGTGCGTCATACGTGGGCGCGGCTGCGCGATGGGACGTTCTGCGGAGCGGGGATCGCCGCGCTGCGGCCGCGCGCGTTCGCATCGCTGGCGCGCTTCCTCGAAGACCTGGGTCGCAGCCGAAAGAACCCGCTCGCTTTGGCCTCGCTGCTGGGCTGGGACGTGCTCCTGCGCTTCGCGTTCGGCGCGCTCTCGATCGCTGCGGTCGAAGCACGCGCCAGCCGCCTCTTGAATCTGCGCGCGGGCGCGGTCGTCTCGCCCTTCCCGCAGATTGCGGTGAACGTCGACCGGCCGAGCGACGTCGCGCTCGCCGAGGCGCTGCTCTCTCCCTAGCCTATTTCTTGCCTTCCCAACGGCGGAAGAGATGATGCTCGATACCGAACTGATCGAGTGCTTTGCCGACGGTGTGCGCGATGATATCGTCGATCGTCTGCGGCTTCGCGTACATCCCGGGTATCGGCGGCAGGATGACCGCACCGATCTCGGCGAGCTGTGTGAGCATGCGCAGATGCCCCGCATGCAGCGGCGTCTCGCGCACGACCAAGACGAGCCGGCGACGTTCCTTCAAGCAAACGTCGGCCGCGCGGCTGAGCAAGTTGTCGTTGAGCGAATGCGCGATCGCTGACGCTGTCTTGATCGAACACGGGATCACGAGCATCCCGTCGGTGATGTAGGAGCCGCTCGAGATCGAAGCGGCCAAATTTTCGTCCCGGTGCACGATATGCGCGAGCGCTTCGAAGTCGGCGGCGGTCTTGTCCATCTCGAGCGGGATCGTGACCTTGGCCTGCTGCGAGACGACCAGGTTGATCTCGATATCGTCAACGGACCGTAAAGCGCGGAGCGCCGCGAACGCATAAGCGCTCCCGCTGGCGCCGGTGACGCCGACGATGATTCTCCGCACGCGGGAGCCTTCACGACAGCGAGTGAAGCTCCCCTCGTGGAAGTGCTCCTCGACGACGCGCGCTTGGCGGACGTCGCGCACGCGCTCTTCGAGCTTTCGATCGTCGACGCGTCGATTTCTCGCCTCATCGTGCGGCGGCTCATCCGCGAGGGGCCGCCGCCCGAAGTCCCGGCGCAGATCGCGCGCAGCGCGCCGTTCGCCGAGGTCGTGCTCTTCCAGACGCCCGGCGACCCGGCGTTGGCAGCAGCCTGCGCGCGGCTGCGAGCCGTGCACGATCGCACGCTGCAAACCGCGGGTAAACTGAGCGAGGCTGCGGCCCTCGAGCGCGCGCTCGCGAACCTCGAGGACGCCGCGTTCGAGCTCCCGCCGCTCGAAGCGATCGTTGCGGACCCTCGCTCCTTCGGCAGCGGCGCGCACCTGCGATTTGCGACTGCGCTCGCGGAACGTTCGGGTGCGCCCCTCGAATGGCGCGAGGGCACCTGCACACCGGCAGCTCCGGCGACACTCGATGCGTTCGTCACTGCCCTGCGCTGGGCGGCCGGCGGCGGCGATGAGATCGCGCGCCGGCTGATGTGTTCGCCGTTCTCGGGCGTCGCTTCGGTCGACGCCCGCGCCTTGGTCGTCGCTGCCGGCGCTCGCACGTCGCTCGCCGACACGATCGCCGCGCAGAAGCCTGGCGCGACCGGCTTCCTTACGGCGCTCGATGCGATTCGCAACGCGTATCGCGCGCAAGGGGCGCGGGCGAGCGAAGTCATCCGGACGATCGCCGCCGAGCTCGATCTGCCCAGCGCAGACGCGGCGACGGTTGCCCAGATCGAGCGCATCGCAGGGGCGGTCGATGCGGTCGATCTGTTGACGGGGACGGTTTGGGATCCCGAAGAGTTGATCGCCGCCTTCGACGCTGAGATCGTACTGAACATCTCCGGGCAGGCCCGCGAAGCTGCGCCGGCGCCGGTCGCGGCAGTGCCGCCGGGAAGCCCGCTGCCTCCGCGGCGCGGCCATTTCAGCGCGTCGTCGTTGAACGCATTCGCCGAATGCAAGCGCAAGTGGTTTTTCCGTTATCTCTGTTCGGCGGTCGAGGACAAAGGCTCGTCCGCGTCCTTTTACGGGACCGCGTTTCACAGCGCGCTCGAAGCATTTCACGAGCGCTTTCCGCACATCGCCGAACTCGATCCGCGCACGGTTACGACCCATTTGGAAGCGTGCATCACGTCGGCATTCGATCGCTACCGGGACGCCTTCGAGTCGAACGTCGAGTTCGAGCTGCAGCGACGGCGCGCGATCCGGACTGCCCGAAAATATGGAGAATGGCTGGTCGCGCGTTCGGCACAAGCGCCTTTCACCGTCATCGGTTGCGAGATATCGACGGAACTCGTCCTCGACGGCTTCGACTTCGTCGGCTACATCGATCGCCTCGATCGCGATGATCGAACGGGTGAGATGACGGTCGTCGACTACAAAACGGGATCGATCGCAACGAGCGCGGCGGAGTACCGCGAGAAGGTCCTGGGCTTCGAAGACTTTCAATTGCCGTTCTACTATTGGGCGCGAACCGAGGCCGGCGACCGAGTCACGCGGTTGGTCTTGCTGCCGCTCAAAGAGGCGACGGCCGACGTCTTGCCGATCGAGCTCGAAGTCGTCCCCGTCCCGGCGCAAACGAACGGCAAGCGCGTCGACCGCGCGATCGTCGGGACGATCTCCATCGACGAACTGCGCACCGCCCGAGCGAAGATGACGGAGCTGTGCGCTGTCATAAGCTCCGGGAGCCTCACTCATTTCCCCGCGACCGAGGATCCCCAAGCGTGCCGCTACTGTGCGTACCGTCCAGCCTGCCGCGAGCGGCCGGCGAACAACGAGGATCGCTTCGGCCGGTGAACGCGGCGATGGGTTTGGACGATCAACAGCGGGGGGTCGTCGCAGCTCCCGGCGAGGCGCTCGTCATCCTCACGGGTGCACCGGGTTCCGGGAAAACGACCGCGCTCTTGCGGCGCGCCGCCGCACGCATCGCAGCCGATCCATCGATTTCGCTCGAACGCTTCATCCTCACGTCACCGCTCCCGCGGGCCGGACGTCTGCGGACCCTCGTGCATGAAGTCATCGATCCGGTGCGGCACCGCGAGCTGGAATCGATCCCGTGGCTCGGCGGCGAGCTCGCGACCCTCGCCCATGCGATCCTGGCGGAGAATGCGCTTGCAGCCCAGCTGGCGCTCGATCTGACCTTGATCGACGAAGACGAGTCGGAGATCGCGTTCGAACGCGCGGGCGCGTCGCTCTTCGCGCTCGAGTGGACGGAATTCGTCAGCGCCGAGATCGATCCGGAACTTGCCGGGATGCGCGCGCCCGAACGCTTCGCGGCGGCGGCATTGCGCTTATTCCGCAAGCTGCGCGCGGCCTTGATCGGTCCGGACCAATTCCTCGATCGCGCGTTGCGCGGAGCCGTCGAGTTTTACTCCGCGCCGCCGAATTTTGCCGACCCGGCGCTGCTGGGAGCGACGCGCGAAGACTACCGTGATTCCCTGAGCGTCGATGCGGATGAGCTCCAACGCCAGCGCTTGCGCGAAGTCGATCTCGCCAAGGTGCTGGGGCGCCTCTATCAATCCTATCTCGACGAGCTCGTACGGGCCGGCTGCCTGACCGCAACCGATGCGATCGCTGAGGCAACGCGCCTGCTCGCCGAACACCCGGAGATCGCGCAGCGCTACCGTCGCAACTTCGTCGCCGCGTTCATCGATGACGCGCAAGATCTCACGCTCGGGGCGCTCCGCTTCTTGGAGGCGCTCTTCGGCAAGGACCTCAGCGGCGTCACCTTGGCGGGCGATCGCGATCAGGCGACGCAGACGCTCGCGGGAGCGCGACCGGAACGGATTTTCACGCTTGCGGCGACGACGATGGAGCTACGCGGATCGTACCGGACGAGCGCGACGATTGCGGCCGCGGCGCGGACCGCCCTGGGGACTCCGCAGAGCGCGGCGGGATCGAACGATGTCCGGCTTTTCCGCGCGCGAACGCTCGATGAAGAGGCTGCGTTCATCGCCGACGAGGCCGCCCGGCTCGTCGCACGCGACGCGAATCCCGGCGACGTCGCGCTCGCAATACGCAGCTTCGTCTGGATGCGGTTCTATCGCGACGCGCTCGTTTCGGCCGGGCTCCCGGTAACTATGCGCGGCTGGATCGACCTCTACGACGAGCCCGACGTCGAAGATGCGCTCGCTCTCCTTTGGGCGGCCTGCGATCCGTTCCGTCACGATTGGCTGCTGCGCGCGCTGGCGACGCCGACGGTGCGCCTGAACGATCTCGGTCTGTATCTGTTGTGCGGCGAGCCGTCGAACCCGCAGACCGCGCTCTTCGAGCTGCCCGATGACGGCGACTCGGTCCGCAGTCGCTGGGACCGCCGGCGCAACTTGCGGCTCGCCCTCAACGTCGTGCGCGGCGATCGCGATGCAGATCTCGATGAGCCGACGCACGCCGCGGTCGTCGCCTTTCGCGAACGGCGCAGCCGATGGGAGCGCTCGCTGCTCGAACTGCGCGTCGAGGACGCCGCAACGGCGATCATCGAGGAAGGCGGATTGCGCGAGCCGGTCCGCGGCGAGAACGATGCGCGCGCAGCGCTGCGGCGCGACCTTCTCGATGCGCTGCTGCGCCGGATCACCGCCTACGCGGTTCGAGACCGGCGCCGCTCATTGCACGACTTTCTCACGTACGCCGAGCGCACGACGTTGGCCGATCGTCCGCCGTTCGACGCCATCGGCTCGGAAGGGGTCGCGATCGGTTCGATCGATGCCCTCAAAGGGCACGAGTTCGCACACGTCTTCGTCTGCAACCTACGAGCGGGAGCATTCCCGGCCTACTATTCGCCCGACGCATTCCTCTTTAGTCCAACGTTCGGCGTGATTCCCAAAGACAACGTCGGCGACGCCGAGACGACGCGCACCGCGAAGTTCACTTGGTACTCGCACCACGCGAAACTCAAAGATCTCTACACGAGCGAAGATCGCCGCGCGCTGTTCTGCGCGATCTCCCGAGCCCGCGAGAGCGTCACGCTCACGGCAAGCGGCCGCGCGACCCGCGGCATCGGCGCGCCCGAATTTCTCGCCGAGCTGCAAAATGCGCGGCTGCCGTACGCGACCGACTTGAGCGGAAGCTGGAGGCCGCGTTCTCGGCGATGACATCCGAGGCAACTTGCAAGTGGTGCGCGGAATAAACCTAGTCCCGCTCTCGGCGGACGATTACGTCCGCGACGTCATGCCGCACAGCGCCGCGATGTGGTCGTATGGACGCAGTTTCGACGAGTACGTCATGGACTTTCGCCTGCTGGCGCGATCCGCGTATGGAAGGCGCCGCTTTCGGACGATCGGCTTGCGGATCGAGGGGGATATCGTCTCCTCGTGCAAGCGCTACGAACGCGAGCTGCACTGCGCCGGATACGCGTTTCGCGCCGTCGGGATCGGCGCCGTCTTCACGCCGCCTGCGCTGCGCGGGCGCGGGTACGCAAGCGCCCTCTTGGGTGCGCTGCTCGATGTGGAACGCGCCGCCGGAGTCGATCTCACGTATCTCTTCTCCAACATCCATCCGCTCTTCTACGAACGGCTCGGCTTCGTCACGCTGCCGTCGCGCACGATCTCGATTCGCGCCTCGTCGCTCGAGCCGCGCAAGATCGACGCCTTCCCGATCACGCCGGGCGACTGGCCCGCAATGCGTCGCTGCTTCGACGCGCTCGAGGCGCGCCGGCCCTTCGGGTTGCGCCGGACCGCGCTCGTTTGGGATTGGGTTCAGCCACGTCGCGCCACGACGCCGGCAGCGCGCGTCGACCTCGCTCTGCGGCGCGGCCGATCGATAGCGGCGTACGTGGCGGGATGGCGCGACGTTCGCTCCGACGCCTACGTCTTCGACGAGTTCGCGTTCGCCGACGACGCCGGTCGCGAGGCGATTGCGCCGCTCCTGCGTTTGGCGGCCGGGGACTTGCGCAAAGTCGTCGGTTGGCTCCCGCCCGATTCCGCGCGCGACGCGCTCCCGCGGGGCGCGGTCAAACGCCGCCGCGATGCGATCGCGATGATTGCGCCGCTCTCATCGATCGCGCGAGCGCGCTGGCGCCAGCAGAAGGATGAGATTCTGTGCGACCGCGCGGATCGCGCCTGGAGTACGGACGCGATCTGACATCGTCGTTCCTACAGCAGCGACATTTGACGCGTCGTCTCTTCGGTGAGATCGCCGATCCTGATCCCGATCAGACGAATGGGCACGCCGTCGGCATGCGCCCTTTGCAGGCACCGCTCGGCGGCGGAATAGATCGCTTCCGGATCGTCGGTCGGCTCGTTGAGATGGGTTTGACGGCTCGTGATCTTGAAGTCGGCACCCTTGAGTTTGACGCCGACCGAGGCGCCGCGAACGCCGTGCTGGCGCAACCGTTCGGCGATCTCGACCGACTGCTCGCGCAACACGTCGCGGAGCTTGCCGTGCTCGCGAACGTCGAATTCGAACGTCTCCTCGGTCGAGACCGAGACCGTGTCGCGATCGGCGCTGACGGTTCGATCGTCGTTCCCGCGTGCCAGTTCGCGCAGCATTTTCCCCGTTCGGCCGAACAACGCGAAGAGCCGCGCATCGTCGAGCATAGCGAACTCACCGATCGTCGTCACACCCGCTTGCGCCAGCCGGGCTTGGGCTTTCGGCCCGACGCCCCACAACCGGCCGACGGGCTGCGGCGCCAGAAACACGGCTTCCGTTCCAGGCGGGACGACGGCAAGCCCGTCCGGCTTGCACGAGTCCGAAGCAATTTTTGCGGTCATCTTCCCCCGAGCGACGCCGGCGCTGACGGTCAGCCCCAATTCGCTGCGGACGCGCTCCCGAACGTTTTTTGCGAACGCTACGACGTCGTCCGTCTCCGCGGCACCGATGTCGACGAAGGCCTCGTCGAGCGAAAGGCCTTCGACGGCCTTGGCACCGTCCTCGAAGATCGCGAACACTTCGCGCGAGACGGCACGGTAGTGCTGATGGTTGGGCGGGACAACGACCAATTCGGGACACATCACGCGGGCGCGAAAGAGCGGTATCGCCGAGCGGACTCCGAACGGACGCGCTTCGTACGACGCCGTGAGCACGACCGCACGCCGGCTCGAGCCCGCGACCGCGAGCGGTTTGCCTCGCAGCGAGGGATCGTCACGCACCTCGACCGCTGCATAGAATGCATCGATGTCGAAATGAACGATCATGCGTGCGGCCTAAGCGGCGATCGCGCCGAGAATCGAGCGAATGGCGCCGAGGTTTCGCTCGTCGTCTGCTTCGGACCCCGGCGTCTCGAGAATCGCAGTCTTGCCGCGCAACGCCGCATGCGAGACGAGCGCCCTAAAACCGTTGATCCCGATCAAGCCGTCGCCGATGTGCCAGTGACGGTCTTTGTGTCCTCCCAGCGGCACTTGCGTATCGTTGAAATGGAAGAGCGGGACGCGGTCGAGGCCGAGACGCTCGTCGACGAGCGCGAAGAACCGCTCGACTCCTTGCGCGTCGGAGATCTCATAGCCGGCAGCCCACGAATGTGCGGTATCGAGGCAGACCGCGAGCTGCGGGTGGTCGATCGTCCGCACGAAGTCTCCCAGCTCCTCGATCGTCCCGCCGCAGAGTTGGCCGGCACCGGCCGAGTTTTCGAGGACGAGGTAGACGCCCGGCGCGATCATCGCGAGCGCATCTTCGAGCGCGCGGCAGACGCGCACGAAACCCGCGTTGCGGTCGCCGGACCCGTACGAACCCAAGTGCGTGTTGACGTACGCGACCTCGCCCACGGCCGCAACGGCGAGATCGTTCTTGAGTAAGCGCAGCGAATTTGCGGCTAGCTTCTCGTCTTCGCTCGCTAGATTGATCAGATAGGACGTATGGATGACGGCCGGTGCGAGGCCGGCGTTGCGCCGCAGGTCGCGGAAGCGCTCGAGCGACGGCCGGTCGATCGGTGAGACCCGGTACGTCTTCGGATTCCCGCTGAAAAACTGGATGGACGTGCAGCCGATGCGCTTGGCGTACGCGACAGCCGCTTCGTAACCACCGGCGACGCCCACATGGACGCCGAGGCGCAAGGTTGTTACGGCACCAGTCCGACGTACAGGTACTGAATGAACGTCGCCTGCATCTCCCCGTCGCCGTACGACGCGCGCAGTTCGGATTCCAGCACCGAGAGATAGCGCTCGAGGTTTTCGCCGTAGTGCTCGGACGCTCGGCGCCGGCTGCGCTCGTACGCCATCCAATGATCGACCGTCGTAAAGATGACGTGCCGGAGCACGCGCGTCCGGCGATCGGCGAACGGAGCGGCGAAGAATGCTTTGAAGCTGCCTTTGAGCGGATCGGGGATCGGCGGGCGCCTGGCGCGCAGGCTCGCGTGCTCGCGTGCCTCGCGCGCACGTTCGGTAGAGCTCAACGCCTTCCACCAAATCGCGACCGGCCGGCCGGGACGAACGACGCGCATCAATTCGTCCAGCGCCTTGACTTGATCGAAGTGATGGAACGCCTGCGCGCAAATCACACCGTCGAACGAGTTGTCCGCGAACGGCAGCTCCTCGGCGCGGCCTTGGACGAATCTGAGGTTCGGGAGGCGCTTTTGCGCGCTCGCCAAGCGGTCGGCATCCGGGTCCAGTCCCGTCACGATGCAGCCGCGAACCGCGAGGGGTTCGGTGGCATGCCCAATGCCGCAGCCGACGTCGAGGACTTCGCGCCCGGCGGCGATCCCGCATTCGGCGATGGCATCATAGAGATCCGAACCGTAGCCGCTGTGCCACGGCTCCGTGGTATTCGCTCGGCTTGGGGTCGGCGACGGAATGATGTTCACGTTATGGCAATATCGGCCGTTTAGCGCCGCACCTTGAATCCCGAGCGCGCGCCGAAGCGCCAGACCTTCCCGCTGGACGCCGAGCGCGAGGGATTGCGCTCGAGGGTCGTCCCGGTCATGAGCACGGCGTCCGAGGGCCGTTCGCGCCGGCCGACGCGGCCGATCAACTGTTCGACCTCGGACTCACCGAACGCGTCGGCATCGGTGATCACGATCAAGTCGGCCGCCGGGATGTCGAGGCCGCTGCCGATGAGGTTCGTGGCCGCGAGGATCGACGGCGCCTGCGCAGTGAACGCCGCCATCATCTCGACCCGGGTCTGCGCGCCATGAACCCGAATCCCGCGCCGCCGCTGCCGGCTCCGCTGTTCGTTCGAGTCGACCATGTCGCCGCGCAATTGCTGCACCGGGATTCCATAGGTGGCTTCGAGCCGCTCCGCGAGGCGCGGGACGTCACCGCGCGTCCGGCCGATCACGAAGATGCGCGATTTGCGTTCGAGATGCTCGCGAATAAGTTGGTCGGCGCGCGAAAGCTGCTCGGGCGGGGGCTCGCCCCACACGCCCTCGACCTTGTGCACGGTCGTCGGCAAGACGTCCCACGGCTTGGCCTTCATCGCGACGACGTTGTCGTAGGCACCGACGCGCCGCAGGAACGAACGCAGTTCGTCCGGCGTCGCGCTCGCGAAAATCAACGGGCAGTCGAGATCTTCGATGAGCCGCAAATGCTCGCGCTCGTCGAACGCGTTGACGTCGTCGACGATGAAGAGCGCGCTGCGATCGATCATCTCCCACAGGTGTTCGCTTGAGATCATCATCGCGCTCCCGATGACGAAGCGGATCGACCCGTCCGCGATCCCGGCCAAAACTGCCTTGCGCTCGCCCGGAGACGCACCGGCGTGCAGCGCCCCGATACCGAGCCCCGTCCCGGCGAGACGTTCAGTGAAATAGGTTATGTGCTGGCGGACGAGATCGCGCGTCGGTGCGACGATGCACACGTAGCCGCCGGATTTGAGCGCCGTGTCGACCGCGACGCGCATGAGGACCTCGGTCTTGCCCGAACCGGTCGGGGCGCGAAACAGGAACTCGAAGGTTCCA
>DATNIC010000124.1:0-4309 GCA_035604635.1 Binatia bacterium
CAGCAACTTCGCGCGTCCCGGCAGCCGCAGCGTGCACAACGAAAACTATTGGGCCAACGGCGAGTATGTAGGGTTGGGTGTGGGCGCGGCTTCTTACATCGGTGGGCGCCGCTCGACCCATACGCGCGACCTCTCGGAGTACGTCAGAGCAGCGCGCGAGCGGCAGCCGATCCCGGGTGAATCAGAGGAACTGACCGGGGCTGCGCGGCTCGGCGAGGCGACGATGCTTGCCCTACGGACCCGCGAAGGAGTGGATGTGCAGGCTTTTCGCAACAAGTACGGATTCGATTTTCTCGACTACTACGCGCGCGTCATCGACGAACTGACGTCGGTCGGCGTTTTGCGCGTCGACCCCACGCATGTCCGTTTGACCGATCGCGGACGCTTTGTAGCCAACGATGTCGCTCGAGCATTCATCGCCTAAGCGAGAGGTCCGAGGCGCCTCAGCGACGCTGTTGCGCATCCTCTTTGCCGCGGTCTTTGCGACGACGGGGTTTTTGCTCGGTCGCGACGCCTACACGCACGCCTTCTCGCTCCATGTTGCAAGCCAGCTGTGGCAGATCACGTTGCTGATCGGTGCGCCGATCGTCGGCGCGCTCATCGGGGTCTTCGTGGCACCGTTCGCGCAGTCGCTTTTCGAGAACGAACTCGTGACGTTCGAGCGCGCGATCGAGCGGCTCTCGCCGACCGAACTCGTCGGCGGGGCCGTCGGATTGATCGCCGGGCTCGTGATCGCGTTCTTGATCAAGAGCGTCCTCTTCGAGTTCATCACCTTTGCGGGCCGGGCGGGCAGCTACGTCGCGATCGTCCTCTACATTTTAGTCAGCGTTTTTGCTGCGTATCTCGGCGCGCGCGTCGGGGCGAAGCAGAGCGTCTCGATCCCCGCGCTCGCGCTCCCGCTCGGAGGCGGCGGCCAAGCGAAGATCATCGACACGTCGGTCATCATCGATGGCCGCATCATCGAGATCGTGGAAAGCGGCTTCCTCGAGGGGCCCCTCGTGTTGCCCCGTTTCGTGCTGCGCGAGCTCCAACAAATCGCCGACTCCGTCGACTCGATGCGCCGGACGCGCGGCCGCCGCGGGCTCGACGTCCTGACCAAGCTCCAGGAGCTCGCGCCGCTCGAGATCAGCGAACGCGACTACGAAGGGTTGCTCGTCGATGCCAAGCTCGTCCGTTTAGCGGCCGAGCGACATGGCAAGCTCTTGACCAATGACTACAATCTCAACCGGGTCGCGCACGTCGAGGGCGTCGAGGTCCTGAACATCAACGAGCTCGCCAATGCTGTCAAGCCCGTTGTCCTTCCCGGCGAAGAGCTCAACGTCGCGATCATCCGTGACGGAAAGGAGCACCACCAAGGCGTCGGTTACCTCGACGACGGGACGATGATCGTCGTCGAGAACGGGAAACGGTTGATCGGCGAGACGGTCGACGTTCAAGTCACGAGCGTGCTGCAGACGGTTGCCGGCCGGATGATCTTTGCGAAGTTGAAACGCCCATGATTTGGGGCGTCGTCATCGCCGCCGCGGGACGCGGCGTCCGTTTCGGCCAGCCCAAGCAGCTCACCGAGCTCGCCGGGAAACCCATGCTCGCGTGGTCCGTCGACGCCTTTGCCGCCATGCCGGAGGTCGACGAGATCGTCGTCGTCACGGAACCTGATTTTCTCGCCGAGGTCGAGGCGCTCGTTTGGCCGCGAGCCGGCCACGCGCGGATCGCAGTCACGGCCGGCGGCGAGGACCGCCAAGCGAGCGTCCGCAACGGCCTCGTCGAACTCTCCGAGGGCTGCGGCGGCGCAATCGTCCACGACGGTGCGCGGCCGCTCGTCCAGCCGAACGACGTCCGTCGCGCGATGAACATCGTCCGCGCCGGCACGGCGTCGCTCCTGGCGACTCCGTGCATCGACACGATCAAATCCGTCGATACCGACGGAAAGGTCACTCGGACCCACGACCGCGCGTCCCTGTGGGCCGCACAGACGCCCCAGCTGGCGACCTTGCGCGATATGCTGCGCGCGTTTGCTGAAGCCGAACGTGCGGGCTTTCGCGGTACGGACGAAGCGAGTCTGCTCGAACGCATCGGGCTCGACGTCTTCGTGGTCGAAGGCTCGATCCAGAATTTCAAGATCACGTATCAGGCCGATCTGGAACGCGCGGAAGCAGTGCTACGCCGTCGAGCGCCGATCGTTTCGGAAGAGGAAGTGTTCTTGGTCGAGGCTTTTGTCCATGACGAGGTCGTCGACGCGATCGAACGGGAGCTCGAAGGACGAGGAACGATCGATGCGGTCGACCGCGATCTGCCGACCGCGGTCGTCGTGCGCGCATTCGTCCCATCGTCGCGGCTGCGCGGCTTCGGCGACCGGCTGCTGCGTATCGCGGGACCCGATGCGCTCTACACGACGCATTTCTCGCATTTCGCATCCGACGCGCGCCCAACGTGACCGTTCGGTTCGGCTTCGGCTTCGACGCGCACCGACTCGTCGACGGCCGCCCCTTCATCATGGGGGGCATTCGCATTCCGTTCGAACGCGGACCGCTCGGCCATTCCGACGGTGATGCGCTGGTCCACGCCGTTGCAGACGCAATCTTGGGCGCGGGCGCACTCGGCGACTTGGGAACGCTCTTCCCCTCATCCGATCCGCGCTGGAAGGACGCCGATTCGCTGGCATTGCTCCAGGAGTGCGTCGCGCGAGTCCGCCAAAGCGGTTATCGGGTCGTGAACGTCGATGCAACGATCGTCGTCGAAGCGCCGCGGCTCGGACCTCACGTCGAGGCAATGGCCTCAACGTTGGCAGGGGCGATCGGGATCGCGTCCGGGGCGGTCAGCGTGAAGGCGAAGTCAAGCGACGGGATGGGGTATACCGGCGACGGGAGCGGTGTCGCGGCCTACGCGGTCGCGTGCATCGATTCGGCGTGATGGAGGCAACCCGCTCGGGCCGCGCGTAGTCTTCATTTAGAGTGAGAACCATGGCGAAGAATCCGCTGGAGACAATCCTCGCCGACCTGCGAGCGCCGGTCGAGCGCGATCCTGCCGCAAAAGGCTGGCTGGACGTCGTATTGTCCTACCCCGGATTCCACGCGATCACGGCACACCGCCTCATCCATCCGCTGTACCGCGCCGGGATCCCGATCGTCCCGCGGTTTCTCTCGCAGTACGTCCGCTTCATGACCGGGATCGAGATCCATCCGGGTGCGAGGATCGGCAAGGGATTCTTCATCGATCACGGGATGGGCGTCGTGATCGGCGAGACGACCGAGATCGGCGACAACGTGACCATTTACCAAGGTGTGACGTTGGGTGGGACGAGCCTCAACAAAGGAAAGCGTCATCCGACGCTAGGGAACAACGTCACGGTCGGTCTGCATGCCGCCGTCTTAGGTGCAATTACCGTCGGCGACAATTCGAAGATCGGCGCGGGTTCGGTCGTCGTCAAAGACGTCCCACCGAACGCGACGGTCGTCGGCATCCCCGCGCGCATCGTCATTCAGGACGGGAAGCCGGTGCAGGCCGTCCCGTCACGGCCGCAAGTCGATATGCCTGATCCGAACGCGATCATGCTGCAGCAGCTCTCAGCGCGCATCAGTGCGCTCGAGGCGCGGCTCGCGCAATTGGGCGGAGCGAGCGATTCTCAGGCTATATAACACGCTCACACGGGCCGTCGAAGAATTCAAGCCCGAGGAAAACCGCGTCAAGATCTACGTGTGTGGCCTGACCCCATCCGCCCAAGCGCACCTCGGTCACGCGCGGTCGTTCATGTTCTTTGACGTCTTGCGGCGCTACTTGGTCCATCTCGGATACGACGTCAACTTCGTGCAGAACGTCACCGACATCGACGACCGGAGCATCAACGCGGCCCGTGAGACCGGCGAAGATTGGCGTGCGATCGTCAAGCGGAACTACGATTCCTTCCGCGAGTCGATGAATAGGCTCGGCGTGTTGGCGCCCGATTCCGAGCCGCATGCGACTGCTTATATCCCGCAGATTCAGGAGATGATCCGCGAACTAGCCGCCAAGGGCTACGCCTACGCGAGCGACGACGGGGTCTATTTCAGCGTGAAGCGAGACAAAGAATACGGTAAGCTCTCGCACAAGAACATCGATGAGCTCCTCGTCGGCGCACGGATCGAGGAGAACGAGCACAAGCGGGATCCGCTCGATTTTGCGCTCTGGAAGTACGCCAAACCGGGCGAACCGGAATGGGTTTTCGACGGGTTCGGCGCCGGTCGTCCGGGCTGGCACATCGAGTGCTCCGCGATGGCGCACGCGCTCTTAGGCGAGCCGTTGGAGATTCACGGCGGCGGCTTCGATTTGGTCT
>DATNIC010000125.1:0-2733 GCA_035604635.1 Binatia bacterium
ATCGCTCCCGACGTGGTCGCGAAGAGCGTGCGGATGATCGACCCGGAGTACCTCGAGGTGCGAAACTTCCAGCCGCTCATCGACGCGCTCGCGCGCTACGGATTCCTCGAGCGAGCGTTCCCCGCGACCGAGATCATCAGCGCGACGGCACTCCGACCGCCACGATAACAAGCGCCCGGAACGTCTATTCCTGCGGCTTTAACGGCACGCTCCTCCACTTCTCCTTAGAACCTCGAAGAATCTCTATCGCGACCTCACCGCGGTATTTGTTTCTAACGGCTATCACTTCGGGTTCTGAACCCTCAATAGTCTCGACAATAGCAGCGGACATGCCAGCCGTGAGAATTCGCTCCAAAGCCTCCGCGAATCGACTGGATTGACTGACGGTCGATCGATAAACAATCAAAAGTGTCGCTCCGATGAACTGCGATAGTACACCAGCGATGATCGCAATATCGTCCTGCGATTGTCCTATGTTAAAGGCTTTGAGGACGATCGAGACAATCAAAACTAGGAATCCGAGAACCGTCGCACCGACACTGAGGACGAAGACCTGTCCGTTCTGAACCTTGTTCGTATTCCAAAAGTTTTCAAGCGTTCCTAAAGCTACATCCCATGTCGAGTAAATCTGTTGCGTCGGCTCATTCACCGCCTCACCGGCCCTCCTCAACTCGGCCGTGCGAGAAGCCTTTCGCGTCCCATCAAGAGCACGTTCGAGTTTTGGCTGATCCACTACGACGGTTCGAATGAGTGTTCCGACTCCGGTCAGCATACTTGCGGCTAACACGGAGAGGACGATCGCCCGCACCCAGTCATCCTTACTTGACAAAGGTAGGTTAAATGCCCAGAAGCATGCGAGGAACAGTAGAGCGTAGCCGATCAACCATGGAACAGTTTTACGATGAAAGTAGCGACGAAACAGCAGCATGCCATATTCTTCGTCGCTCAATTCGGCGAGCGAAGTACTTGAATTCGGCTTTCGTTCAGAGCTCATAATTGATGACCCCTGGGAAGGCGAATCCAATCGGATTCCGTTCGCGATCGCTCAAGCAACGATCGACATCGATTTCGAACCGCCATTGCTTCGAATCAGACTGAGGCAACGGCGACGTTCGTCTCGCGGGTCGACGCGCAGAACAGATCTTCGATCTCCGCCGCGATCTCGGCCGGCATCCGGTCGGCGGTGGTGACCGTCCCGCGGATGTAGCTGCCGTCCTTTGCGTAGCCCCAGGCGTAGCCGCGGTCCCACGGGGTCGGGAGCTCGATGCTCTGGTTCTGCGCCGGATCGCGAAACACGTTGATCGGATCGCTTCCCGCCTCCACGCGCTCGAGTTGCTGCTGCAGGAGTTGACGGTAGAGGATGATCCCGCGATCGCTGTCGGCGAGCCGCTCGCGCGTGCGATCGTAGATCGGGTCCTGCGTGACCCACACCATCCAATCCTGACCGTTGACGGTGTCGAGCGATGCGTAGTTGCCCTTGGCGTCGACGACCGGCATCTCGTAGTACGGGACGCTCTCCTGCGTCGGAACGGTGACGCCGTTGCCGGGCCGGAACGCGCGCAGCATCCACTGCATCGTGTGGGTGTCGTCGATCGGGACGCGCCAGCCGAAGTCGTGCCGGCCAGACCCCGAGGTGACGTGGGTGTTCGGGAACACGAGCGGCGGCGTCGACGACCAGGTGTCGTTCTCGCCCGACTGTCCGACACGCAGCGAGCGCCGCGCGATCCCGTACTGGTGGAACCCGAACTCGTGCTTGAGCACGTGCGTCGCGAAGCCGCGCGCCAGCATCCAGCGCGGGTCGTCGTCGGGGACGCCCTGCGCCTTCAGCCACTGCATGAAGTACTGACCGTGCAAGTACTCGGTGTGGATCGGATCGGGCGTGTTCTCCATCGCCTGCAGCCAGTTGCATGGGATGACCGCGAACGCGACGACGCGATAGACGCCGTCCCACACGAGGCGATCCCAGCGCGGCAAGAGCGGCGCCGGCTGCGGTCCGAGGTACGCGAAGATGAGTCCCGCCAGTTCTTCGACCGGATAGGACGGGATCGTCACCTTGTCTTTAAAGAGCCTGCCCTGAGCCTGTCGAAGGGTGCTTCCCGCCGGTTCACCCGGCTGATCGACGCACTGGCCCGCGACGTCGTACGTCCAGCCGTGGTACGGACAGCGGATCCCGGCCTCGGTCGTGTAGCCGCACTCGAGCTTGACGCGGCGGTGCGCGCAGCGGTCGCCGACGAGCCCGATCCGTCCCCGTCCGTCGCGGAAGAGCACGAGGTCCTCGCCGTACAAGCGCACCGGCATCACCTGCCGTTCGGCGAGCTGCTTGGCCGGCGCAATCGGCTGCCAGTAGTTACGAAGAAGCGTCCCCATCGGCGTGCCCGGGCCGACCCGCGTCAGCCGTTCGTTCTCTGCCTGCGTCAACATAACGTTGGCGGGTTAGCGGGTTGCGGCGCGGAATCCCTCGCGCGATGAGCATTCGACACGCTGCTATCCTACTGACGGCGGTGCTGTGCTGCGGCGCGGCCGCGGCCGCGGCGGATGCCCCGGCGGGGCCCAAAGTGCAACTGCGCTTCGTATCGCCCTCGATCACGGCTCAGAACTGGCCGCACTTCATCGCCGCCGCCCAAGGTTTCTACGATCGCGAAGGCCTGCAGGTCGAGATGACGGCGATCGACCCGACGACGCTCTTGGCGGCGCTCATCGGCGGGTCGGCGGAGATCGCGCTGGCACCGGCCG
>DATNIC010000126.1:0-4874 GCA_035604635.1 Binatia bacterium
CATCTGATGCGGCTCCGAGCGACGTTCAAGTGCAGCGCGGCAACTTCGATTCGAAGTACGGTGCGCTCTACTACCCCTGGCTCGAGATACCGGACCCGTTTCCGGCCAATCCGCTCAACATTCAAAATGTCGGAATCCCGCCGAGCGGGCACGTCATGGGCATTTATGCGCGTTCCGACATCACTCGCGGCGTGCACAAAGCCCCGGCCAACGAAGTCGTCAATAATATCGTCGACTTCTCGCATCACGTCGACACCGGGACGCAAGATATCCTCAATCCGCTGGGGATCAACGTCCTGCGGGATTTCCGGCCCGAGAACCGTGGACTGCGGGTGTGGGGCGCGCGCACCATTTCCAGCGACACGTCATGGAAGTACGTTAGCACCCGGCGGTTGTTCATCTTTCTCGAGAAATCGATCGAGCTCGGGACGCAATGGGTCGTCTTCGAGCCGAACAACCAGATCCTCTGGGTCCGCGTCAAGCAGAGCATTTCCGAGTTTCTCGTCGATGTGTGGCGGACGGGGGCGCTGATGGGGACCAAGCCCAGCGAGGCGTTCTACGTGACCTGCGACCTCACGACGATGACGCAAAGCGACCTTGAGAATGGCCGGTTGATCGTCGAGATCGGTGTCGCCGTGACCTATCCCGCAGAGTTCGTCATCTTCCGCATCGGCCAATGGGCCGGCGGCTCAACCGTGACTGAGTGAGGGCTGATCAATGGCAACCCGCAACGACCCGGCGCGTTCGTTCAATTTTCTCCTGAGCTTCGACAACATGCAGGGCTCGGTGGGCTTTTCTGAATGCTCGGGATTGAGCACCGACGCCGATATCGCGGAGTATCGCGAAGGCGCCGACAAGAGTCTGTCGACGCGCAAGCTCACCGGCTTGCAAAAGCACGCGCACATCACGCTCAAGCGGGGTGTGACCAAGAACCTCGACTTGTGGACCTGGCGGAAGAACATCATCGAGGGGACGCAGGACCGGCGCAGCGGGACGATCACGTTGCTCGACGAGCTGCAGCAGCCGGTCTTGCACTGGAAAATTACCGCAGCGTGGCCGGTGAAGTACGAAGGACCGGGGCTCAATGCCAAGGGGAACGACGTCGCAATCGAAACGCTCGAGCTCGTCCACGAAGGACTCGACTTGGAGAGCGCATAGCGCATGCTCGCCGATCGCGCCCCGGGCGTCTACATCGAACCTAGCGACCCGCAGGTCCGGCCGGTAGCGCCGTCGCGAACCGACGTCGCGGCGTTCATCGGTCTCGCCGAACGCGGGCCGCTCGGCGTCCCGACGCGCGTCACGTCGTTCAAGGAGTTCGCGCAGGTCTTCGGCTCGTTCTATGCGCCGGCATATCTCGCGTATGCGGTAAACGCGTTCTTCGAGAACGGCGGCGTTGCGGCATGGATCGTCCGCGCCGCCGCTCCCGGGGCGCAGACGATGGCGACGGTTGCAAGCCCGACGCGTCTGACGCTCTCGCCTACGCTGGTCGTCGTCCCGGGCGCCGTCGTCGCACTCGCGCAGAAGCCGGCGACCGGGAATCGCATCGTCGTGCTGCGCGAGGCAATCGCCGCCGATCCCGCCGGGACGTGGATCGATATCAGCGCGCCGATCGCCGGCGTGAGCGCGCTCGAGAAGCCGCCGCTCGATCCGGCCAAGCCGCTGTTCCTCTCGACCGGTGCGGTTGTCTCGCAGGCAACGCTCTCTGCGGTGAACGGCAACGATGCCGCAACCGTTGCTGCTTCGTCGCCGGGAAGCTGGGGCAATGCGGTCGCGTTGCGCTGCATGACACACGTCGTCGCGCAGACTAGTGCAACCGGCGCTCCTCAAAAACAAGGTGCGGCCATCCCGGTGGCATCCGTGGCGCGCTTCGAGCGCGGAGGGTTCATCCGGTTGCGGCAAGGAGCGCTCGCGCCCTCGTATCACGTCATTTGCTACGTTGACGTCGCGAATAGCGCGCTGATCGTTTCGTCCGATCTCCCGGGGATGACTTACGGCTCCCCGCTCGACAAGCCGGTGCCGTTGGCATTCGATGCGAGCGCGCCGCTGTGCGTCGAATGCCTCGCGATCCATGCCGTCGTCCTCGAAGGCGATCAAGTCGTCGAAGACTACGACGGCCTCTCGCCGCTCTGGCCGCAACTTTGGGCGGATCGTTGGTCGAGTGCGAACAGCCGCTTGAGCCTGGATCCGGCCTCGCTCCCAAATCCGAGCCTCGATCCCGACGCATGGCCCGCGGACACGCCGGGGATTTTGCTCGCTGGCGGGACGGACGGGACGCGCGCGGCCGCGCCGGCGGATCTCGTGGCTGCGCTCAATGCGCTTGCGCCTTTCCGCGAGCCGACCTTGATCGCGGTCCCCGATGCATGTGCATCCGGCGCAGCGCCGCAACCGCCGCCGCCGGTCGTAACGCCGCCGGTCGAGTGTACCGACCCCGTTTGGCTGGGGCATCCGTCTCCGCTGGTGACGCCGCAGGCGCCGCAGCAGCCGCCGCCGCCGGAAGAAGCGGGACCGGCATTCGATGCGACGGCGACGCTCCTGGTGATGCTCGCGCTCGTAAACTTCTGCGAAAACGATGCAGTCGATCCGGATCTGCCGCCGCATCCTAGCTTTCGCTTCGCGCTCACCGACGTGCCGGCCGGAACCGATCCGCTGACGTTCCGGCCGTCCTTCGATGCGTCGCGCGCTGCGATTCATTGGCCATGGGCCGGTGTGTACGATCCGCTAAGTCCTACCGGGGACGTGCGCTTTGTCCCGCCATGCGGTCACGTGGCCGGCGTCTTCGCGCGTCTGGATCTCGCCGACGGCCCGCACCATTCGGCTGCCAACAGCGAACTGCGCTGGATCGCCGATGTCGCGAGCGCGATCGACGGCGAGGCGCAAGCCGTCTACAACGATCAGTCCATCAATTGCATCCGCGCTTTGCCGAACCGCGGGATCCGCGTCTACGGCGCACGGACGCTCTCGAGCGACTCCAACTGGCTCTACGTCCCAGTTCGCCGTTTGGTCTCAATGATCGAGGCTGCCCTCCTCAATGCGATGCAGTGGGCGGTCTTCGAGCCGAACACTCCGACGCTGCGACTCCTCATGCGGCGCTCGTGTTTGACGTTACTCGACGCGCTCTGGCAGCGCGGAGCCCTAGCCGGGGCGTCGCCCGCCGACGCCTACTACGTCACGTGCGATGCGTCAAACAACACTGCGGCGACACAAGCAAATGGGCAACTCATCGTCGAGATCGGTGTCGCACCGGTACGTCCGGCCGAGTTTATCATCTTCCGTGTCGGGCACCAGCAAGAGACGCTTGAAGTCTTTGAGGTGAACGCAGCATGATTCGCTTGGATCCGATGATGGCGTACAACTTTCAAATCGCGCTCATCGATTCATCGAACACCGTAGTCGATCCGAACCATCTGCTGGCTGCGACCGATACCGGTCTCTCGGCGATGCAGGTCATCAGCGCGATTGCCGGCACCCTCGTCGGCGGCTTCAGCGAGTGCTCGGGGCTCGACACGCAACTCGAGACCGAAGACTACAAAGAGGGCGGGCTCAACGATCGCGTGCGCAAGTTTCCATCGCGCACGACGTGGTCGAACATCATCCTCAAGCGGGGCGTCGGACTGGGCGAGGACCTCTGGACGTGGCACTACGATTACGTTTCGGGGAAAGGGAAGCGGCGCGACGGGATCATCGTCCTCGAGAACGATCTGCATATTCCACTGAAGGTGTGGCATTTCTCGCGCGGCCTCCCAGTCAAATGGACCGGCCCGGCTTTCAATGCCAAGACTAGCGAGGTTGCGATCGAGTCGCTTGAGATCGCACACGAAGGGCTCGATTTGACGTCGCCGGGGACGGTGGCCGGGGCGGCCCTCAATGCGGTCGCGGGGTCGTTCTGAGATGGACGTTCATATTGGCGAAGTCGAAGCCGTCGTGCACGACACTGCGCCCCCCGGCGAAGGAGACGAACCGCAGATCGAGCGGATCGCCCGCCGCGTCATTGCGATTCTCGACGATCGCTCGCGCCGCGCGCAGTATGCACGCGAAGACCGCGCGATCCATTCCGGCGCAGTCGCCGAAAAGGAGCGATACGGCTGATGGCTTCGTTCCAGAAGTGCTGGTTCCAACGGCTCGATGCGAACCTCAAGCCGACCGGGGACAAGCTCTACGCGCAGTTCAATCCTACCGAACTGCAATTTCAAAAGCAGGTGCAGATCGCCGAAATCGCTATCCCGGGGCTCGACTCGCCGCTGCTTCAATTCGTTCGCTTGGCCGATGAAAAGATTACACTAGAGCTCTTTTTCGATACGACGGATACCGGGATGGGCGACAGCGCGAAAAGCGTCACGATCCTGACCGACCCGTTCTACGAATTGCTCAAGATCGACAGCGAGGCGCACGCCCCGCCGCGGATTCAGTTCGGGTGGGGGCAAGAATTTTCGGGCGGACGGATCTCGGACAAGAAGCAGGCGCGGCACACATTCCGGTGCGTCGTCGACTCGGTCCAGCAGCACTTCACGCTCTTTTCACCGACCGGGACTCCTCTGCGGGCAAAGCTTTCGATCGGCTTGAGGGAGTACAAGACGCTCGAAGAGCAGGTCGCGCAGCTCAACCTGCAATCGTCGGACGTGACGAAGTCGTACGTAGTCCAATCCGGCGACACGCTGCCGAAAATCGCCTATCTCGCGTACAGCGATCCGACGCAGTGGCGCCCGATCGCCGACGCGAACGCGATCACCGATCCGACGTCGCTCGAACCCGGAAGCGTCTTGTCGATCCCGTCGGTAGCCTGAAGATGAGCTCTTCGATCCCAATTTACGAGGATAATGACTTCTACGCGCCGGCCTTCGAGGTGCGCGTGAGCGGCAAGCGCGTGAATGCGATCG
>DATNIC010000127.1:0-5183 GCA_035604635.1 Binatia bacterium
TCACGGCCGCGAGCCGCTCGATCGTAACCGGGACCAGCCCGCCGAGCCGTTCGGCCTCCGAGAGCAGCCCTTCGTCGAGGAAATTGATGACGCGCACTTCCGGGAGCGTGCGCGCAAGGACGTCACGCATCGGCGCGAGCGCAGGCAACACCGCGTGGACGAGTCCGACGGTCTTTGGTTGCGCCATAGGTCAGGGCACGTCCGGAAGGTTCATCACGTTATGCAGGAACGTGAAGCAATACTCCGCGCAGCGCTCGCTGTCGGGGAACTGCTTGCACTCGACCGAGACCCAGCCGGCGTAGCCCGCGGCTTTGAGCGTCTCGAAAATGTCGACCCAGTTGAACACGCCCATCCCGGGCGGAAGCCGATTGGCGTCGCTGACTTGTACGAACGTCATGTACCCGCTCTTCATCCCGTAGACGAGCGCAGCGGGAATGCTCTTCTCGACCAGACCGACGTGATGGATGTCGGCTTCGAAGACAAGGTTCTTCGTCTTGAACGATTTGATGAAGGCGACCGTCTCGGCCAGGGTATTGATCGAATCGACGTTATAGGGGTGCTGCGGTTCGAGGACGATCCTCACGCCCAGACGCTCCGCATTGGGCAACAGCTCATCGAGCGCCTGACGGATCCACGCCATCCCCGTTTCGCGATTCGGTGCCCAGCGTAGCATCCCGCGAAAGCGCCCGATGCTGGCGTCGACGCCGTTGCGGGCAGCAAGCTCGAGAACGGCTTTGTAGCGCTCGATCGCACGCGCGCGTTTCTCAGCCTCCGGCGAGGTGAGGAAGATTCCGTCGCTTTCACCAATCGCGCCGCTGCTGACGGCGCAGATGGCGAGGCCGGCATCCTTCGCCTTCTTCCCGAAGGCCGCGGCGTCGAAGGCGGAGGGGTCGCGCGTCTGCAGCTCGACGCCGTCGTAGCCGATCTTCGCGAGCTTCGGCAGGACGACGTCGGGATCGCCGACCCAAGAGATCGGCATCCGCTCGACATCGGGCGTCGTGATCATGTACGCGAGCTTCATACGCCGAGTGCCCGTGGCGCGAGATCAAATGTCGTAATCTCGTCGAAGTCTTCGCCCAGGCGCGCACGCAGACCGAACTTGAGCGGCTCGCGCTCGTGGACGTGCTCGCCGTCGAAACCGCAACACCGATCGTGGCCGAAGATGACGACATTGTGGGGATTGGCGGCCGCGCGTTCGCGGACGAGCCGAACGGCCGCGACGCTTTGCTGCAGATCGAGCGTCTGCTCGACCTTGATCGAGCAGAGCTCGGCACTGTTCTTGATCGCATCGCCGGCGTAGATATACTCCCCGCGCTCGCCCTTAGCGATGAATCCCATGTGGCCGGGTGTATGTCCCGGCATCGCGACTGCTTCGAGCCCGGGCAGAAATGCATCGCCGTCCTCGAGACGCGTCACGCTCGGGTGCGTGAGCAGCCTCTCGACGTGGAACTCCGGACAGTCGCCCGGCGGCTGCGCCGCGGCCCAGTCGAGCTCGGTCCTCGAGACATAGATCCGCGCTTTCGGGAACATCGGAAAATTCACGCAGTGATCCCAGTGACAATGGCTAATCGCGAGCGCCGTTACGTCATCACGATCGAGGCCGAGAGCGCGGAGCTTTTCCATGAGGACTTCACGGTGCATGTGGTGTCCGGTGTCGAGGAGCACGTTATCTTTCGCACTGCGCAAGAGCGCGACGGTGCTCCAGCCGAGGCCGCCATGGTAGAGACTGCGCCCCGGATAGCCTTGGATGAGCACGTGCAGTTCGTACATCACGAAGCGGATCCGTCGAGCGGCCACCAGCCGTAGTGCGCGCGGCCGCGTTCGAGATCGAACCAGCGCGTAGGATTGTCGCCGACGACGTTGATGATGGCGAAGCGCACGTCGCGGGACATAATCGCGCGGACGAGCCGCCCGAAGTCGCGCTGCGAGCACCACATCGCCAACAACCGCAACGCGCGCTGCTCGTCGGTCAGCGGGAGATACTTCCACGGCGGGCGAGCTATCGGATCGATCGGCTTATCGGCGCTCGTGACCGAGCAAATGCGCAGGCACGCGACCTGCATTCCGTAGCGATCGCTGTAGAAACGGCCCATCGCCTCGCCGAAGACCTTTCCGATTCCGTAGTAGCCGTCGGGGCGTACGGCGCTGCGATCGTCAAGGACGAGCCCGAAACCGGGTTGGTAGAGGTCCGGCTTCGGCGCCTCGACCTCGTACTCGCCGACGGCGTGGTTCGAGCTCGGGTAGATCATCTGTTTGACGCCGGCGCGCCGCGCGGCCTCGAACGCATTGTACGTCCCGCCGATCCCGTCGCGATAGACGATTTCCCACGGGCTCTCGCTGTCGCTCGGCGCGGCAAGATGGACGACCGTCTCGCAGCCGGTGAATGCGCGCTGCAGCCCGGCGAGATCGACGCCGACGTCGACGATATGCTCTGCATCGCGTACGTCGACGGTCACGACGTCGTGGTCCCGCCGCAGATCCTCAACGAGACGTTTTCCGATGACGCCGGCCGAACCGGTGACGCAGACCTTCAGCCTACCGCCTCCCGCTCGCTCGCTGCAGTGCTCGCCATCGAGCGGCGCCACCACAACTCTCCTTCGGCGACGTGCATTGCGGCCGCCGCGCGGACCAGCTCGGGATCGCGCGCGACGATCGCGTCGTAGATCGGCACGTGCTCCTCGTACGCTGCTTTGCGGTGCGCCTCATCAGTCGCCTTACGCCATGCGCGCATGCGCAGGGTCCGGACGGACATCGTCTCGATCACCGACTCAAGGACCGAGTTGCCGGAGCATTGGTTGATATAGCGGTGAAACGCTTCGTCGGCCTGCATCGTCTCCTCGACGTTGCTCGCCGTCGCGAATCGATCGAGGCATGCTTTGAGCTGGAGGTGCTCCGCGCTCGTCATGCGCGCGGCGGCGAGTGCGGCCGCGGTGGGCTCGAGCAGCCGGCGGACCTCCCACATCTCGAGCATCTGCGAATCGCCCCAGAGATGCGTGACGAACGCGACGGATTCCAGGAGCAGGCGCGAGTTGAGGCTCGTCACGTACGTCCCGTCGCCCTGGCGCGTCTCGAGGACCCGCACGAGCGTCAGCGCACGGACCGCCTCGCGCAGCGAGCTGCGCGAGAGGCCGAGCTGGCCGGCCAAGTCCTGTTCGCGCGGGAGGCGCTGGCCGGGGGCCAACTCGCCGCTCGCGATCTTGTCCATGATCCGCCCGATCGCAACGTCGGTCAGGCGCGGAGGATTCATCCGATGTCTCACCTATGGAGGCTTTCGAGATAGGGGGCAAGAAAGGCCTGCGGTCCCCAAACATCCGATGTTTCGCCCTGCTAGAAGAACCTTCTTTCCGAAGGAGACGATGATGAAGCGTAGAGCGTTTCTGGGTACTACGATCACGGCCGGGGCGGCAGCCGGATTCGGCACCCCACTCCTCTCCAGGGCGGCGGAGACGGTGAACATCGGTGGCCTATACCCGGTCACCGGGAACTTCGCGCAGATCGGGCAGGGCTGCGTCAACGCCGCCAAGCTCGCGGCCCAGATGGTCAACGATGCCGGCGGCATCAAGTCGCTCGGCGGCGCCAAGCTGAACCTCATCATCTCCGACGTACAGAGCGACACGACCGTCACTCGCACCGAGACCGAACGGCTCATCACGAGCAATAAGCTCTCCGCGATTCACGGTGCCTATGCCAGCGCCCTGACGTTGATTGCAAGTCAGGTCACCGAACGCGCCAAAGTGCCGCTGCTGACCGGCTCGAGCTCCGATCAGCTGAACAAAGGCCTCCAGTACACTTTTACCCCGTTCGCACGCGCATCGCAGTTCGCTCAGGCGCAGCTCCAGATGTCGAAGCTCATCACCGACAAGCCGAAGGTCGCAGTGGTCTTCGAGAACACCGCTTTCGGGACGTCGACATCCAATGGTTTGCGTGAACAGGCGCCGGGCGAAGGCGTGGAGATCGTATTGTTCGAGCCGTACTCGGCCGGCTTCACCGATGCCAGCCCGCTGGTCAACAAGATCAAGGCCTCGGGCGCGAACATGCTGTTCGCCGTTTCGTATTTGAGCGATCTCGTCCTCATCCGGCACACCATCAAGCAGGTCGGTCTCAAGATCGCCATAAACGGGGGCTCCGGCGGCTTCGTCATCCCCGACTTCTACAAGAGCGTCGGGAAGGATGCGGAAGGGCTGCTCGGCGTCGCGCACTGGAACCACGACGTCAGCCCTGAGGCGCAACGCGTGAACGCCGTCTATCAAAAGCAGTACGGAGAGTTCCTCTTCGAGTACGCGGGCGGTCTCGTCGCGCAAACGTTCATGATCGCGGCCGCCCTCGAGAAAGCGGCGTCGACCGATCCACAAAAAGTGCGCGATGCTTTAGCTTCCCTCGAGTTCACCAAGGGCTACGCCGCGATGGGTCCGGGCGGAAGGGTGAAGTTCGACAGCAACGGCAAGAACATGTACGCGCATCCGGTCGGCGTGCAATGGCAAAATGCCGACTTAGTATCCGTCTTTCCGAAAGCCGATGCCCGCAAGCCGCTCATGAAAGCGTAGACACCCGTCACAGCGACAGTCGCCCAGGCTGTGATCAACGGCCTGCTCATCGGCGGAATCTATGCGCTCGTGAGCATCGGCGTGACGCTGATCTTCGGCGTGGTGAAGATCGTCAACTTCGCGCAAGGCGAGTTCGTGATGATCGGCATGTACATAAGCTATTTTCTGGCGACGCGCTTCGGGATGGATCCGTTGGTGTCGCTGGTCATCTCGATGCCGGTCCTATTCGTCCTGGGCGTCCTCTTGCAGCGGTTCCTGATCCGCAGAGTTTTGGGACTCGGCGATATGCCGCAGATCTTCCTCACCTTTGCGCTTTCCGTGCTCCTCATGAACCTGGCGCTGCTGCTCTTCACGGCCGACTACCGCACGGTGCAAACCCCGTACTCGGACGCGGCGATCCATATCGGACCCCTCTATGTCGCGGTGGCAAAGCTCAACGCGTTCGTGCTCGCGATGGTGTTGAGCGGCGCTCTCTGGGTGTTCCTTCATTCCACGGATATCGGTAAGGCGATGCGAGCGGCGGCTCAAAATCGCGACGTGGCGATGCTGATGGGTGTCAATCCCGACCGTGTGTTCTGCGTCGCCGTCGGTCTGTCACTCGCGTTGGCGGGCGCCGCCGGTTCGCTGCTCATGCCGTTC
>DATNIC010000128.1:0-2396 GCA_035604635.1 Binatia bacterium
AGGCGAAGTCGAAGGACCCTTCGCCGTCGGTTTTCAAGAGCGCATCGAGCGTCTGCGTCGCCGGCGCCAGCCGCAAATCGATCTTCCCGGCTACTCCGGCATCTTTCCAGTATTTGTGGGCGTGCCGCGTGTATTCGTCGCTGACGTCGCATGCGACGAGTTTGCCGTCGTGCGGCAGCGCACTCGCGATCGCTAACGAACCGTGCCCGCGAAAGACGCCGATTTCGATCGCTCGTCGGGCACCGATGAGCTTGACGAGAAACGACAGGAGCGCAGCCTGATCCGGCCCCGTCTGCATCGTCCCGTGGGGTGCGCGCTCCGTCTCTCGATACATGCGTCGTTGAATGTCGCTTTGGCGGGTGATGACGTCGTTGACGTACTTCTCCACGTCGGCCATCGTCGGTTGCCGTCCTCCGGGGAAACGTGGGACGCCTACCGGAGGTAGGCGTCCCAAATGTCATCTGACTGGAATCCGCGGTGCGTCGCCCGTCAGCTAGGTTCGCGCACCAGGCTCTTCAAGGGAGCTCGATCTCCGAGAGATTCTTCTCGATCTTCCGTTTGACGCGCTGGAGCGCGTTGTCGATCGACTTCACGTGACGGTTGAGGTCGCGCGCCATCTCTTGATAGCTCTTGCCCTCGAGATACGACAGCAGCACCTGCGATTCCAAATCCGATAGGTTTTCTTGGATTCGCTCCTTGATGTCTTCGGAAACCTCTTGATTGATCACGAGCTCTTCGGGATCCGAGGTCTTCTGCGACGCCATCACGTCGAGCAGCGTCCGCTCGCTGTCCTCGTCATAGATCGGCTTGTTCAGCGAAATATACTGATTGAGCGGAATGTGCTTTTGCCGCGTCGCGGTCTTGATCGCGGTGATGATCTGGCGCGTGATGCACAATTCGGCAAAGGCGCGAAAGCTCGAGAGCTTGTCGGCTTTGAAGTCGCGCACCGCCTTGTAGAGTCCGATCATCCCTTCTTGGATGATGTCCTCACGATCGGCGCCGATCAAAAAGTAACTCTTCGCCTTGATACGGACGAAGTTTTTGTATTTGTTGAGTAGGAATTCCATGGCGAGGTTGTCACCGGACTTTGCGGACGAAACGAGATCCTCGTCGGCCCGCTCGTGGTAGTCCAGGCCTTCCTGCGCCGGCTGAGAGAGCGCCATCTCCGACCCCCGGGGGAAGCGATGTGCCGAAATCGCAGGCCGTAGCCCGTCGAGCCGGGCACATCCAACTTATTATAGGAGTGTCCTTCAAGGGCGTCAAGGAATTGAGACGGACTCGCAGGAACTTCTTACGGTCGCCGCTGGCGGAGCGCCTCGTAGAGCAGAATGCCCGCCGCCACCGAGGCGTTGAGCGAGGCGATTTGCCCCTCGAGCGGGATGGCGACGAGGTAGTCGCACTCTCGCCGGACGAGCGGAGCAAGCCCGGTTCCCTCGGCTCCTATGACGAGCGCGACGTCGCGCGCCAGGTCGGCGCCCGTGTACGGCATCGCCTCCGATTCGACGGCGGCTCCCGCGACCCAAACGCCGGCCTTCTTTAGCGTCCGCAGCGCCGTCGCGACGTTTGCGACGCGCGCGACGGGGACGTACGCCGCCGCGCCGGCCGCCGCTTTGCGGACCGTCGCGTTCACGCCCGCCGCGCGGCGCTCGGGGATCACGACGGCGTCGGCACCGGCGCATTCGGCAGTCCGGATGATCGCGCCGAGGTTGTGCGGATCGGTGATGTGGTCGAGCACGACGAAGAGCGCGCTCCCGGTCTTCTTGCGGCCGGCGATCGCTTCGTCGAGGCTGATGTATGCAAACGGAGCGCCGATCGCGACGACGCTCTGGTGCGCCTTGTACGGGAAGCTTGCGAAAAAGGCACGGCTTTCGAAACGGACCGATATCTGTGCCTCTCGCGCGCGGTCGAGCAGGAGCCGCAGTGCCGGATCGCGCTTGCGATCGTCGCCGATGTGGATGCGGCGCAGCTTCTCGCCCGCGCTGATCGCCTCCGAGACGGCGTGCACCCCATAGACGACATCGTCGAGATCGACGTCCGCTCCACGGCGGCGCGGATCTACGTTTCGACGCTCCACGACGTTCCGTCGCGCGAATCTTTGAGGACGATACGTTGCTCGGCGAGCGCATCGCGCAGGCGGTCGGCGAGTGCAAAATCTCTTGACTTGCGGGCGGCGTTTCGAGCGGCGATCACCTTTTCGATCGCGACTTCGGGTGAATCGCCGTTGAGCGTCACGAATTCGGCCAATGCTTGGCTCAATCGGCCCACGACGCTCTCGTCGAGCGGCACCGCATTGACCTCGAGCGGTGTCTCGAGGTCGTCGATCCCGCAGATGCCCAGCGTCTCACGCAGGAAGGCATGGACTGCGGCTCCTTCGGAGGCGGCGAGCGGACTGGCGA
>DATNIC010000129.1:0-3524 GCA_035604635.1 Binatia bacterium
CGTTGTTATACGCCGTTTGGGCATCACGCAGCGGACCCATGGCGGTCGCTTCGGGCGTAATGGCAAGCAAGGCTGTGAAGAGCATTTCCTTCGGCATGATGTTCGCGTACGCGCTCATCTGCGCATAGGTCATGTTGGATGCTGCCGTCTCGATCGGCAGATCTAAGCCGGCATCTTTTGCTCCGCGCAACACGGTTCCGAGTGGGGTGCCGGTCGTCCACGCCAATATCGCTTGCGCATTCGATGCCTTGATATGCGCAAGCTGCGCTGCGACGCTCACGTCGGTCGGGGTGAAATGCTGACGATCGACGAGCAGGAGACCTCTGTTTTCCGGCAACTGCAGCGCAGCGTCTGTTTGGCGCTCGTAGTCCTCGCCCGTAGAGTCGGTTGACGTAATCATCGCGATTCGCGTCCAGCCGCGTTCGCGAAAATAGCGCACCCCGGTCTTGGCTTGGTCGGCGTTCGAAACGCTCGCCGAGAAAACGAAGCTTTCAGCCGGCGGATGGATCACCGGCGAGAGGCAATAGTCGACCGGGCCCGTCTTCAGAACGATCGGCACGGTCGAGAGACAAACCGTGCTTGGGCCGCCGTCGATGAAGACGGCGATATGTTTGGCGATCAGCCCGTTTACGATTTGTAAGCCGGTTTGCCCGTTCGTTTGCGTGTCGTTTAAGACAAACTTGACCGGCCGCCCCTTGATCCCGCCCGTCGCGTTGACCGAGATCTCGATTGCACGGAACGTCTCGGCGTATGATTTTCCCAAGAATGCTCCGCCGCCGGTGAGCGGGACGAGCGCATTGATCTCGTAGGGCGCCCCAGAGGTTTGCGCCGCCGAACTGGGATCATGCGGTCCGAACAGCAGTATTATTAGGCAGAGAATCGATCCGAAGGTTCTCATCGCCGGCCCTCCAGGGAGAGGCCTTCTCTACGGTGTACGTTTTCTCTCTCTGAGGAGGGCACGGTCATGGTCCGTCGTGAGGCACTTCGACGCGTCGCGGGCGCAATCGCGCTTTCTGCTCTTGCTCGGCCCGCATGCGCGGCCGATACCGTGCGTCTCGCGACGATCCCGCTCGATGCGGGAGCCGAAGTCTACTACGCGCTCGACATGGGATTCTTTCGCGACGCGGGGATCGATGCGCAGATTCAGTCGATCCCCAACGGCGCCGCGATCGGCTCAGCGGTCGCATCAAACGCCGTCGACATCGGTTTTTCGAACCTCATCTCGATCGGCGAAGCCTACAAACGCAATCTCCCGTTCACCGTCGTCGCGCCCGGGAGCTTGTGGAGCATCAAAGCGCCGACGACGGTGCTCATGGTACCCAAGGATTCGAGCGCGCGGATGGCGCGCGACCTCAACGGGAAGACGATCGGGGTCAACGGACTCAAAAACATCCTGCAATACGGCGCGCAGGCATGGATCGACAAGAACGGAGGCGACTCGAGCACCGTCCGCTTCATCGAGATGACGTTTCCGCAAACGGTCGAGGGCCTCAAACTTCATCGCATCGACGCCGGCCTCGTCGCCGAACCGTTCATCGAAGTCGCGAAAGCCGACGCGCGGATCCTCGCGCCCGCGCTCGACGCGATCGCTCCGAATCTGCTCATAGGCTGCTATTTTACGACCAAGGCCTGGGCGAGCGCGCATCCGGACCTCGTCACGCGCTTTGCGCTCGTGATCGAAAAGACGGCGGCCTGGGCGAATGCGCATCAGCGCGAAAGCGGGCCGGTCCTGGTGAAATACGCCAAGCTCGATCCCGAGACGCTCAAGACGATGCTGCGCGTCGTCTACGCGACGCACTTCGATGCGACGCAGATGCAGCCCGTCATCGACGTCGCTGCGCGCTACGGCGGACTTGCTGCGAGCTTCCCCGTCGGCGATCTCGTCTATCGCACCTGAGC
This sequence comes from Binatia bacterium, assembly GCA_035604635.1. GTDB lineage: Bacteria > Vulcanimicrobiota > Vulcanimicrobiia > Vulcanimicrobiales > Vulcanimicrobiaceae > DATNIC01. The sequence continues at coordinate 1,900 of DATNIC010000129.1, forward strand.
TTTCCCTCGAAGGCTAACCGCGGACGATCAGGACCGGAACTTTTGCCTTGCGCAAGACCCCTTCCGCGACGCTGCCGAGGAAAAGGCGCTCGAGGCCTTTGCGGCCGTGGCTGCCGAGAACGATCATGTCGGCGCTGCGCCGGTTGGCTTCTGCGACGATGGAGTCGACCGTGTTCCCCTCGACCAGCACGCCCTCCGCCGGAACCTGATATTCGCGCGCGTATTCGAGCGCGCGATCGAGCGCGAGCCGCGAGATTCCTTCGAGGCGCTCCCGCACCTCGGCAGGGTGTTCCCCGAACGTATCTTCGACGGCCGCGTGATCGATATTGAAACAGAACGTCGTCCGGCGCCCCTCTTTGGGCAGCTGCGTGACGGCGACGCGGACCGCTGCGTCCGACGGATCTGAGCCATCAACGGCGACGAGCACGTTTTGTGCGAGCCGCTGCGGCGCCGCCGGTAGCGTGTCCGTCGGATGAATCGTGAGGACCGGGATCTCGCTCGCGCGCAAGACGCCTTCGGCGACGCTGCCCAAGATGACGCGCCCAATTCCGCCGCGTCCGTGCGTCCCCATCACGATGACGAGCGCATCGGCCTGTTTCGCTGCGCCGAGAATCGCGTCGATCGGTCTCGCTTCGGCGAGTTGCTCATCGCAGGTCAGGCCGGCGGCTCGGGCCTCGGCCGACGCCTTCGCTAGGAGCGCGCGGCCTTCGGTCCGCAGTGCATCGATGATCGGGCTGGGATCCGCGACGGAAAGACCGGCCTCTAGGGTCGAAACCGCGGAGACCCAGTCGACGGCGTGGATGAGCGTGAGGCTGCCGTGTTCTTGTACCGCCAAACGGATTGCAAACGCGGCAGCTCGCTCGGACGGCTCCGAATCATCGATCGCGACGGCGATGCGCGAAAAGAGCATCCTTAGAGTGCTTGCCGTTCGCCAGGGCGCTGAGGCGTAATATTATAGAAGGGCGTGTTGGGCGCTTTCCCGGGCGGGACCGAGATCGGGGCAGGGCTGCCGGCAGCCCCAAGACTGCGAACGAAGCGATAGATCGCGCGCTGATCGTCGACGGACAGCGCGCGCAGGTCGGTCCATTTCATCGGAGGATGACCCGCGCGGGTCCGAACCATGAACAGCCACTGTTCTTCGGTGATTTGTGCAAAGCGCAGACGGACGTTGGCGGGATAGACCGTTCCCCATGGTCCAAGAAATCCAATCGAGTTTCCGATGAGCCAGCCCGAAACGGGGACGGCTCCGCTCGCGTCGACCCAACCTGGCGTATGGCAGTCATTGCAGCTTCCGTAGACGACGAGCATCTTTCCACGGGCAAGCTCAGCGGGCGTTGCCGATCGTACGGGCGCAAATGAGACGGCTAGGGCGACAAATGCCGCGGTCGCCGCCAACGGCGCCCAGTGCTTCATGCGTGCGCGAGCTTACCGATCGGCTCAAACGCGATGATGGGGTTCCCGCTCCCCGACGACGGACCATAGCCATAAAGCTCCCCGCGAAAACCTTTGCCCAGGGCGCCCAAGAGCGTGGCGAGCGGTCTGCCGCCTTGCTCATATTTGGCGCGGTTGGCGAAGCCCGGTAAGAGCTCGCGCGCCGTGGTCAGGCGGTTCCCCGTCAACAGCTC
>DATNIC010000130.1:0-5951 GCA_035604635.1 Binatia bacterium
TGGTAAACGGCGAACCAGACCGGCGCGCCGAAATAGGTCGTGATGGGCGCGTTCGGCGTGAAGGTCGCGTTGCTGCCGTTCACGGTGACCTGTGACGGCCCGAATGCACAATGCTGGTTCCAGCCGTTTTGCGGCAGCGACGGATCGTTATGCGCGAGGCCGAGCGACGTCCCCGGCGGCAAGTTGGGGACGCCGAGATTGAACTGCGAGAACGTGATCTGCGTCGGCGTCGGGTTGAAGCTGGTCACGCCGACGTAGTAGAGCGGCGTGACGTTGACGCCGCCGATCGCAAGCATACTGCGTCCCGCGCTCTGCAAGCCCGCAGGCGGGCCTCCCGAACCGCCGCTCGATGAGGCGAGCGTGACCACCGCGTTGCTCGCGGTCCCGGACATCGTGATGCTGTCGCCGTTTCCGCCGCCGAGGTTCGACATGCCGGGAATCGACGGCAGGGTAACGACGGCCCGGCCGTTCAACGCGACCGGTGCGCCGGAGATCGCCGCGAACGAGATGCTCGACTGTGGGACGGGCGTCGCCGAGGCCGTCGTCGTCCCGGTTCCGCTGCTCGCGGCTGGGACGTTGGCGCTTCCCGTACACGCCGTGATGAGAGCAGCAAGGCTCAGCCCGGACAAAGCGAGCACGGCACGCTTTATAAAGAGGTGCATTTACTGTAAGGCTCCGTGTAGTCAAATGAGGGTATCTATTCTTCTCCTTAGTCGTAACCGGCGTGCCTCCCCCATTCGATGCCGCGCGCCGGGCGTGAGCCGCCTCAAGAGCCCGCAAAAATGGCGTGATCTCGACACAAAAAAGCACGGCGCGGCGACGACCGTCGAAGTTGTCAGCACTACTTGCATACCTCGGCGAACGCGCAGCGCGAGGGGCGACGCGCCTAGAGGCCGTTTTGAAAGTTGGGGGCAGCAGCGTGCAGCGCATCGCGCTCGGCCGAAGCCAGCCAACCAAAAAAAACCGTTGTCACAGGGTTTTCAAATGGTGGGCACTGTTGGGATTGAACCAACGACCTCTTCCGTGTCAAGGAAGCGCTCTCCCACTGAGCTAAGCGCCCGCTCTATGAAGTGCGCTTTCTTGTTCGCCATGAGGGCGGCGTCCTTCCTTATGATGCTGTTCGTTCTCGCGGCCGGCGCTCGCGCGGATGAGCTTACGACGGTGCGAATCGGGACCGTCGGCAGCATGACCGAGGCGCCGTTCTACATCGCCGATAAGAAAGGATACTTTCGCGACGAGGGGATTGCGGTTAACTTCATCCCGTTCGATTCGGCTGCGAACATGGTTGCGCCGCTGGGCGCGGGGCAGATCGACGTCGGCGGCGGTGCGCCTTCGGCCGGCCTGTACAACGCGGTCGCGCGCGGGATCGACGTGCGTGTGGTCGCCGACTTGGGACGCGATGCGCCGGGATACGGCTTCCAAGTGCTGCTCGTGCGGACGGAGCTGGTCAAGAGCGGGCAGTACAAGAGCTTCGCCGACCTGCGCGGCCGGACCATCGCTGTCGCCGGGCGCGGGGCAACGGCGCATGCCGCGATTGCGAGCAAACTGCTCAGGAAAGGCGGCTTGAAGTACGACGACATCAACGTCGTCTTTATGGACTATGCCGATCAGGTCGTCGCTCTGAAGAACGGCTCGATCGATGCGTCGCTCTTCCCCGAGCCGAACGGTACGATCGCCGCGAAGACGGGCGCCGCCGTAAAGGTCGCCGGGAACGATACCTTCTATCCCAACCAGCAGGTTGCAGTGATGATCTTCGGGAGCACCTTCCTCAAGGCGCATCGCGATCTCGGCGTGAGATTTATGCGGGCGTATCTGCGAGCGGTACGCTATTACGCTGCGGCGCATAAGAACGGCAAGCTCGCGGGCGCCAATGCCGACGACGTCATCCATATCCTGACCGACTCGACGCGCATCAAAGATCCGACCGTGTACCGCGAAGCGACGCCGAACGCCGACGACCCCAACGGCGAGCTCAATCTTGCCTCGATGCGAGACGACCTTGCGACGTACCGGGAGCTCGGCCTCATTCAAGGAAGCACGCGAGCCGAAGATGCCGTCGACGGCAGCTTTGTCGCCGAAGCCCTCAAGACGCTGGGAACGTACCGGGGCCGCTAGAGGGCCGGCTCGAATGCGGCGGCCCGTTCGCGCCATTCGTCCGGGACGCGGATCGATGCGTTCTCCGTGTAGTCGAATGCGACCATCGTACCGGTGAGGATCGCCGCGCGTTCCTGGGTCTGCTCGCTCCAGACTTCGTGGATCATCTCAAACGACTTGTTCCCGAAACGCGAAATGCGGCAGCCGACGGCGACCGGTTCCAGGTAGCCGAGCTGACGCTCGTACTCGACGACGAGCTTCGCAATGATCCCGCCGAAGCGGCCGGTGATGTCGGTCCGCAGGACTTCGGCGATGTAACGGGCCCGAACCGACTCGGCCCAGATGACGTACTCGGCGTGATTGACGTGCCGAAGCATGTCGACCGAGTGGAAGGGGACGACGAAGCGGTCTATCAGGCGAAAATCTTCAAGCACGCGAGCAGGCATTCGCGCCGGGGCCCGCCGCCCTTGCCAGGCGTTTACGCCTTTGTGTATAATCCCGTGGTTCGGAATGGGACCGGGCGCGTAGCTCAGCGGGAGAGCATCCGCTTCACACGCGGGAGGTCGTTGGTTCGATCCCAACCGTGCCCACCATGGCGCTGTAGCTCAGTTGGTTTAGAGCGCCGCCCTGTCACGGCGGAGGTCGTGGGTTCGAGCCCCATCAGCGTCGCCAGATTTCCGAACTGGCGCCGGCCTCCGGGGGAGGAGGTCGGCGCCTTCGTGCAAGTCTCGAACGGCACCGACAAGCGTAAAGAGATTGAAAAACCCGAGGCCCAGATGATTCGAATCAACGTCCAAGATGTAGGAAAGGTCTATTCCACCGGGACCGTGGCCCTGGAGAACATCGATTTGGCGATCGAGGACGGTGAGTTCGTCTCGGTGCTTGGGCCCAGCGGCTGCGGAAAGAGCACGCTCCTGCGGATCATGGCCTCCCTCGACCACGCGACCAGCGGGAAGATCGACATCGTCGGGAGCGGGATCGCTGCGAAGGACGCGCTGCCCTTCGCGGTCGTCTTCCAGGAAGTCTCGATCTACCCGTGGATGAAGGTCCGCGACAACATCGAGTTTGCCTTCGATAGCTTGTCGATGCCGCGCGCGGAAGTACGCAAGCGCGTCGATCAGCAGCTCGAGCTCGTTGGGCTTTCGAAATTTGCCAAAGCCTATCCGCACCAGCTCTCCGGCGGGATGAAGCAGCGCGTCGCTGTCGCCCGCGCCTTTGCCGTCGATCCACCGGTCCTCTTCATGGACGAGCCGTTCGGGTCATTGGATGAACAGACGCGAGTCGGTCTGGCAGGCGAACTCTTGCAGATCTGGGAGCGAACCCGCAAGACCGTGGTTTTCGTTACGCACGGTATCGAAGAGGCGGTCTCCTTGGCAGATCGAGTCGTCGTGCTTTCGAAGTCGCCGGGGCGGATCAAGGAGATCATCCCGATCGATTTCCCACGGCCTCGCGATCCTGTGAAGCTACGCGGTGAGCCGAAGTTCGGAGAGTACGTCGTCAGGATCTGGGACCTGCTTCGATGAACGATGTAGCAGAGGCGACCGTCGAGCAAGGCCTGACGGCGCTCCCGACGCAGCATCTCCCGAAGTCTTCGTTTGCCGCGAGCGAGCGATGGTTACGGATCGCCGCGCCGTTCATCGTGCTTGCGCTCTGGGAACTGATCGTCCGGGTCCATCTACTCGATCAGCGATTCTTCCCTGCGCCGAGCATGATCGTCGAGGACTTCATCGCGTACGCGCAAAGCGGCCAGCTCGTCACGGATACGCTCACCACGCTCTCGCGCATCCTCGTCGGCTTTTTCATCGGCGCGATTCCCGGGACGATCCTCGGGCTGTTCATGGGGATCAACAAATGGGTCCGCGCTTTCATGGATCCAATCGTTTCGATCCTCTATCCAATTCCGAAGATCGCGATTCTGCCGCTCATGCTGTTGATCTTCGGCATCGGCGAAGCGTCGAAGTACTCGCTGGTCGCGATCGGCGTGTTCTTCCTCATGGTGATCAACACCGAGGCGGGCGTCCGGCAGATTCAGCAAATCTACATCGATGTCGCGCGTGCCTATCGCATCAAGCCGCTGAGCTTCTACACGCGCGTGCTTTTGCCCGGCGCGCTCCCTAACGTATTCGCCGGCGTCAAGCTCTCGATCGGCGTCGGGATCATCCTCGGCGTCGCCGCCGAGTTCACCGCCGCCAAGAGCGGACTTGGATTCACGATCTGGAACGGCTGGCAGACGCTGCAAGTCGAGCGCATGTATGTAGCGCTCGTGATGGTTTCGCTGTTAGGCTACCTGTTGACGGCGTTGCTGGATGAAACCGAGAAGCTCTTGATTCCTTGGCTGCGGCCCTGACCGTCTACGCGATGACAACGCTGCGGGCGGCGTGAACGTCGTCCGCTTCGACCCAGTCCGAAGCGCCGAGCGCGATCGCCCCGAGCAGTAAGCGAATCGACGGCTTCGGCCGCACGACCCGAACGTCGTAGCCACGCCGGCGAGCCGATTGAATCTTAGCGACCAAGTGACACAGCGCGGCCCAGTGCGGTACCGTGACGCCGTCGAGCGAAATGAGGACGGCCGAGCTTTCTACCGATACTTCGGCGTCGATGCGTTCTGCGGCGAGGGCGCTCGAGCGCTCGTTGAGCTCGCCGACGAGTTCGATCCGTGCCGCCGGCAGAAACGCGGCTTGTCCGCGCAGAGCGGGTCTTCGCTGAGGATGGATCTCGCGCAGGCTGGCGACTTGAAGTTCGAAGGCCATTAGGCACTCCCTCGACCGTCCCGGTCTCGTTCAAGTGTGGCTATCCGGCCTGGGAAGAGCCTTGGAACCGGATGAAAAAGCCCCTCAGCGTTTCTTACGTTGAAGGGGCTTTGGGGAAGGTGGGCCCTCTATTTTCCGTTCCGAACGCTTCCACACCATGAACGTTCGTTTGTAGGTGATGACGATCGTGCCGTCTTGCTTATACCCCGTCGTACGCGCTTCGACGATCCCGGCGTAGGATCGCGATTGAGATTCCCGTTTGCTCAAGACTTCGCTCTCGGCGTAAATCGTGTCGCCGTTGTAGACGGGATTGGGAAGCTCGATGTCGGTCCAAGCTAGGTTTGCTATCGCGTTTTGGCTCAAGTCGCTGACGCTGATCCCGGTAACGAGCGAGAGCGTCAAGCAGCTGTCGACGAGGGGCTGACCGAACGGCGTCTGCTTCGCCAGGTGGCTGTCGAAGTGAATCGGGTTCGTGTTCATCGTCAGCAACGTGAACCAGATGTTGTCGGTCTCGGTAATGGTTCGTCCCAGCCGGTGCCGGTAGACGTCGCCGACCTCATAGTCTTCGTAATAGCGGCCTTCCCAGCCGGGCTTCTCAGACATGTTCGCCTCCGGGTGATGTGCGAGCGAGGATCCGGCGAGCGGCCGCGACCAGCGGCGGGTCGATCATCTTTCCGTCGACGACGGCGACCCCGCCCGACTCGACCGCGGCCAGGACGCGGCGTGCGTGCTCGACCTCGGCGGCCGATGGGGTGAACGCGTCGAGCAACGGGCCGACGTGGCGTGGGTGAATGGCCAGCTTGCCGTCAAAGCCGAACTCGACCGCGCGTTCCGCCTCTTGGATCAGGCCGACCTCGTCGTTGATGACGACGAACGGTGCGTCGATGGCGAGCTTCTGGTGGGCGCGCGCTGCGACGACGATTGCCGTGCGCAGCGATGCCATCGCGTCCCAGGTCGGCATATTGCCGAGCTGCGCCGCCAAATCGTACGCGCCGAAGGCGAGGGCAACGGTCGCGGGTTCTGCCGCGATCGCCCGCGCATGATCGAGACCGCCGATCGATTCGATGATCGGAATGACGACGGCATTCGGAAACGCAGCGGCGACGG
>DATNIC010000131.1:0-30315 GCA_035604635.1 Binatia bacterium
CGCCGTAGATGCCGGCCATCCCGTACGAAATCAGGATACCGGCAACGATGACGACCGCCGGCAGCGCCGTTGCTCGCATCGAAACGGCAAGACCCGCGATGATATTCGTCGCATGGCCGGTCGTCGAAGCGGCTGCGATCCCTTGCACCGGAGCGAACTGAGTCCCGGTGTAGTACTCCGTGATGAACGTGATCAGACCCGTGATCGCCAACCCGACGAGCGAGCAGATGAACACGCCGAACGCGCTGATCGCCGGCGTGCCCGGCGCGTTCGCAAACTCGATCTTCGAGACGAAATAGAAGGCAATGGCCGAGAGGGCCGCTGAAACGACGAGCCCGCGATAAAGCGCGCCCATGATCGAACCGCGCGCGTCGTTCCCCATCCGGACGAAGAACGTCCCGACGATCGAGGCGACGATCGAGATGGCGCCGAGGATGATCGGGAACGTCACCGCGCTTTGCAGGCTCGGACCGAGGACGAGATGCCCCAATAGCATCGCCGCGACCGTCGTCACGACGTAGGTTTCAAAGAGGTCGGCTGCCATGCCGGCGCAATCACCGACGTTGTCACCGACGTTGTCGGCGATGACGGCGGGGTTGCGCGGATCGTCCTCGGGGATTCCGGCTTCGACCTTGCCGACGAGGTCGGCGCCGACGTCGGCAGCCTTGGTGAAGATGCCGCCGCCTAAGCGCGCGAACACCGAGATCAGCGAGCAGCCGAACGCGAGTCCGACCATCGCAGCGAGCGAATCACCGACCGGATCCCTGCTGCCGGCGTTCACCGCAAGCATGATGGCATAGTAGCCGCTGACCGCGATGATCCCCAGCCCGACGACGAGCAGACCGGTGATCGCGCCGCCGCGAAACGCCAAGGCCAGCGCCGGCGCGAGTCCACCGCGCGCAGCCTCGGCCGTCCGCACGTTGGCCCGCACCGAGACGATCATGCCGATGAAGCCCGTGGCACCCGAGAGCGTCGCCCCGATGATGAAGCCGATCGCGGCCTCCCAGCCGAGCGGCGGCGGCGCGATCGCGATGACGATCGCGAGGACGGCGGCGACCATCGCGACGGTCGTATATTGACGCCGCAGGAACGCCATGGCGCCCTCTTGGATCGCGCGGGCGATCTCTTGCATGCGCTCGTTGCCCGCCGGCTGACGTAAGACCCAGCCGATTAACACGACGCCGTACACGATGGCGAGCACCCCGGCACCCAAACCGAGTTCGATCGCTACTGAAGTATCCAACCTTTTGCTCCCGGAGCGCGCTGGGCCGAAATCCGGCCGGCGCCTTACACACAGAAAGAGCCCTGACGGCAGGCGTCGGGCGCTTTGAACGGCACGCTTTTGCCCGGGGGGCACCCCGAGTCCTCTTAGAAGATATGCAGGTGGAGTCGACGGAGTTCTTGGTCGTCGGCTGCGGCCCCGCGGGCGGGACGGCAGCCCGCGAAGCTGCGAGGACGGGCGTTGCGACGTTGGTCTTGGAGAAGGACCCCGTCGTCGGTGAGCGGCGCGTCTGCGCCGCCGGCTTGCGGCCGGGTTTTTGCGAGCAGTTCGATCTACCCCGAGCGATCGTGCATTGCGATCCGCCCGTCATAGCGCTACACTCACCGGCCGGCAAGCGCTACGATTTCAACGTCGGTCCCTCGCACACGACGACTCGCGAAGAGCTTGATGGAACGATCGCGTCGCTCGCCGCGGCGGAAGGCGCGCAGATTCGTACCAATGCCCTCTTTCGTGGCATGCGCCGCGACGGGGATACGATGGTGGTCGAGTACGCCGACCTCCAAAGCGGCGAACGCAAGAGCGTCCGGACGCGGACCGTTTTTCTGGCGCAGGGCTCCACTGCGCGCCTCGAATACGACCAGCGCTTTGCGTACGACGCCTGGCACGACGGTTTGATTACCTGCCTTCAGTACCGCGTCTATCTCGATCGGCCCGCGGTTGCGCAGACGTACACGACGCTGGAGATGCACTATTTCGTCGGGCTCAACGGCCGGCCGGTGATCGCATGGATGTTTCCTAAGCGCGATCATCTCTCGATCGGGCTGGGAGTCCAGGCGAAAGTCCCGGGCGCGGAGCTGCGGCGCGAGCTCGATGCGTTCTTGGCGAGGATGCAATCGCGGCTTTTCCCCGGAACGCGCTACCACGCCAAGACCGAAGGCAATTTGTTGTACGGCGGAGCTCCACGCCCGCGCATCGCGTTCGACAACGTCCTCGTCGGCGGGACCGCGGCGGGCTTGGTCGATGCGACGACCGGCGAAGGGATCCACGAAGCAGCGATGAGCGGACGTTTCGCCGCAGCCGCCGTCGCAGCTGCGTGCCGTTCGCGCACCGGGCCGGCGCGCGCCTACGAGCGCGCGGTCAAGTCGTCCTTTTATGGCCGCTTGCGGCATCGTCACAAGCTGATGGGCTTTCTCGAACGGCGTCCGGCGCGCTTCGACGTGCTGTTCGAGCAGCTCGCGCGCACCCCCAAGTTCGCCGAGCTGCTGCAGCGTGACCGCAACGACTTCACCCTTACGCAATGGGCATACCTGTACGTGCAGGCAGCCGTATTTTCGATCCACGCGGCGCGGGCTTAGCCTTGGCAGCATTCATCGCGGCGCGTACGCTACGCCTAGTTGCGGTCCTTGCCGCGATCGTCGTCGCAAGTTTCGCGTTCATGCACGCGATCCCCGGCGATCCGGCGACGATCCGCCTGGGCGAACACGCGAGCGCCGCCGATGTCGCGGCGCTTACGAAAGCGCTCGGGCTCGATCGCCCGTGGTATGTCCAGCTCTACGCATACGTCGAGCACGTCGTTCACGCAGATCTGGGGACGTCGATCCTGGACGACGAACCCGTGAGCGACAAACTCGTCCACTACTTTCCGGCGACGGCAGAGCTCGCGGCGGGAGCGATGATCTTTGCAACGTTGTTCGGTGTCCCGCTGGGCATCTTGGCGGCGCTGCGCCATCGCGGCGCGGGCGACGTGGCGATCTCGAGTCTCACGCTGCTCGGCGTCTCATTGCCGGTCTATTGGTTGGGCTGGATGCTGCTGTACGCTTTTGGCGTGTTACCTTCGGGCGTCGGACTGAATCTTTTTCCGATTTCCGGGCGCGGCGATCCGTCCTCGATCGTCTCCCAGTTGCACCACTTGGCGCTCCCGGCGATCACGCTCGGCACGATCCCGCTGGCGATCGTCACCAAGATCACGCGCAGTTCGATGCTCGACGTGATGCGCAGCGACTACGTCCGAACGGCGCGCGCCAAAGGGCTCGGCGAGACTGCGATCGTGGTGCATCACGCTTTGCGCAATGCGTTGATTCCGATCATCACGGTCCTCGGTTTGCAGACCGGGATCTTGCTGGGCGGCGCCGTCCTCACCGAGCACATTTTCGCGTGGCCTGGGATCGGGCGGCTCGCCTTCGATGCAATTTCGCATCGGGATATGCCGGTCGTGAACGGTTGCCTGATGCTCTTCGCGATGGTCTTCGTTGTAACGGGTGCGGTCGTCGATGTGCTCTACTTCAGGGCTGATCCCAGAATCGGCTCCCGGAACCGTTAACGGCACTTTGGAACGCCGCATCCGGATTCTCGTAACCGACGACTCCGCTTTCATGCGCCGCGCGATCGCGCGGATGCTCGAAGGCGAAGATGACTTCGAGATCGTCGCGACCGCGGCGAGCGGCGAAGAAGCCGTGAAGAAGGCGCGCGAGCTTGCGCCCGACGTCATCACGATGGACGTGGAGATGCCTGGGATCGGCGGGCTCGAAGCGATCAAGCAGCTCACGGCGGAACGGAACGCGCCGATCATCATGGTCAGTGCGCTGACGCGTGAGGGCGCAGAGATCACGTTGCGCGGTCTCGAGCTCGGCGCGATCGATTTCATACTGAAGCCGGACAGCGCGTACGTCGACATCGTCAAGCTGCGTCGGGAACTCGTCGACAAGGTGCGGACGTTCGGAAGGCGGCCCGCGCAAATAATCACACCGATGCGGCCGAGAGCGCGGCCGGTTCGGGCCTCGTTCGGGTGCGTGATGATGGGAGCGTCGACCGGCGGGCCGATCGCGCTCGCGCGTATCGTCTCGCGGCTACCGGGTGACTTTCCGATCCCGATCATCATCGTGCAACACATGCCGCCGGGATTCACCAAACCGCTGGCCGATCGGCTCGCGAGCGCGGGGCCGCTCGACGTCGTCGAGGGGACCGACGGCATGGCGCTTGTCCCGTACCGCGCGATCCTCGCCCCGGCCGGCGTGCATCTGCGCCTCCATCGTTCCGGCGACCGCGTCGTGATCGTGCTCGAAGAGGACGAGCTCGGTGCGCTGCACGTTCCGAGCATCGACGTCACCGCAGCGTCGGTCGCAGAAGTGTTTGAGGCCGCCGCGCTCGCCATCATCTTGACCGGGATGGGGCAGGACGGAGTCGCCGGACTACGGGTCGTCAAGGAACGGGGCGGCTACGTGATCGGCCAGGACGCGGAGACGTCCGTCGTCTACGGAATGCCGCGGGCGGCGGCGGCGGCAGGGCTCGTCGATCGAGTCGCCGGGATCGACGAGATTCCCGAGCTGCTCCGGAGCTTCGCTCGGCCGAAGCCGGGGTAGCCGAGAGGCACCCTTTGTGCAACAGTGACAAGAGGTACAAAGGGAGGACCGCAGGTCGCTTCTGAATAGGTTACAGGGAATAGGTCTCAACAGGCCGGGGAGCATCGGTTGAAAGTAGCCGGGGGCCAGCGGTACGTCATCGGCGGCAACGAGTACTCACGCGATGAGGTCGTACACAAGTACTTCCATCTCGTGAAGTACGTCGCCGGGCGCATCTCGATCAATCTTCCCCCCAACGTCGAGATCAACGACTTGATCAACGACGGCATCCTCGGCCTCATCGATGCGATCGAGAAATATGACGACGCGCGCGGCGTCAAGTTCGAAACCTACGCAATAACGCGCATAAACGGCGCGATCCTCGATGCGCTGCGCGCGCTCGATTGGGTGCCGCGCGCCGTGCGGCAGCGCGCGCGCGAACTAGAGCGCGTCTATCAGGAGCTCGAAATCCAGTTGGGCCGTGCGGCGACCGAAGAAGAGGTCGCGGCGCGGATGAGCCTCACGGTCAAAGAGCTCGACGTACTCATGCAAAAGATCCGCGGTACGTCGGTCCTCTCGCTCGAAGAGTTCTTACCCAACGAGAAGGGCTACGAGATCCCGCTACTCGATACGCTGCGCGACAACAGCAACGACGTGACCGGCGCCGTCGAATCGCGCGAGATCAAAGCTGCGTTGTGCAAGGCGGTCGACGAGTTGCCGGCACAAGAGCGGACCGTGATCTCGCTGTATTATTTCGAGGGCCTGACGCTCAAGGAGATCAAGGGCGCTCTCAACGTCTCGGAATCGAGAGTTTCGCAGATCCACGCCCAAGCGGTCATCCACTTGCGGACCAAGTTGCGGAGCCTGCGCGCCGATCTGGGCTACCGTGAGGGCGATCCCAACGTGAAGCAGAAATATATCCGACGGAACCCCGAAGGCCCCGGCTCTGATGCCGCGGCCGCGCGCTGACGATATAAGGTAGAAGGAGGGTTCTCGGTGGCCATCCGGCCCGTCGACTTGCAGGGAGCAATCTTACAGCAGACCCAAACCGCCGGAATTGCAAAACAGGCGGAAGATGCTCCGCGTGCTGCACAGATCGCCGCTCAGAACCAGTTCGTCCAACAGCTCGAGCAGCGCGAAGAGACGGTGCGGGAGACCGACACGCTCGAAGGCAACAAGGTGAACCCCGAAGGCGAGCGTCAGGGCGGGGGCCCCGGCCGTCGCCGCCGCGAGCACAAACCGGGCGAACCGCTGCCCGAAGACGCAGTCGAGCTGGCCGAGTACAGCGACGGCGAGCATATCATAGACTTCACCGCTTAGGACGGCGGGAGCGGTGTCGAGCCTCAATCCCCTTGCCGGTTCCGGGACGGGTGCCGGCGCGACCGATGCCGTTGCCCTCGAGGTCGCCGCGCTCAAAGCGGATGCGGAAGCGCTGCGGACGTTACTGGCGAGCGGAGACATCGTCGCCGCGCGCGTTTTGCCGTTTAATGGTCTGACGGACTTGCTCGAAATACTCGGCAAGCGGGTCGCCGCGTCGCTCCCGCCGACGGTCAGACCGGGAGAGACGCTCGTCCTCGAAGTCGCCGGCTTTGACGGCGATCGCATCATCGTGCGCAATCTCGGCGTCGATACGAGCGCTCAGCAAGCCTCCGCGCAGTCCGCAAGGTCGGCGGCCGCCGGTCTGGCCGAGGAGCTCTCGTCGTTGATCGTTACGCCGGGACCGCTGCCCGAAGTCGGAACTGCCACCTTACCCGAGCCGCAGGCGGCCGCGGCGTACCCGCAAAGTGCATCCTCGACCGAAGAGCAACCGGGCGCCGCAGCGCAGGCTACGGAAGCGCCGCCAACCCAGACGCCGCCAGGCGCGACGCCGCCGAATCAAGCGCAGCCGCAGCAAGTGGTTCGCCAAACCAGCGCACAAGGGTCATCACCCGCGACGGGCTATCCGCGGGTAACGATCGCCGTTCCCTCGCGCGCGATTGAGACCGACCAGCTGATCGAAGCGCGGTTGATCGCGGCGCGCGCGACGGTGAAACCGCCGATCGCTCCGGCTCCGAGCCAAGCCCGCCCGGGGGCTCCGGCCGCACCAAATCCGAACGCGACCACGGCGCGCGGCGTGCCGCTTCCGCCGATCCGCGTCGCACCGTCGATCGCCTCGCGGACCCCCGCCTGGATCGAGACGTCGGCGCGGCCGGCCGCGGCAGCAGCGCCCCCGGAGCCAGGGACGGGGGAGCCCACTACGCCGGCGCCGTCTGCGTCGGTGACGGCACAACGCTCCGCGCAAGCCTATCGCGAGCCGGTCTTGCTGCTGCGCAGCCTGCACATCCCGGTCACGCCGACGAACGTCGCGGCCGCGAAGCTCGCGCTCGAGACCCCGCAGCGCCTGCCCGTCGCCCTTGCCGCGCTCGAGCGCGCGTTGCCGCTCGGAAACGCCGACCCGCGCGTGAACACGATGCGAACGATCGCCGCGTTCGTCTCGAATCTCGATCCCCGCTCGGAAAATTTCGCGGCACAGCTGTCGGCTTACATCAGTCACGTCGTCGAAGGTCCCGAGCCGAAGCTGGCACAGATGCTGCAAGCGTTCGCGCGTGCTGCTCCGGAGCTGCCCGAAGCGCTCCCGGAACAGACGCAAGCGCCGGTGCCGCAGGAGGCGGCGGCGCAGCCGGGTAGCGCGCCTGCGGCGTCGCACGCCGCACGCGAGCAGCCGCATCCGCAGAGCGCGCAGACCCAGGGCGCACCGCAGCCCGACGTCACGACGATCGCGCGCCAAGATCCCGTCATCGCGGGGAGAATCGCGGAACGCACGGCCGCGATCGACTACGATTTGAAAACGCAGCTGCAGTCGTTCATCGTACAGCCGCCGCCGAACGCGAGCCCCGCTTCGCTTGCGGCCGCGCAGAATGCGCTCGCCGCGTTGACGGCGGCGCAATTGAACAACGCCGTCGCTCAGCTCGATCCTCGAGCGCTGACGATCAGCATCCCGCTCCCGTTCATGGGTGACAAAGATCCCGCTCGGATCACGATCTCGCGGGAGAAGCCGCAGAGCAAGGAACAGCTCGACGCGGACAATTTCCATATCGCCTTCGTGTTGGATACGAAGAACGTCGGGATCGTCGCGGTCGATTTGCAAACCGCCGGTCGGGCCGTGAACGTCTCGGTGAAATCGGAGACACCGCGCTACGCGGCGGCGTTCAAGTCGAAACTTGATCAGCTCGGCGGCCGGCTGGAACAGATGCGCTACAACGTCGTCTCGCTCGAGTCCCAGGCCGTCTCGCGAGCCGGCGCGACGGTGACGACGGCAGCCCCACCGGCGGCGAACGCGCCGGACGATGAGCCCGCGAGCGGACTGGATCTGCGCGCGTGAACGACCGCTATTACAATTTCCGCAGGAAGACCACGCCCCGCGCAGCCGCTGCGGCACTCAAGTACGATCCGGTCTCGAGCCAGCCTCCCGAGATCGTCGCCGCGGGACACGGGCTCGTTGCCGAGGAGATCGTGGCCATCGCCAAGCAGCACAACGTCCCGCTGCGCGAGGACCCGGGCCTCGTCGAGGCGCTTTCGCGTCTGCAGATCGGATCGTTGCTGCCGCGCGAGCTTTACATCGTCGTCGCGGAAGTGCTCGCTTGGGTGTATCGCGTCGACGCCGACAACGAGCCGCGCGAAGCCGAAGTGTGATTCCGTTTGCAGGGTAGCGCGAGCGCTTCCCCAGAAAGCCGAACAAAGATGCTGTGGAGTGTGAAAATGCGCCTTCTGTTCGCGGCCTTTGCTTTTGCTGTTTTGAGCGTCGTCGCCCCGGGCGTAGCCGGTGCCGCCGGACCGGTCGTCGCTGTTCTTAACTTCGACACGAGCGGGCTGACGTCGAACTGGTGGGGGGCATTTCAGCCGGGCGTCGCGATCTCCGATCTCGTCACCGACCAGCTCGTCAACGGCGGCAAGTTTAGCGTCGTGGACCGAAACAAGCTCACGAACATTTTGCAGGAACACCAGCTGGGGAACGTCGGCGAAGTCTCGCCCGCGACCGCCGTTGCGAGCGGTCAATTGATCGGGGCGCGCTATCTGATCGTCGGCAACGTTCTCCAGTTCGCACTGACGAGTCAAAGCGGCGGCAGCGGGTTCGGCGGCGGGCTCCCCTTCGTCGGGGGAGCCAGCGTCAGGACGCAGCGCGTAACCTTGCGCGTCGCGGTCCGCGTGATCGATGCGCTGACCGGCCAAATCCTTCAGTCGTTCCCCGACGAGGAGTCGAAGTCGAGCACGTCGTGGTCGACCGGCGGCCTCGGCGGCTTTACCGGCGGGTTCGTCGGCGGCTCGTACAGCAACACGCAATTCACTAGCACGACTATGGGCCAACTCATCAATACGGTCGCGGCAGACGTTGCAAACAAGCTCGATCCGACGAAATTCGTCGCGAGTGCGCCGGCGGGTCCGTCGCTGTCGGGCAAAATCATCGCGGTCGACGGTCAGAGCTTCATCATCAATTTGGGCTCGGCCGCCGGCGTGACGGTCGGCACGTTCTTCGACGTCGTCAACATTCGGCAGATAAAAGATCCCGATTCGGGCAAGATGCTGACGTCGCGGTCGCCGGTCGGCAAGATCCAGATCATATCGGTCGACGCCGACACGGCCGTCGGGAAAGCGCTGCCGGGATCGAACGGCTTGGGCGCCACCTCGGTCGGCGCAACGGTCCAGACGGGGCAGTAGCACTCTCGCGGGGGCGAGAACGCCTCGCCCGTGAGCTGGTTCGCGAAGCTGCGTTCGGGCCTGGGGCTCTTCCGCGACCGGATGTCCGCGGTCGAGACCCTAGCGCAGGCGCGACGGCCGATCGACCACGAGTTCTGGGATGAGTTCGAAGAGATTCTGCTCACGTCGGATTTCGGCGTTGAGACGACGGAGAAGATCGTCAAGGGCCTGCGAATCGTCGTCCGGCAAGAAGAGTGGCGCACGTCCGATCAAGTGATCGCACGTTTCAAAAAAGATTTGGGCACCTTCTTGACGTTACCGAACGGGCTCGCACTCGATGCGAAACCCGCCGTCGTCTTAGTCGTCGGCGTCAACGGGAGCGGGAAGACGACGACGATCGGAAAGCTGGCGAGCTTGCTGCGATCCCAGCGCAAGCGCGTGTTGTTGGTCGCGGCGGATACGTTCCGAGCCGCGGCAGCCGAGCAACTCGAGATTTGGGCGCAGCGCAGCGGGGCGGAGTTCGTCCGCGGACGCGAGGGCGCCGACCCCTCGGCGGTCGTGTTCGATGGGCTCGCCGCCGCCAAAGCGCGCGGGATCGACGTCGTACTGATCGACACGGCCGGGCGCCTTCAAACCAAGACGAACCTCATGGAAGAACTCAAGAAAATGCGCCGCATCATCGAGCGCGAGACGGGAACGCCGCCGGCCGAGACCCTGTTGGTCGTCGACGGAACCTCCGGGCAAAACGCGATCTCGCAGGCTCGCCTGTTCAACGAGACGACGCCGTTGACGGGTGTCGTGGTGACCAAACTCGACTCGACGGCGAAAGGCGGCGTCCTCATCGCGATCGTCGATCTGCTGACCGTCCCGATCAAGTTCATCGGCCTGGGCGAATCCCCCGACGCCCTGCGCCCGTTCGACGCAGCGCAGTTCCTCGACGCCCTGTTCGAGGCCGCGTAACACGGAAATGTTGTTACGGGCCCCCTCGGGGAACCGAGCCTTGCGCTAACTGTTGAGGGGCCCGATAGTTTGGGGGCCCCAAGCTTCGCTTGGGGGGCGCGGAGCCCGGGGCGGAGCGCCTTCAAATCGAACAGGAGTTCGATGCCTGGCCTGCCAAGTAGGTCGCTAGTAAGCGCCTTTTGGCCCTTGATGCGGGCCCGGAGCGCGTGAATGAGGACGGGACGGGCGTGGAGAGACAATGCCAGACTTGTGGCACGCAACACCGATACGCTCGGGACCGTATCACTCAAAAGTTGTAGGAGCACACATTTCGTGGCGCAAGACGAACGTCAAGTAGCCCTCGGCAACGCGCTCGCGCAGATCGAGCGTCAATTCGGCAAGGGCGCGATCATGAAGATGGGCGATTTCCAGGAGCGGATGGCGTTCGAAGTCATCTCGTCCGGCTCGATTGCCCTCGACCTCGCACTCGGCGTCGGCGGCTTTCCGCGCGGACGGATCGTCGAAGTGTACGGTCCGGAGTCCAGCGGTAAGACGACGATCGCGCTGCACGCGATCGCCGAAGCACAGAAGGCCGGTGGAACCGCAGCATTCATCGACGTCGAGCACGCCCTCGATCCGACCTACGCGCAAGCGCTCGGAATCGACCTCGACAACCTGCTCGTCTCGCAGCCGGATACCGGCGAACAGGCACTCGACATCGCCGAGATGCTCGTGCGCAGCAACGCCGTCGATGTGATCGTCGTCGACTCAGTCGCCGCGCTCGTCACCAAGGCCGAGCTGGAAGGCGACATGGGCGACACGCACGTCGGCTTGCAGGCGCGGCTGATGTCGCAGGCGCTGCGCAAGCTCACGGCCGCGATCTCGCGCTCGAAATGCGTCATGATCTTCATCAACCAGCTGCGCGAGAAGATCGGCGTGATGTTCGGTAATCCCGAGACGACCTCCGGCGGACGCGCGTTGAAGTTCTACGCCTCGGTGCGGCTCGATGTGCGCAAGCTCGAGCAGATCAAGATCGGCCAAGACGTCGTCGGGACACGCACGAAAGTCAAGGTCGTCAAGAACAAGGTTGCGCCGCCGTTCCGGCAAGCCGAGTTCGACATCACCTACGGCCGCGGGATCAGCAAGATGGGTTCGATCATCGACGTCGCTCTCGAACGCAACATCGTCGGCAAGAGCGGTTCATGGTACACCTACGGCGACCAGCGGATCGGTCAAGGCCGCGAGAACGCGAAGGTGTACCTCGAAGAGCATATCGAGCTGGCCGGCGAGATCGAGACGAAGATCCGGGAGGCGCTCAAGGCCTCCGTCTCAACCAACGGCCATAGCGCCGCCGCCGCGAGCGTCGCAGCCTCAACCGAAGACGAGGTGTGAACGCCGAGCCACCACCGCGAAGAGCCAAGCTGACGGCGCTGCGGATGTTGGCGGCACGGAGGTTGACGGAAGCACAGCTGTGGGCAAAGCTGGAGCGCAAGGGCTTCGCCGACGCCGCGATTAGTGAAGCGATCGCTGCCTGCAAAAACGCCGGATTCCTCGACGATGCACTCTTCGCGGAGCTCTACGTTCACTCCAAGCGCAAACCGCTGGGCGATGCGCGGCTAGTCGCCGAACTCGTCGGCCGCGGGATCGATCGCGACGTTGCACAACGTAAGGTGGCGGCATCGGAGATCGCGCAGGACGAACGCGCGAGATCGGCGCTTGAGAAATTGCTGCGGACCAAGCCGTCGCTGAGCTATCCGAGCGCAGCGCGCGCTCTCGAGCGCAGTGGATTTCCCGCACCCCTGATTTATCGCGTCTTGCGCGCGCACGCTGCAACGCATGGACCGTTAGCTGCGTTGCTAGAAGAGGGATGAACCGCTGCGAAAGCAAACTTAAGGGTACATGACGCCGAAGGTGCCTTCATTCGCACATGCAAGTGAAGCAGAACTGGCGAGATTGTTCGACTTCTACGCGATTCGCTGGGAGTACGAGCCCCACACCTTCGCAATCGGTTTCGATGATGACGGGAGTGTCACCGAAGCGTTCACGCCGGACTTCTATTTGCCCGACTTCGATCTCTATATCGAGGTGACGGTGATGAAGCAGAGTCTGACGACGAAGAAGAATCGCAAGATACGGCTTTTTCGCGAGCGCTTTCCGTCCCTGAACGTCAAGTTATTTGGGAAGCGAGACGTCGAACGGCTTTTCGGCAAATACGAGGCGCTGCGGCCCAGCGCGTGACGGGTGGCGTCCTCTTCGACGAAGAGACGCTACGCGAGCGAGTTCGAGAACTCGGCGCAGCGATTGCGGCGGACTACGCGTTCGACGAGCCTCTCCTCATCGGGATCCTCAACTCCTCGGCGATCTTCCTCGCGGATTTGGCTCGAGCCGTCTCGATCCCCAGCGAACTCGACCTCATCGCGTTGACGCCCTACGATTCGAGCGGTCCCAATCGCGCGGTGCGCTTCGAGAAGGACCTCGACGTCTCGATCGAGGGGCGCCACTGCATCCTCGTCGAGGACGTCGTTGACACTGGCTTAACCTTGCAGTACGTCGTGCGGGCGCTGCGCAGCCGCGCGCCGGCCTCGGTTGCGGTCTGCGCGCTGCTCGACCGTCCGCAGCGACGGATCGCGGACGTCCCGATCCGCTACCGCGGGTTCGAGATCGGCGATCACTACGTCGTGGGCTATGGGCTGGATCACCGTGGGCGCTTCCGGGAGCTTCCTGCCATACATCTTTTCGAGCAATGGCCGAACACGATAAAGGGCGGCTAGGATTAGCCGCACGAGAAAGGAAATGCGGACTCTAATGCGCTCGAAATTTCCGCACTGGTTTACCATGTGCGCCGTTCTCGCGCTCATCTTCGCCCCGCTTCCTTCCTCCTCGGTCGAGCTTGAGACGATTGCCCGGGCCGCGGCCGACTATCAGAACGCGAATCCACGGCTCCAAGCGATGTACCGAGCGGCGCTGCTCAATACGAGCCGCCAAGCGACGATAGCGCCGGATGGTACGTCGTACGTGAAGACCGGCGACATCCCAGCGGAGTGGCTCCGCGACGCGAGCGCCCAGGTTCGTCCCTATCTCTTTTTTGCGAAGACTGACCCGCAGGTAGCCAGTCTCTTGCGCGGTTTGATCGCCCGGATGGGGAAGTACCTCCAGATCGATCCATACGCCAACGCCTTCACGATGGACTATCGCGTGTGGGAACAAAAGTTCGAGCTCGACTCCCTGGCGTATCCGATCGTCCTGTCGTGGACGTACTGGAAACAGACGGGCGATGGGTCGATTTTTACGGGAGAACTCTCGAGCGGCTTCGACAAAGCGCTCGAAACGATGGAGCGCGAGCAAGATCATCCCCGCAACTCGAGCTACACGCATAAGGAGCTGCCGAGCGGTGGGAAAGGCAATCCCGTCAAGTACACCGGGATGATTTGGTCGGGCTTCCGTCCTTCGGACGACGCTTGCCGCTACAACTACCTGATACCGTCGGAGATGATGGCAGTCGTCGCACTCGGCGATCTGCAAGAGATCGAACGCGACGTCTACCACAACCTCATCAAGGCGCAGCGCGCCGGCAGTTTGCGTAACGAAGTACAGGATGGAATCCAAACCTACGGTGAGGTGCTCACGCCGAACTACGGCTACGTCTATGCCTACGAAGTCGACGGCCTGGGCAATGCCGTCCTCATGGATGATGCCAATATCCCGAGCCTCCTCTCGGCTCCATATATCGGCTACACCAAAGCGACGAGCACGGTCTACGCCAACACGCGCCGCTATTTGCTCTCGAAGGATAACCCGTATTACTACACCGGCAGCATTGCGCGCGGGATCGGCAGCGCGCACACACCTGACAACTACGTCTGGCCCCTAGCACTCATCATGCAGGGGATGACGACGACGAACCCCCAGGAGCGGCAAGACGTCCTCAATCAGTTGCTTGCCAGCGATCCGGGCGACCATCTGCTGCACGAAGCATTCGATCCGAACACGCCGACGAAGTTCACGCGTCAAGACTTCGGCTGGCCGAACGCGCTCTTCAGCGAATTCGTGATGACGACGTTCAACGGCGTCAGTCCGCTCCCGACCGGAGACACCGGCGACCTCGAATTCCGCGGCGATTAATTCGCCGATGAGTTCGGGGAAAGTCGATGTCGTCGTCGGGATTCAGTGGGGCGACGAAGGGAAGGGTCGCGTCGTCGATCTCATTGCGCCGGAATACGACATCGTGGCGCGGTTCGGCGGCGGGGACAACGCCGGCCATTCGATTCAGGTCGGCGATCGCCGCCTGGCCGTACGCATCATCCCGTCAGGCGTGCTGGTCCCCAACGTCGACTTATTCGTCGGCGGAGGGACGGTCGTCAATCTGGAAACGCTCGGTCAGGAGCTGGACGTACTCGTCGCCCTCGGCGTCGATATCGGGCGCGTGAAGATCTCCGACCGGGCGCACCTCGTGCTCCCGCATCACGCGCTGGTCGATCGGCAACTCGAACGCGCGCGCGGGAGTAGCGCGATCGGGACGACCGGCCGCGGCATCGGACCGGCATACGTCGACAAGGTCGCGCGCATCGGCGTGACGGTCGGGGACCTCCTTGCGCCGGACGTCGCTGCCGTAAAGATCCGAGCCAACATTCGCGCCAGCGCGCCGGTGCTCTCGGGTCTGTCAGACGCCCCTAAAGAGGAAGACGAGGTGAGGCAGACTTTGGCATTGGCCGAACGGATCGTCCCCCACGTCGTCGATGGCGTCGCCTTCGTTCACGAAGCGCTCGAGCGCGGGGCGCGGATTCTGGCCGAGGGTGCGCAGGCGGCGATGCTCGACATCGGCTTTGGGACGTACCCGTACGTGACGAGCTCGCATACGATCGCCGGGGGAGCTTGTATTGGCCTCGGGATCGGCCCCCGGACGATCGATCGCGTGATCGGCGTGGCCAAGACCTACTGCACGCGGGTCGGCAGCGGGCCGTTCCCGTCCGAGCTCGACGGCCCCATCGCGGAGCGATTACGTGATCGCGGTCACGAATATGGGACCGTCACCGGGCGGCCGCGCCGCGTCGGCTGGTTCGACGCCGTCGCGGCGCGGTACGCACGGCGCGTCAATGGCCTGACGAGCGTCGTCCTCACCAAGCTCGACGTTCTCTCCGGGCTCGAGCGCGTAGGCGTCGTCACGGCATATGGTTCCGACGGGCAAGCCGACGTTCGTTGGCACGATGGTTGGCAGCAGGAGCTCGAGCCGCACTCCCACGAGCTCGGCGATCTGCCTGTAGCGGCGCTCACGTATGTTGATTTTTTACGTTCGTCGCTAGGAGTTCCCATCGACTTTGTATCAATTGGGCCAGAGCGGTCGGCGTTCGTACGGTGATCCCCGTCGCATCGGAGGCGCCTTAAGGACACGGTAAGCGGCGGCCGATACACTCTAGCAAGATGGTCGGGGAGGGAACTCCGGTCAGACCCAAGGCCAAGGTAGGCCGTCTTTGAGGGCTTTTGACGACGGGGCATCCATGATGTGCCGTCGCTTCGAAATCGCTCGTTAGGTAATCTCAATCGTTGGATCGGATGAGAACGTCATGGGCTAGCGTCGCGGATAGCGTCCGCAGTTTCTGGGAAGCGCAAAGCCGAACCAACAGAGTCATCGCGATCTCCGCGGCCTCGGTCGCCGGGGTCGCGCTTGTGCTTTTTGGCGTGCTATACGGCTTGCATCGGCCCGACTATACGGTGCTCTTTTCAAATCTTTCTCCCCAAGACGCATCGGCCGTTACGCAAAAGCTCAAGGACGAGAAGGTCCCTTACCAGTTGAGCAGCGGCGGCACGACGATCCTCGTCCCCGCCGAGACCGTATACGAGGAGCGCGTCGCGCTCGCCGGCGAGAACGTCGTCAAGGGCGGCGGCGTCGGCTTCGAGATCTTCGATCGCACCAATCTTGGGATGACCGATTTCCAGGAGCGCGTTGCCAAGACGCGCGCGATCGAAGGCGAGCTGCAGCGTACGATCTCGGGGCTCAACCCAGTTGAAGCGGCGCGGGTCAACATTGCGATTCCGGACCAGCGCCTCTACACCTCATCGCAAGCGCCAGCGACCGCTTCAGTCGCCGTCAAGACGAAGCCGGGCATGTCGCTCACGTCGTCGGAGATCACCGGGATCACGATGCTGGTCGCGCGGGCCGTGGAAGGGCTGCGTCCAGAGGACGTCACGATCGTCGATCAAGACGGCAATGTTCTGCTTCCGCAACAGACGCTGGGCGGCCAAGATGGGCAGTCGCAAGCCTCTGCGCTGCGGATGACGGAAGATCAACTCGTCTCCAAGCAGCGCTACGAGCAAAGCCTCCAACAAAATATTCAGTCGATGCTCGACGCGACGCTCGGCCCGAAGAAGTCCGCGGTTCGCGTCGCGACCGACATGAGTTTCGACGTCAACGACACCAACTCGAAGACCTACGCCCCGACAGGTACCGTTCGCTCCGAACAGACCGAGCGCGAACAGTATCAAGGGACGTCGAACGGGCAGGCTCCTGCGCAAGGCATCCCCGGGACGACGACCAACGTCGTGCCCACCTATCAAGGGACGCAGGCGCAAGGCAACGGGCGCTACAGTAAGAACAAGGCGACGCGCAACTACGAGATCACCGAACAAGACACCAAGCATATTGACGCACCGGGGCGCGTGACGCGCACGAGCGTCGCGGTCCTCGTGAACGTGCCCGCTCAAGCTCCAGCGGCCGGCGCTCCGGCTGCAGCGAACCAGCCATACGCGGTCACGGCGGCTGACGTCGCCAAGATTCGCAATGTTGTTGCCGCCGCGGCCGGGATCGATCCCGCGCGCGGCGATCAGGTCTCCGTCGAAGCGATTCCGTTCAATCCGGCCGTCGCGGTTGAGAACGTCCCGGTCGGCGTGCCGACGACCGTCCTGGGGATTCCGATCAGCGCGCTCGTTGCACTCGGGATCGTCGCCCTGCTGGGCGGCGCCGGCGCCTTCTTCTACATGCGCCGTCGCGGCGCGGGTGCCCCGATGGAAGTCCCGATGCCGGCGTTCGACACGGCGCTCACCGAAGAGCTGCCGTTGCTCGAAGACCATCCGATGCTCGACACGGCGCCCGGCATCGCCGCACCGGTCCGTTCGGCGGCGGACATCACGCGGGAGCAAATGGTTAATTACGTCACCTCTGTGGCCCAAGAGAATCCGGACAGCATAGCGAAGTTGCTGAAGCTCTGGTTAGCGGAGTGACCTTGCCATGATGCCAGATTCGCCGATCGTCTCTGCCCGTCACGGAGCGACCGCTGCCACCGAGGGGAAAGCGGACGCCGACGTCAGCAAGATCCCCGGCCCGGAAAAGGCCGCTATCTTGATGATCACGTTGGGTCTCGACCTGGCGGCGACGATCTTCAAGTTCCTGCGTCAAGACGAAGTCGAACGCGTCGTCGTCGAGATCGCGAAGATCTCGACGGTCCCGATCGAAAAACGCGACGCCGTCATTCAGGAAGCGTATCAGCGAGCCATCGCCCTCAAATACATCAACGAGGGCGGGATCGAATACGCCAAGGAGATTCTCGAGCTCTCGTTCGGCGCCGGCCAAGCCGACGACATGACGAATCGCCTCTTCGCCGCGCTCAAGCACGGCAATCCACTCGAGCTCGTCAAGAAGACCGAACCGGCCCAGCTGCTCCAGTTCATCCAGGACGAACATCCGCAGACGATCGCGCTGATCTTGGCTTACATGCAACCGGATCAGGCCGGTGCGGTCATCTCCGCGCTTGAGCCGGAACTGCAGGCCGAAGTGGCGATGCGGATCGCGATCCTGCAAAAGACGGCGCCGGAAGTGATCGAGCAGCTCGATGAGCTCTTAGGCCGGCGATTGCTGGTCAGCGGTCAGCAGTTTGCCAAGGCCGGCGGCGTCGAGGCATTGGCGCAGGTGATGGGCTACGTCGATCGCGAGACGGAAAAGAACATTCTCGACGGTCTAGGCAAGCGGGACCCCGAGGTCATGCAGGAAGTCAAGAACCTGCTCTTCGTCTTCGAAGATATCGTCAATCTCGACGACCGCGCGATCCAGCGCGTCCTCAAGGAGGTCGACGGAAAAGACCTGGCGCTTGCGCTCAAGACGGCCAACGACGACCTCATGCAGCGCGTCCTCAAGAACATGTCGCAGCGCGCAGCGGAATCGCTCAAGGAAGACGTCGAGCTCTTGGGCCCGCAACGCATGCGCGACGTCGGCAAAGCGCAACAGGCGGTCGTCGACGTCATCCGCACGCTCGAGGAGAACGGATCGATCGTCGTCGCCCGTTCTGCTAAGGAAGATCGGCTTGTATAGCTGGGCGGAGCGCCTTTAGATGGGCCGCGTCGTCAAAAATGCGACTCTCAGTGAAGAGCAGTATGTCTTAGGCGTGCCCGCCGCCCCCTCGACGGCGGTATCGAGTAACGGTCATGCGTCCGAGGGCGTTGTCCTAGGCGCTCCGATTGCGCAGGCTCCGAAGGCGCCGGTCGCTCCGCCGGCGCCGTCAATCGATTGGGATGCACTGCGGGCCGAGGCGGCCTCGATTATCGACGAGGCGGCCGAAGGTGCGCAGTCGCTCGTCAGCGACGCCGGCGCCCTAGCGAAAACGATCGTCGAAGAAGGCGTCGCGCAACGTAGCGCCGTCACTCAGGCGGCGCACAATCAGGGTTTCGAAGTGGGCCGCGAGGCCGGACGCCATTCCGCCGACCAAGAGATGAACGAAATGGTGGTCACGATGCGCGGCTTGGTCGACATGGCCCGCGCGGAGCGGCACAAGATCATCGAATCAGCCGAGCCGGAGATCGTGAAACTCGCGATGGGCATCGCCGAGCGGATCGTTCACAAAGTGGTCGACGTCGATCGAGACATCGTCGTCGAGATGACGAAAGCGGCGATCCAACGTTTGCTCGAACGTGAGGTCGTCACCGTCCGCGTTCATCCTGCCGATCTCGAACGGATGAAGGAGCACCGCGATGACGTGCTTGCGCTCGGCGACGTCAAGCACATGCGCATCATCGAAGATCAACGCGTCGACCGCGGCGGCGTGATCGTTGAGACCGAATCGGGCTCGGTCGATGCCAAGATCGCGACCCAGCTCGATGAAGCCAAGCACGTCCTGCATGTCGAGGACGACGTCGTTGTCGCCCCCATCGAAAACGGGGCGCTATTGGAGCGCGCCGCGGTCAATTGAGCCTGACGTTCTCGGCCGAGCAACACCTCGCCGAGATACGCTCGCGCGACCTCATCCGGCTGAACGGAAAGGTGCGCGAGGTCATCGGCGTTGTGATCGAGAGCCTGGGTCCCGCGATGTCGATCGGGGAGACTTGCATGGTCTCGTATCGCCGCAACGCCGACCCCGTATTGTGCGAGGTCGTCGGCTTCCGCGATAGCAAGGTCCTCATGATGCCGCTCGGCGATCTTTCCGGGATCGGTGCGGGTTCCGAGGTCGTCGCGCTCGGACGGCCGCTCGAAATCGTCCTGAGCGATTCGCTGCTCGGACGGATCATCAACGGTATCGGACACCCGATGGACGGCGGCGGCCCGATCGCCGGCCAGCGGGCGGAGGTCGTCAATGCACCGCCCGATCCATTGCGACGCCAGCGCGTCGACAAGCCGCTCGGGCTCGGGATTCGCGCGATCGACGGGCTCTTGACCGTCGGCAAAGGTCAGCGCGTCGGTATCTTTTCGGGCAGCGGCGTCGGAAAGTCGACGATCCTCGGAATGATCGCGCGCAATACGGCGGCCGACGTCAACGTCATCGCGCTGTGCGGCGAACGCGGGAAGGAAGTCCGCGACTTCATCGAGCGCGACTTGGGTGAGGCCGGCTTGCGGCGCAGCGTCGTCGTCGTCGCCACCAGCGATCAGCCCGCGCTCGTCCGCATCAAGGCTGCGTTCGTAGCGACCCGGATCGCCGAGTACTTCCGCGATCAAGGGCTCGACGTCATGTTCATGATGGATAGCGTCACTCGCTTTGCGATGGCCCAACGCGAGGTCGGGCTTGCGATCGGGGAACCAACGACGACGCGCGGATACACGCCGTCCGTCTTCGCGCTATTGCCGAAGCTGCTCGAACGGACGGGTTGCGCGCAGTCGGGGACCATCACTGCTCTCTACAGCGTTTTGGTCGACGGTGACGACATGAACGAGCCGATCGCTGACGCCGTCCGCTCGATTCTCGACGGGCACATCGTCCTCTCGCGTGCCCTGGCGGCGGCCAACCAGTATCCGGCGATCGATGTCCTAGGAAGCATCAGCCGGGTCATGCCCGACGTCGTCGATCCCGTCCACCTGTCGTCCGCTTCGGCGGTGCGCGACATGCTCGCCACCTATCGCGAAGCCGAAGACCTGATCAACATCGGCGCCTACGTGCACGGATCGAACCCGAAGGTCGATCTCGCGCTCGCGAAGATCGAATCGATCCGCCACTATCTGCGTCAGGGCATTCACGAACAGTCGAACTTCGACGATGCGCTGCAGAGCCTCTTCGCACTCGCCTGATGCCGCGCTTCCGCTTTCGCCTCCAGACGGTTCTCGACCATCGCGATCGGATCGAACGCGACAAGAAGCGGCTGCTCGCGCTGGCTCAGCGCGCCCTCAACGAGGCCGAAAAACGACTCGCGGAGATGCGCGCCGACTACGAACGAACCGGCGAGGAGCTGCGCGTCAAGCATGCGGAGCTCGACGCGATGGAGCTCTATAACTACTACGCTCACATGGACTACGTGCTGCGCGGGATACGCGAGGTCGAAGTGCAGGTCACGGCGCTCGCCCTCGAGGTAGAGCATGCCAAGGTCGCCTTGCTGATGGCGCGCAGGGACAAGAAAATCCTCGAGACGCTCAAGGAGCGCCGGCGCGAGACCTTCGAAAACGAGCAAGCCGCGACCGAACAAAAGTTGATCGACGATCTCAACTCTCGCCGGCACGGGCGGGAGTCGAACGCCTTGGGAGGGACGTCCTCATGGTAACCCGGCAACCGAAGCGCAGGCTCAAGATCGGCGCCCTGATTCGAAAAATCGTTTTGCCGCTGGCTGCGATAGGAGCGCTCGTCGGCGCGATCATGTGGCCGCCCTCGCACAAGATCATCTTTGAGGGCCCCCTGGCGCCGATGATCGCCAAGGCCCAGCCCGTCTGGGAACAGGCGAGCCGGCCGCTGCACTTCGTCGCCCAGCAGCAGACGATCACCGACAAGAATCGCGAGATCCAGATCCTCAACGGGCAGGTCGAGCAGAACCGCAAGGACCTGGCCGCTCGCGACGACCGGATTAAGGCGCTCGAAACTCAGGTCAACGGGGCGCAGAGCAGTGCCAGCGCGGCGACCCCTGCGCCGGCGGCTCCTCCCGGGTCGTCCGGCGGCGGCCCGCAAGCGGTCGCTGCGGCCGGCCCGGCGGCCGGGCAGCCCGACCCTGACGTGAAGCGCACGGCCACTGTCTGGTCCCAGATGGACCCCGAGAGCGTTGCCGGCTTGGCGCAAAAGCTCCCGATCGACTACGTCGTCCGCGTCCTGGCCCAGATGACGCCCGACCAGGTCGGCCAAGTGATGGAGGCTCTCCCTGCGGACGTGGCGGCGAAGATCACCCAGTCTCAGAATCAAAGCCGGTGAAAAAACCGTCGCGGAGGACTGAAGCTTTGGCCTGCTCCGGCCGAAGACTGTACTAGACCCCGCCCGGGGCCTGCTCCTATTTTGCGATCACTCGGGCTCGGTTCACTACCCACGGAAGGGAGGTGAAACGTGATACTTCTTCCAGCAATAATCTCTTCACTCGCAAACGTACTGTCCGGCGCAGCATCTGCAAGCGCATCGGGCGGGAGTCAGCCGTCGGCTGTCAGCGATTCACAATTTAAATCACTCGTCGCTGCGCTGACCGTGAACGGTACGCCCGTCGGCTCGTCCGCTTCGACGCCGACCAATGCCGCGACCGCGGCGAACGCGATCGTTGCCCAAATGATTGGGAAAAACGTTCATATGAGCGATGCAGCGCGGCAGCTGTCGGATCGCATCTCCGCGTTGCTTGCGAACGGCACTTCGATGACGCAGATCGTCTCGACGCTGGCATCGAATCTTGCTCAGCAAGTCGGCGCGGCGCTCGGCAAGACTGATGACGCCTCCGTTGCGAATCTCAAGACTGCGTTTGCATCCGCGCTATCGCCACCCGGTAACGGGCCGCCTGATGCGGCGGCGCTGCTGGATCGATTGCGACACTTAGGCGCGATCGTGAACAAAGCGCTCGGAACCTCGATGGGGCAGCAGAACCGACTCTCTGGGAACACCTTGGACGCCAATGCGGCGGGAGGCAACCCAGCCCCGAACCAGACTCAAACGACGGCGAGCCTCAACGGCGCGCCGGCGCAGGGGAACATAGGTTCACAGGGCAGCGGGCTCTCGCGGGAGTCGATCCTTGAGAGTGCCTTCACGGCGTTATCGGGTTCGATCGATTCTCCGCAGACCGCAGCGCAAACGATCGCAGGTGCGCAGGCGTTTTCGGCCGCGCAAACGTCGTTGCCAAGCCAGACGACGGCGCAAACCCCGCTCTCGAATCAATCGCTCGTCGCGTCGTCATCGCTCGATGCCGCCGGGACCGGCGGAGGGACGCTCCTTGGGCGGACGCTGACGCGGGCCGCCAATGCCGCTGCTGATCTTGGTGCTAATCCTCTCTCGGCGTTCAACACGCCGGTACCGACGTCGCTGGCATCGTCGGGGACGTCGCAACAGACGTCGCCGGACGCGAAGGATGGATCGACGTCGACCTCCGGAGGGGCAGCGACCGCAACGCTCGCTGCATCCGGCAGCGCCGCCGCTGCGCCCAACGCAACGGTCGCTGCATTCCTGCAGGCGTTCCAGCGCGCGCTCGCAATGAACGCGAACGCGATCCAGACGGGCGCCTCGCTCCCAGACCAGACCCAAACGGACGATGCGGCCCCGGCCGCATCGAACGGCACCGGGAACGTTCAACCGCTCCTCGCATCCCTCGGCGTGATCCAGGACGCGCAAACTCCGCCGTCGTCAACCTTGAACACACCCGTTGCGCAGCAAACGGCGCCGACGACGG
The DNA here is from genome assembly GCA_035604635.1 of Binatia bacterium. Lineage (GTDB taxonomy): Bacteria > Vulcanimicrobiota > Vulcanimicrobiia > Vulcanimicrobiales > Vulcanimicrobiaceae > DATNIC01. Next base: position 23,203 of record DATNIC010000131.1, read on the forward strand.
CTGATCCCAATCTGGTCGTCGCGCAACTTCTGCGCGGCATTATGATGCGCGACCTCGGGACGACTTCGGAAGTCCGCTTGCGGCTCGTCCCCGAGAGTTTGGGCGACCTCAACGTCAAGCTGACCGTCGACAACACCGGGTCCGTCAACGCTTCGGTGGTGGCGCAGACGCCGGAAGCTCGCGACACGTTGCTTGCAAACCAGAACCAGCTCACGCGCTCGCTCTCGGACGCCGGCCTGAAGCTGACCAGCTTCAACGTCGATCTTTCCAACAGCGGAACGAACATGTTCGGTCAACAGCAGCCGCAACCGCAACAGCGGTATGGCTTCGGGCTGCGCGCGCCCCTTGTATCATCAGATGATGCCGGGAGCGATCCGCTCTCCGCTATCCCGTCCTTCGCACCACCGAGCGCGGTGGCCGCGGGAGCGGGCGTCCTCAACTACCTCGCATAGGTGTAATTATGGCAGTCACCCCGATCTCGTCTCAGAACAATCAGAACGTCGCCCCGGCAATCCAGCAGCTGATCAACGCCAACCAACCCGGCTCGACACAGGGTGGGGCGAATTCGTCGACCGCGGCGTCGAATCCAAGCTCGGTGAGTCAGTTTCAGTTCCTGCAATTGCTCACCGCACAGCTCCAGAACCAAGATCCGCTGCATCCGATGGACGACACGCAGTCGATCGCCGAGCTGGCGCAGTTCTCCGCACTGCAATCTCAGACGAATCTCGCTACGGCGTTTCAGACTTTCCAGACGAACTTCTCCGTCATGCAGTCGGCCGGACTGATCGGGAAGACCGTCCAGGTCGTCAGCACTGACTCGAGCGGCAACAGCTCGACGCAGACGGGCACGGTCCAAGCGGTGCAAATCGTCAACGGTCAGCCGTCGGTCACGCTGGTCGACTCCAACGGAAATCCGATCACCGATCAAAACGGCAACCCCTTAACATTCCCGACGACTTCGATAACGGGTATCAAGTAGAGCTCCATGGATCCCCGCCTAACCGGCCCTGATGGACCCAATGCTCCGGCCGCGACCAATCCGGTCACGCGTCCGGCCGGCACGCCCGTCCAGATTCCGCCAACGTCGGGACCTCGGTTTCGCGAGGTTCTGCGGCAGACGGCGGACGTTCCGCAGGGTGAACCGCTCAAGTTCTCGGCGCACGCACTCCAGCGCTTGCAATCGCGCAACATCCAGCTCTCGCCGGGCGACCTGCAGCAAATGAACTCGATGGCCGACAAGGCGGCGGCCAAAGGATCCAAACAATCGCTGTTCGTGATGGGCGACGTCGCAATGGTCGTCAGCATCAAGAACCGCACGGTCATCACAGCGGTAGACAGCCAATCGATGAAGGAGAACGTCTTCACCAACATCGACTCGGCGGCGATCATCGACAAAGCAACGTAAAATCACTAGACAAGAGCGGACCTGAGAAGGAGCTCTTGCCGCGGCGCCGATTGAGAGACGCGCTGCGGATGGCTTAGAAACGAAAGGTCAAGGATGGCAGGCGACTCACTCTTCATAGGCGTCAGCGGCCTCAACGCCCAGCAACAAAACATCGACGTCATTTCGAACAATATCGCAAATGTCGGGACGGACGGCTTCAAGGCGCAAGACGTCAACTTCCAGGACCTCCTCTATCAGACGTCCGCCTTCCCGACCGCACCGAGCGCAACGCTCGGCGGGACCAACGCGCAGCAAGAGGGTCTTGGGGTCCAAGTTGCGTCGGTTTCATCGGACTTCTCGCAGGGCGGCCTTCAGACGACGGGCGTCAATACGGACCTCGCGATCAACGGGGACGGGTTTTTCGTCCTCGGCGACCTCGCTGCCAACAATGGTGTCGCGACGAATCCCGTCTACACCCGCGACGGCGCGTTCTCACTCAACGAGAACGGCATCCTCTACGATCCGGCAAGTGGTAAAGCCGTCCTCGGTTATGCCGCCAACGCTGCCGGTACGGTGACGCCGAGCTCGAGCCCAACCAGTCTCCAGATCCCCATCGGGTTGAAATCGCAGGCCGTGGGGACGGGCTTCGGGGCGAAAACGGGTCCAACCAACGACAAGGTCTTCGACGTCAGCTTCGGCGGGAATCTCGATCAGACGAAGTACATAAGCGCTGCGACCCCCGGCGGCGTCGCGCAGCTGCAGACGATCTCGACAACGATCTACGACTCGCTGGGCAACGCCCATCTGGTCAATGTCGCCTTCAGCCCGGTGACTGCCGCCAGTGTCCCTGCCGGTATGCTCCTCCCGGCGAACGTCAACAACACGCTCGGCTCGGCGGTGCCGGCGGCGACGGAATGGTCGTATACGGTCAGCTCTACCGACGGCACGGTCTTCACCAATAACACCTCGTACGTGTTCTTCGATCAGAACGGACAGTTCATCAACACGTCCGGTGTCGGAGTCGCGACCGCGGCATCCGTTCACAAGATCGGGACTCAACCGACGGGCGTGGCAGGCGCCGGCGACCAACTCACGGTCACGCAATGGGGCGCCGTCGCGAATACCAACAACCCGATTAACGTTACGGCGACGCCGGGTCCGATCGGACTCGACTTCTCCAATATGACCTCGCTCTCGGGGGCCTCGACGCCGACGACGATCTCGCAGAACGGCTTCACCCAAGGGACCCTCCAGAACATCACGATCGGACAAGACGGCACGATTACGGGCGCGTTTTCGAACGGCCAAAGTCAGACGCTCGCTCAGCTTGCGCTGGCAACGTTCCAAAACGAACAGGGCCTGCTTCGGCAGGGCGGAAACGAATATACACAATCCGCGAACTCCGGCTTGCCGCAGATCGGAATCGCGGGCACCGGCAGGTTTGGTGCGATCGTCTCCGGGGCGCTCGAGGAATCGAACGTCTCGCTGGCCGATCAGTTCACCAAGATGATCGCGGCGCAGCGCGCCTTCCAGGCGAACAGCGCCAGCATCACGACGGCGGACCAAGACCTGCAGACCGTCATCGCACTGAAACGGTAAGGAAATAGTCTGACGAGCCGGGCCGCATCGTGCGGTCCGGCTCGTGTCTCTTTTTCACGGAGCAATTGATGGCGCTACGTATCAGCGATGCCGCACGCACGGCGGCGTTGCCGTTCAATCTGCCGGTCCCGCCGCGCGAATGGGATCAGCGTCCGGCGGGGATCAGCTTGTGTATGATCGTCCGCAACGAGGAACGCTTCTTGGCGGATGCTTTGGAAAGCGTGCGCGGCGTCGTCGACGAGATCAACATCGTCGATACGGGTTCGACCGATGCGACGCTGGAGATTGCAGCGCGCTTCAGCGCCAACATCGAGCAACGGACGTGGTGCGACGATTTTTCGTGGGCGCGAAACGAGGCGCTTGCGATGGCAACCCGCCGCTGGATTCTGGTCCTCGACGCAGACGAACGGCTCGCTCCGCAGACGGCGCAAGAGCTGCGTGCGTTGCGGACGGTGCCCGCGCATCTGTGCGGTCTGTGGGTGCGTTGCCGCAATCTCGTCGACGATTTCAAGGGAACGGGCGCGATGACGAACGCCCTCCTACGAGTCTTTCCGAACCATCCTCGGATCCGGTACCGCAACCCGGTCCACGAATTCGCGTGCTTGGACGGCAGTCAGCATGGGATGGACGCCGTCCCGACGGCGCTCGAGATCGATCACCGCGGCTACCTGAGTGACGTCGTAGCGGCGCGCAACAAGGCGGCGCGCAACTTCGACATCAGCCGCCGCGCGCTCGAGACCGCGCAAGACGATCCGTACCAGTGGTTCAACTTCGCCTCATCGGCGGTGCTGGCCGAGGCGTTCGACGAAGCGATCGAAGCGCTCGAGCGCGTCAGACGCATGCTCGCCGGGCAGACGCGTGGTTTCAAGCCCGGGGCGCTCGCGTTGCTGGCCGACTTGTACTGCGAGCAGCGCGGCGACTATCAGCGTGCCGTGGCGATCGCGCACGAAGCTCTCGTCGCGACGCCGCACCTTGCCAACGCGCACTTCACCGTGGGCAAGGCGCTGGCGCGGCTGGGCCGCTATAAGGAAGCGCGCGACGCGTTCGCTGCGGCGGTCGCGGACGGCGAGTACGCCGGCGAAAATTTCGTCGTCGACGATGAGATCTCGGCTTGGAAGGCGCACTCGGAGATCGGCGTCACGTTCGTCGCCGAAGGCCGCTACGCCGAGGCGTTGACGTGGTTTGAGCTCGGGCTGAAGAACCGCCCCGAAGCCCAGCCGCTGCGCCTCAACCGGGCCCGGGCGCTCGAGCAGCTGGGTCGGCTCGCGGAGGCGGAGGAGGCGTTCCGCTGGGCGCGCGACCACTATCGCGACGACCTCTCCAGCGTCGACCTAGTGAACTTTCTGCTGCGGCGAGGACGTTCGGGCGAAGCCTTGAGCAGGATCGACGAAGCGATGCAAGTGGTCAGTCCGCGAACCGCCACCCTGATGCTCGGATCAGGTGTTTGCGTGGCCTTGAGGGCCGGGGACGAACCCGCCGCCCGCCGCTACCTCGGACGCGCACAGGAGGCCGCGGCACTCTCAGGGGCGGGCGAGGTCTCGCTAGCCGAGCTGTTCGTCCATTTAGGCGAGCACCGGGCCATTGCGCTCTTGGATCAGCACTCTTGGGCTCGGCGGGCAGTCCAGCTGCCAACCACCTCAGGGCTGGCCCTCGCCCAGGGACTCCTCGGGGGGACACCGCACACCGGCTGAATGATCCCCCTGCGCCGGCTGAACGGTCACCCCATCATGGTCAATGCCGACCTGATCGAATCGCTCGAAGAGACGCCCGACACGGTTGTGACGCTCACCTCGGGCAACAAGCTGATCGTCCGGGACTCGATGGACGAGATCCGCGAGCGGATCATCGACTTCAAGAGGAAGATCCACGGCCCGCCTCCGCCCTGAGCACCAAGCGGGGGGTGCTCGCTCGCTCGCCGTAATGTTGCCTTGTCCCCGAGCCGACAATTTAGATAGCCCCCGGACCACCCTGAAAGGCCCGTCGCTTTGGATATCGCGAGCTTAGTCGGGATCGTCTTGGCGTTCGGCGCGGTCCTCGTCTCCGCGCTCATCGAACACACCGATCTCTCGATTCTCATACGGCAATACGCTGCGTTCATCTTAGTGTTTTTCGGGACGCTGGGTGCGACGATGCTCTCGTTCCCGCTCAGGACGTTCATCAACGGCTTCAAGCTCGGTGTCCAGTCGGTGTTCTTCGAGAAGAACTTCGGCGAACGGAACATGATCACGCAGCTGGTCTCGTTTGCAGAGAAGGCGCGGCGCGAAGGGCTGCTGGCGCTCGAGAACGAGTCGAACGAGCTCGAAGATCCGTTCTTGCGCAAGGGCATTCAACTGGTCATCGACGGACGCGACGCCGAGATCATTCGCCGGATCCTCGAGACCGAAGTGAGCCTCAATCAGGAGCATGGAGCGAAGGCCGAGCAGGTCTTCATGAACCTCGGCGGCTACTCGCCGACGCTTGGAATCATCGGGACGGTCCTCGGTCTGATCAACATGTTGCAGGGTCTCGCCAAGGCGACGGGCGAGGGGAACGTCGCGGGTTCGATCGGCGAAGCGACGGCCGCCGCGTTCGTGGCGACGTTCTTCGGCATCCTGTTCGCGAATTTACTCTGGCTGCCGATGGGCACGAAGATCAAGGAACGTACCGCCAAGACGCTGCTTCTGCGCGAGATTCAGATCGAGGGGATCCTCTCGATCCAAGCCGGCGACAATCCGCGCTTGCTCGAAGAGAAGCTCACGGCATTCCTCGAGCCGGAACAGCGCGGGGCGGCGGCCGAAGGCCAAGGCGGCGGCGTCGGCGAGCCGGCGGGCGCGACGGCGTAGCACAGGACCATGCCCGTACAAGCAAAGGCCGCGGCTCGCGCCAACGAGTCGCGGCTCAGGAAAGCGAAGCCGGAGGAGAAGCTCGAGTCCGCCGGCATGATGCGTTGGCTGCTCACGTACGCCGACATGATCACTCTGTTGCTCGCGCTCTTCATCATCTTGTTTTCGATCTCGACGATCAGCAAGGTGAAATATCAAGCGCTCGTCCATGACATGTCGGGCGGCTTCAACAATCAGTGGGCGATCAACAATCCGCCCAACGGCGGACAGATCGGCGAAGGCCAAGGCCAGCAGGGCGAAAAGACGCTGCAACAATTGCAGCAGCAGATCCAGCAGTACGTCCAGCAGCACAATCTGCAGACGCAGGTGCAGACCCGGATCGAGCGCCGCGGTCTCGTCGTGACGCTCCTGACGAACGCGCTCTACGACGAAGGGAGCGCGGAGCTGCGGCCCAAGACCGAGGCGCTGCTCAATCAGGTCGGCGGCTTACTGAAGGTGGGGACGAACGACATCCGGATCGAGGGCTACACCGACAACACGCCCATCTCGACCTCTGCGTACCCCACGAATTGGGAGCTTTCGACGGCGCGTGCGGTCGGGGTCACACGTTATCTGGTCGAGCACGTAAAGATTGCGCCTGATAGAATCTCTGCTTCAGGCTTCGGCGAATATCGGCCGAAGTACCCCAACGATACGCCCCAGCACAAGCAGCTGAATCGTCGCGTCGAGATGGTCATTCTTTCCTCGGCGGCCCAGGCCGCTACCGAATCGGACCAGCCCGCTGCGGCGCCGCCCGCTGCCCCGAATCCCGCGGCGGCACCCGTGGAGAAGAAACCGTAGTATGTCGACCCTCTCGCAAGAAGAGATCGATGCCCTGGTCAATCAGCTCAACCCGGCCGAGGGCGGCGCCGACGCGTCTCCGATCGCGGTCGATGGGAAAGCCGTCAAGGCATTCGACTTTCGGTTTGCCAAGAAACTCGAGAAGTTCTCGACCAACCAGCTTTCGACGCTTCGAACGCTGCACGACAACTTTACGCGGCTGCTCAACAACTCGCTATCGGTCTACTTGCGCACGCGCGTCGAGGCGAACGTAGTCTCGATCGAGCAAATCAGCTACGGCGACTTTATCTCGGGGATCAGCGTCCCGTCGATCCTCTCGATTTTTTCGATGGATCCGCTCCCCGGCAGCGGGATCGTGCAGATCGACCTCAATTTGTCGTTCTCGATCATCGATCGTTTGCTCGGCGGGCCCGGCTGGTTCCCCACTAAGCTGCGCGATCTCACCGACATCGAGCGCACGCTCATGCA
>DATNIC010000132.1:0-5411 GCA_035604635.1 Binatia bacterium
TCTCGCCGCCCCAGGTTCCGATGACGCGCTTGCCCCGGATGAGGTCGAACGGATCGAGGCTGATCCGGGCGCCGGCGGGCAGGTTTCCGGCCAGGACGGCGGTCCCGCCCGGGGCACGGACGCTGGCGATCGCGCTCTCCATCGCCTCGGGCCGGCCGGCCGCTTCGATCGCATAGTCGAAACCGCCGCCCGAAAGCTCCAGCAGCTGAGTTAGGGCGCTCGCGTCGGATGCGTTGACCGTGTGGGTTGCCCCGAGCGAACGTGCAAGATCGAGCTTGTGATCCCGCACGTCGACGGCAACGATGGGATGGGCATAGACGAGTGCGGCGGCGAGCAGCGCTGAGAGGCCGATCCCACCGACACCGAATATCACGACGCTCTCGCCGGGACGCACGCGCAGGGTATTGATGACGATTCCGGCGCCGGTCGGAATCGCACAGCCCAACAGCGCGGCTTCGCGCATCGGCATCGCGTCGGGGATCTTCACGACACGGTTTTCGGAGACGACGGCAGTTTGCAAGAACGTCCCGACGGCGCCCGAGTTGACGATCCCACCTGCATCCGAATAGTGCGTTGAGGGGACGTCGCAGCCGTGACCTTTCATCCACGAAAGCACGACACGATCGCCGGGCTTCACCTTGTTCGTTTGCGGTCCGACCTCGCGAACGATCCCGGAACCTTCGTGCCCCATCGTGTGGGGAAGGAAGCGATCGGGGCCTTTTTTGCCGCGGGCTTCCATGAGCTGCGTGTGGCAGACGCCGCTGTAGGCCACGTCGACGAGGAGCTGGCCCGGCTTGAGATCCGGAATCTCGATCTCGCCCAGGACGAGCGGCTTGTTGAGTTCACGCAAGATCGCGGCGACGGTTTTCATGCTTCAGGCCTTGTGAACGTAGTCGAGCGGTTCTCGCTGGATCTGGGTCCAGAAGCGGTCGACCCACTCGATCACCCCTCGCAAGCCCTCTTGCAGGCTCACGATCGGGGCCCATCCGAGCTCCGTACGCGCTTTCGTCGAATCGATCACGTAAGCTTTATCCTGGCCGAGACGCTCGGCGACGTTCACCGAGACCTCCGGGAGCGTAAAGCCCATCTGCTGCGCGATCTCGGAAACGACCTCGCGCACTTCGTAGCCCCGATCCGGCGAGAAATGGTAGATCTCGCCGACGCGGCCGCGCTCCATCGCCGCGAGCTCGCCGCGGCTCACGTCGCGGATATGGATGTACGACTTGACGGCGACCCCGCCGCCGTGCAGTTCGATCTTTTTGCCGAGCTTGATATTGATCGCGGAGCGCGGGATGATCTTGAAAAGTTGCTGGTGTGCGCCGTAGACGTTCGTTGCGCGCACCGTCACCAGCGGAAAAGGAAAGTTCTTCGAAAACGCGAGCAAGAGCAGGTCGGCGGCGGCCTTCGAAGCGGCGTACGGAGTCGAAGGATTGTACGGAGCATCCTCGAGCACGGTCCCCTCACAGGGCCCGTAGACTTCCGGCGACGAGATGTGCACGTATCGCTTTAGATTCGGCCGGGCTTTGATATGGTTGATCAGCCGCGCGAGGGCAACGGTGTTGGTCTCGAACCAATGGTCCGGGTGTTCCCAGCTCGGCGCGACTTCGCTTTGCGCCGCGAAGTTCACGATGTAGTCGGGGGCGAAGTCATCGAGGGTCGTCAGGAGCCGGTCCATGTCGCGGTTGAAGTCGGCCTGCTCGAAGCGATAGCGTCCGCTCTTGTGCCGCAAATAAGGGAGAAAGAGCTCGGACTTTTCCGGAGAGCGGCTGACGCCCAGGATCGTGTTGCGCTCGTCCTCAAGCAGCAGATCGACAAAATCGCTGCCGGAGAACGAGTTGCTTCCGAGCACGGCGATCTTGCGGGCAGCGGTCCCAGCCATCTAGTAGAGCGCCGGCCAGCCGTGCAACGCGACGGGTTTGAGATGCGGCGTCAGCGCTTCGACCGGGACCGGTATCTCGTTGCTGACCGAAGACCGGCGCGTCAACTCATCGAGTTCTGCTTGGGAGATGACGCCTTTCGTCATGAGATTCACCCGGAAGTTCACCGGATCCAGACAACGCGCCAGGAAGACGAAGTACCCAAGGTCGATGATTTGGCGCCAATCCGTGCCGTCGTCCTTGAACTCCGTCAGGGCACGCGAGAGATCATCCCGAAAACGAAGCAACTCCTCGAGGTACTCCTGGCCGCTCTTGATCACGAAGTACATCGGGTTGTGGTCGTACTGGGGGTGAGAGCCGAGGTGCTCGTTGCGGATGAAGTAGGGGATCGGCAGAGTCATGAGTTTCCCGCGACAGACCAGGACGAAGGCGTGGCTCAGTTCGAGGAAATGTGCCGCCGTCACCGCTCCTGCAGGGAACGATCCGATCAAATCCGGCGTACGCTGCCCGGCGTAGAAGATCGACTGGTACCGCGTGCACAGCGCGAGGAGCCTTTGCAGCGGACGGCCCATGTCGAGAGGCTGACTGGCATAGGTGACGGCGAGGTTCAAAGTATCTGGGTTTGGCCGGCTCGCGCCGAAATAGTTGCCGTGAGCGGCGACGAAATCCGGATGGCCCCGTAGGAACTCGACCGCTGCCTGCACCCCCTCCGGCATCAGGAGGTCGTCGTCCGCGCAAAAGACGGCGAACTCGGTCGTGATCGCCTTGATGTCCTTCCCAATGCGCTCGATGGCGCTGCCGAAGTCCGGGCCGTATCTCGAGGCGCGATAATCCACGATGCCCGGATATTTACCGGCCGTTTGCCTGTTCTGTTCTTGAACCTCCGGCGAGCTGCCGTCGCTCACGATGATCTTGAACGTTACCGGCCGCGTTGAGAAATATTCGAGCAAGGCCGCAAGGAACCGTGGGCGATTGAACGTCGGGACGACAACCGTTACGTCCGGAAGGAACGGCACCGGTACTTGAGCGGCTTAGCGCAGGCCGACGGCTTGCATGGTCTTGATGTTGTAGTAGCGCGCGTCGACCATCGAATCCGGGATGCGCCCCGACTTGAAGGCGCCGAGTAGGTCGATGACGGCATCTTCGATGGTACGATCGGCGGCGAAGCCCAGTTCTCGGCGGATCTTTTCCGAAGAGATATGGTACGAACGATTGTCGTCCGTGGGCTCTACGCGGATCGCGACGTCCTCGCCAACGATCGATCTGACGCTTTCAGCGATCTCCATCACGCGCCGGTTATAGTATCCGGCGTTGAAGATCTTGCCGTCGATCGCGGAATCGGGCCATTCCAGCGAGCGGACGTAGAGATCGGTCATGTCCTCGATGTGAATGTTCGGGCGCATCTGGCCGCCGCCGAAGACGCGGATCGCGCGGTTCGTCACGGCGTGGTTGGTGAGAATGTTGACGGTCAAGTCGAGCCGCAGCCGCGGTGAGTAGCCGCAAACCGTAGCCGGCCGCAGGACGAGACTCGTGAAGCCGGCCTGGCGCTTCTCCAGGAGCACTTCCTCGCACATCGCTTTGTACTTGGAGTAATCGGTGAGCGGCTTGAGCTCAAGCTCCTCGGTGACGTTCTCTTCGTCGCGCAGTCCGTAGACGCTGGAGGAAGAGGCATAAACGAATCGCTTCACGCCGGCATCGATCGATTCGTCGATGAGCATCGAGAAGCAGTCGTAGTTGATCGACCGACCCAAGTCCGGGTCGAGCTCGAAGCTTGGATCGTTCGAGATGCACGCGAGGTGGATCACGGCGTCCGCGCCGGCGACGGCGCGGTGAACGGCGGCGCGGTCGCGGATGTCGCCGCGGATCTCAGTAAGCCCGGGTTCACCCTTTACCTGTGCCAGCACGTCGGTCCCGAAGAGGTAGAGGTCTAGGACGCGCACGGCATAGCCGGCGTGTAGGAGCTTCGGGACGAGGACGGCGCCGACGTAGCCGGCGCCTCCGGTGACCAAGACGGTCTTCAGCGGATTGGAGGCCATGGCACTTTCTTCTATTGAGTGGCGGCCGGCTCGGCCTTCCCGAGGTAAGTAAACCAGGTTCTCGTCGCGTCGGCGATCGACGCGGGCGTCCAGACCGGCGCATCGCGCCAGTCGTCGATGTGCTCGAGCATCGTATGGACCCCGTCCTCGAAGGGGACGCGCGCGCTCCAGCCCAGGAGGCGGCGGATCTTCGTAACGTCCGCAAAGGTCTGATCCGGCTCGCCCGGCCTTTTTGGGATATGCGTGATCGGGCCGCCGAGCAACTCGACTAGCTGGTTCACGCTATACGTGTTGCCCGAGCCGACGTTCATGATCTGGCCACCGAGTTCAGCGCGTGATGCCGCTTGCACGAACGCGTCGGCGACGTCGGTAACGTACGTGAAATCGCGGGTCTGCTTCCCGTCGCCGACGACGGTCATCGGCGAACCGGCCAGCTTCTGCGCGAGAAAAACGCCGAAGACCGCGCCGTACGTCCCGGTCGTGCGCGCCCGCGGACCGTAGACATTGAACAGCCGCAGCGACGTGGCGGCGATGTCGTACACCTGGCCCCAGTGCAGGACGATCGCTTCGCCGAGATACTTCGTGAGCGCGTACGGATATTGGGGACGGATCTCGGCGCTTTCGGGAGTCGGATAAGTGTCGGGGATGCCGTAGCAAGAAGAAGAGGCGGCGTACATGACCCGCCGAACGCCTGCTGATCGAGCGGCTTGCATCACGGAGAACGTGCCGTCGACGTTGGCACGGAAGTAATCGTCAGGCCGTTCGATCGAGGGGACGATATCGGCCAGCGCGGCGAGATGATAGACGACTTCGGCGCCGGCAAACGCCTCTTGGAGCAACTGTGTATCGCAGACGTCGGCTTCGAAAAACGTGAGAGCCGAAGCATCGAGTCCGGCAAGATTCTTGCGCCGCCCGGTCTTGAGGTTATCGATGACCGTGACCGGGCGTCCCGCGCGCACTAAACGTTCGACGAGGTGGCTCCCGATGAAGCCCGCGCCGCCCGTGACGACCGCTTTTCCCATGGGTAGCGAGGGACTTATACGGTCGCGCTCGCGAGGCGCGCTTTGCTCGAGTTGGCGATTCGCTCCCGCAAGGCCGTCGCGATGACGTGATTGAGGACGAGGTGACCATCCTCTTGTTGCCCGATGCGGTCGGCGGGGACGACGACTTTGTGGTCGGCTATCTGCGCGAGTTTTCCGCCGGGCCGGCCGGCGAGGCCGATCGAAATCGCCCCCACGGTTTTCGCGTACTCCACGGCTTTGATGATGTTCGGCGAATTGCCCGAGCCCGAGATCGCGATCAATGCATCGCCGGGCAAGAGCAGGTTCTTGAGCTGTTCGATGAAGACGTCGGCATACTCGAGATCGTTGCCGAGCGCGGTGATCAGCGGAACGTTGTCGGTCAGTGCAACGGCCCGAAAGCGGCGGCACCCGTCGATCGAAGTGAACTTCATGAGGTCGTTCATCATATGGGAGGCCGTGGAGGCGCTCCCGCCGTT
>DATNIC010000133.1:0-4338 GCA_035604635.1 Binatia bacterium
GAGCCAGGGCGACGCGCTGCTGCTGTCCGCCGGAGAGCGCCGTCGCCGACCTGCTTGCCGTATCGGCGAGCCCAACCAAGTCCAAGGTCGCCATCGTCTTCTGCTCGACCGCCTTGCGATCGTAGCCGCCCGCGACCGTCAGCGGGAACGCGACGTTTTGGAACACCGTCATGTGCGGCCAAATCGCATAGGATTGAAAGACCATCCCGATCGGGCGCTTGTTTGCGGGCACGAAGATGTTTTTCTCGCGTGAGTAGACGACCTTACCGTCGAGTAGGATCTCGCCGGCGGTCGGCCGCTCCAAACCGGCGATCATGCGCAGCGTCGTGGTCTTCCCACAACCGCTCGGCCCGAGTAGCGTAAACAGCTTCCCCTCGGGAATCTCGAACTCGAGACCGTTCACGACATTGCGGTTGGCGTCTTTGGTCTCGAAACGCTTGACCAACCCGCGCACGGTGATCATGTTTTTGGCACAGGTAAATTCCGGCTCCGGACGGTACTCCCTCTGGAATTAAACATATTCAATTGCGGGCAGTTCTAGGAGGCTAGCAGGTGGGTAACGCGTCGCACTACGACCCCGACAAGAAGCGGGTCTTCGTCCGCGAGATGAGCGGCGAATACAGCTTAAAGGAAGAGCTGAGCCGCCTGCGCAGCCAGCCGCGCGTCGTCAAAAGCGCCGACCGCGTCTTCACCGCCGGCCCCCAGACGTTCTCCAAACACTACATGGAGCCCGAAGACGGAATGGGCCAGACCTTGCACATGCACCTCGAGGAGTACTCGCCGGGCGGCAAGTCGCAAATGCACGGCCACGTCAACGAAGCGATCTTCTACATCCTCGACGGCCACGGCTACGAGATCCACGACGGCATCCGGTACGACTGGAAAGCCGGCGACATCGCGATCGTTCATAACAATTGCGTGCACCAGCACAATAACGCCGACGATCACAAGCCGGCCCGCGCGCTCGTCATCAAGACGAAGCCGATGTACATGTTCATGAACATGCTCTTTCAAAAACGCGTGACGCCGCGCCCAAGCGAGCCGACCGCGACGCAGGGTGACTTCCAGCCGCGCGAAGATGCCGACGCGGGGAACCATCCATGGGCCGAGCACGACCACGATCACGATCATGCTCACGCGCATCACCACCATCATGACGGCGACGGCGCCCACCGTCACTAAGAGGAACGACGACAAGAGATGCCTTGGGACGAATACGATAGCTGGGCTGCGGGAAAGGCGGCGGGAGCTTTTTATGCCGAGACGCTGAAGGATGCGGCCGAACGGCCGATTCGCGATGCGGGACGCAAGAAGATCCTCACGCCGGACGACATGCCGTGGGAGAACTCGCGTCAGGGTTTGATCAAGCATCTCGTCAATGACAAGATGAACGCGCGCGTCGAGACTGTCGACGTCTACATGCAAATTATCCCGCCCGGCAGCCGGTCGGGCAAGCATCGCCATCTAGCCGAAGAATGCTTGTACGTCGTCGAGGGGCGCGGTTACGACATCCACGTCGACTGCGACGTCGAGATCACGGACACATACCACTGGAGGCCGCAAGACAAAGAGCAGCGCTTCGAGTGGGAAGCGGGCGACATGATCTACGTTCCTCCCAATACGATTCATCAGCATTTCAACGCCGATCCGGAGCGGCCGGCACGCCTCATCAGCGCAACGAATCGGGTCTACAAGCACAGCGGGCTCAACGATCTGCAGCAGATCGAAGACGCGCCTGAGTACGAACCGGGCGCGAAGCTGGACGGCGAGATCATCAAGAAATACCTCCGGCCGAAAAAATCTGCTGCGCGGTAGCTCAACCCAAAACGAAATTTCGAAACGACAGCGCGGCCTCCGAGACGTAGCGGTCTTTCACCCAGACGATTCCGATGCTCCGGCGCGCGACCGGTTCGGAGATGTGCAGCGACGCGACGCTTGCCGACGGTCCGCTCAACGGCACGATCGCGACACCCAAGCCCGCCGCGACGAAGCCCCGAACGGCACTCGATTCGTCGCCTTCGAACGTGACGTTCGGATCGAAACCCGCTGCGGCGCAGAGGTCGTCGACGAATTGGCGCATCGCATGCCCAGGCTTGAATGAAACGAACGGTTCGCCGCTGACGTCACGCAGCCGGATCGAGCGGCGCCCGGCGAGCCGGTGATCCGGCGGGACGATCAGCACGAGCTCTTGCTCCGTGACCTTGCGCGAGGCAAGGCTCGCGTTGTTCAGATCGGTCGCCATAAAACAGAGATCGAGCTCGCCGGCCGCGAGTTCGCGTTCGAGGATCGCGCTGTTGTCCTGGCTGAAGGTGAAGCGCACCCCGGGATGCTCGGCCCGATAGCGCCGGACAAGTTGTGGGACGTACTCGTCCGCAAGCGTCCGCAGGAAGCCGAGCGCGACGGCCCCGCTCTCGGCTCCGCTCAGATCGGCGAGTTCACGGCGTCCTTCGTCGACTTCGTGGAGCGCTCGATCGACGCGCACCAAGAACGCCTCACCATAGCGGGTCAGCCGCACCGACCGCCCGACCTGGTAGAAGAGCGGGACGCCGAGCTCGCGCTCGAGTCGCGCGATGGCACGGCTCAAACCGGGCTGCGATATCCCGAGCTGCTCGGCCGCCCTGGTCATGTGTTGCAGCCGTCCCGCGACCCGGAAGTAGTCCAATTGGCGCCAGTCCATGATTCATAACTTCTAGGTCATATATCTTCGGCCATTTTGGCATTGGACGGCATTGGATGGGATTGCTATCCTTAGGGAGCCGCTTTCCGCCCCCGGAGGAGACCGCGAGATGGGATTACTCAACCGCACGACGACCGCGATGACGCACTACGACATCCAGCAGCGCCGCCGTAAGGCGATCGTCGAGGAAGGACGGGAGCATCAGCGCTTCATCGTCCGCAAAAAGGACGTCGAACTCGTCCCGACCGCGCGCGGCGTTCGGACTGGCGTCTACATGGGCCGCGACGGCGACCGGCCGACACGCATCATCGATGCGCTCGTCCATGAAGTCGATCCCGGAGTGCTCTCGACGATTCATCGTCATTCCTGGGACGCCGTGATGCTCATCGTCGAGGGGCACGGCTGGACCGAAGTCAACGGTGCGCGCTACGAGTACAAACCGTGGGACACGGTCTATTTACCGGCGTGGGCGTGGCACCGTCAAGGGAACGACGGAAACAAGACCGCGCGCTTCATGACGTTTTCGACGGAGCCGACGATGGAAGTCGTCGGCGGCGCGATGATCGAGGACGCGGGGCACACACCCTACGCGCAACTACCGGAGCAGTCGTCCGCAACCGGTCCGCGCGGTGACGATCCGTACGCGCGCCGGCTTCGCCGTCTCGATGACTACTGGAAAGAGAACCGCACCGGCCGCATCCACGTGCGCTACGAAGACCTCACCTTGCTCGTCAATCCGAAGGGGACGCGCAGCACGTTTATGCTCGACGCGTTCTTGGGGCACAAAACGTCCGGCTTGACGCTCGCGATGAATCAGATGGCGCCGGGCAAGTGGCAAAAAAAGCATCGCCACGGCGGCGAGGCGTGGCTCTACGCGCTCGAGGGGCGCGGCCACAGCGTCATCGACGGCAAGCGCTACGATTGGGAAGAGGGCGATCTGGTCGTCGTCGATCACTGGGCGTGGCACCAGCACCACAATAGTGATCCCGATATGACGGCACGGCTGATTCGCGTCCACAATTTTGCCGGCATCTACGATGCGATGCGCTGCTTGCTCGATCCGATGACGCTCGAAGAAGAAGAGCCGAATAGCGAGCCCGACGTTTCGACCGTGACCTGGCCGCCCGACCGGAGGCCCGATTGAACAACGGTCAAGCCGAGACGACGCTCCCGCAGGGAGTCGCCAGCGTCAAGATCCTCCCGGGTCCGCATCAGCACGAGGGCGGCGAAAGCGACTGGGAACGCATCATCCTGCCGGAAGGCGTCAAAGAGCGGCTGAAAAATCAGGCGCTGCTCACCCTTCTCCATCGCGAGCAGCTGCGCGAGCTCGGCCTTGCACCGCAGGGTTTGATCGTCTTCGCAGGCCCGCCCGGTACGGGGAAGACGACGCTTGCGCGCGGGCTCGCTTTCGAGGTCGCGCACGATCTCGCGCCGGCGCGTGGAAACACGACTTTCATCGAGATCGATCCGCACGCGTTGCCGAGCGAGATGCTGGGCGAGAGCCAGCGCGCCGTGATGCGATTGCTGACGAAAACAATACCCGAATACGCGCAACGGCGCGCGACGACGATCTGCCTGATCGACGAGGTCGAAGCATTCGCCGTGCGGCGTTCGTCGGCATCGTTCGAGACGAATCCGGCGGACTTGCACCGCGCGACCGA
>DATNIC010000134.1:0-8804 GCA_035604635.1 Binatia bacterium
CGAGCGCGCGATCTCTGCCATTTTCCAAGAACCGGTAAAGATCACCGGCGCAGGGCGGACCGACGCCGGCGTCCACGCCACCGGGCAGGTCATATCGTTTTCGAGCGAGCGCGCCTTTCCGGTCGAGCGGCTGGCGATCGCGCTGAACAGCGTCTTGCCGCCGGACGTCTCCGTGCGCGAGGCGGCGAACGTCGACGAAATGTTCTCCGCACGCTTCTCGGCCCGGGCGCGCACGTACGAGTACATCATTCGCAACCGGCCGATGCGCTCGGCGGTCTCGGCGCGCTTCGCTCATCACGTCTATCGGACGCTCGACCGCGCGCGCCTCGAACGCGCGGCTGCCGATCTCGTCGGGACGCACGATTTTGCGTCGTTTTGCGGGATCCCGCCGGAGAACGGCGGGACCGTGCGGACGGTTCGCAGCGTCGCCGTCGACGATGCGGGCGATCTGCTCCGCATCCGCATCGTCGGTGACGGCTTTCTCCATCACATGGTCCGCAATTGCGCCGGTACCTTGCTCGAGATCGCTGCCGGAGGGCGCGACCTCGATGCAATTCCACAGATCCTTGCGGCGCGCGACCGGCGCGCGGCGGGGAAGACCGCGCCGGCGTGCGGACTCTTCCTATGCGGCGTCCGCTACGACGATTTCGACTCGTACGCGCCCGCGTACGGATTCGAAGGGAAAGCTTCGCCCTAAGGCCCGGTCATCAGGACGTAGGTGTCACGCTGCTCGATCTGCAGCGTCCCGTCGCTCGCGGCGTAGGCCCGCTCGCGCAGGGTCAGGATCGCTTCCTCGATCGAGGCGCTCATCTCGAAGCTCGTCTCCGCGGTCGCCTCGAGGCGTTTGGCCGCTTCGTCGATCGCTTCGCAGGCCGTACGCTGCCGCTGGATCGCGCCCGTCATGCGCTCCGTCAGCTGGCGCATCGTCGCGATCGCGTCGATCATCTGTTGGTTGGCCGAGTCCTGCTCGTCGAGCCACTTGACCGACTCGCGCATGAGCGAGGTCATTTGTTCGACCGAGTTCACGATCGAGGAGCTGCCCGAGGCCTGCTCGCGCGCGGCTTTCGAAATTTGATCGATCAGCTGACTGGCATCGTTGACCGCCTCGAGGATGTCGTTGATCGCGCGGCCCGCAAGGTCGGCCATTTGCAAGCCGGTCGAGGCTTTCGTCCCCGATGCGGTCGTCGAGCGGACGACCTCGACCGTTTTGGCCTGGATGTCCTTGATCAGCAATCCGATCTCTTTGGTCGAACTCGCCGAGTTTTCCGCGAGCTTACGAACTTCATCGGCGACGACGGCAAAGCCGCGACCGTGCTCGCCGGCGCGCGCCGCTTCGATCGCGGCGTTGAGCGCGAGCAGGTTCGTCTGGTCGGCGATCGCATCGATCACTTCGACGATGTTGCCGATTTGCGCCGACGCCTTCCCGAGCTCTTCCATCTTGTTCACGATCGAGCCGATGTCGTTCGCGATCTCGCGAGTCGACTCGACAAGCCGCTCGACGGCCTTTCCGCCGTCGCGCGCCTTCGTGTCGGCGACGAGTGAGAGCGTGTTCGCTTCTTGCGCGTTCCCCGCGACCTGCGTGATCGACGCCGCAAGCTCACCGATCGCCGAGCTCACCGAGTTGACGGTGTCGGCGAGGACGTTGACGTTGGACGACGCGGTCCGCACCGAACGGACCATCTGCTCGATCGCGGCAGACGACTGCACGACGCTCGTCGCGAGATGGCCGGCGTTGTCGCCTGTCTCCTGCAAATCGATGAGCGCTTTTCCGGCCGACGATTTCGTGTCGCGCAACGCCTCGGCTTGCGAGCGCAGCGTCCCGGTCATCCGCGCGTGGCCCCCGACGAGCTCGTCGGCCGCCGCTGCGATGACCGCGTAGCGATCGCGCGCGGCGGCATCTTGCTGGCAGGATGCGATGAGCCCGGTGAGCTCGGCGGCGTGCGGCCCGACGAGCGGCGCGATGCCGCGCACGTCGATCGCGGCGCCGCTCCGCGCCATCGCGAGCGCGTCGGCGAGCGCGCGCCGGCTCGAGGCAATAATGGTCGCGGCTTGACGGGCGGTGACTGTGCCGGCGATGAGGATCAGGGAGAGGACGACGAGCGCGATTCGCACGATCGGCGTGGGAGCGATGAAGATGCCCGCGACGACCGCGAGCGCGCCGATGCCAGCGAGAACAGACGCTGCGCCCATAAGAGAGGCAGCGTCACGGACACGGCCTGACCCAACCTTACCGTTCATAGCACCCGTTTAACCCGGGTTCCTAAGCAGGCAACCCGGAGACTCATTCCTACTCGCCGTTCGGGCTCGACGCGACGAACACCGCCCCACCACGCTAATCGAACGTCCGTTCGGGCTACCAGGTTCGTTCTCGAGGAGCAATAAATCACGTCCGGCGCGCCTTGACTTGGGGGTATACATGATTCGATCGATCGCTACTCGCACCGTTGTCGTGCTGCTTGCCGTCGGTCTGATCACCGCAAGCGCGGTTCGCCCCGCGAGCACGGCTGGGCCGGACACCGTAAAGCTCGGACGCGCGGTCTCGACCGCTTTCGCGTTTGCCGTCCCCGAGATCGGAGCGGACGCGCACATTTGGGATTCGGTCGGGATCAAAGTCGAAGTGACATCGTTTAACGGCGACGGCAAACTTCAGGACGGGTTGACGAGCGGCGCCGTCGACGTCGGCCTCGGATCGGGTCCCGCGATGGGCTACCACGCCAAGGGCGTACCCGCAACGGCCGTCGCCGCCATGTACGGCGCGCCGTCCGACATGGCGCTGATCGTCGGGATGAACTCCGGGATCAAATCGGTCGGCGACCTGAAAGGCAAGAAGATCGGCGTTACGACGGCCGGCTCTCTGACCGATTGGCTCGTGCATCAGGTCTCGATGCGACAAGGCTGGGGCCCCGACGGGATCACCTCGCTTGCGATGGGCTCGACGACGGCGCGCGTCGCCGCGATGCAGTCGGGTCAGATTGCGGGGTCGGTCAATGATATCGGTGTCGGCTACGACCTCGAAGCGCAAGGGAAGGGCAGAGTCTTTCAGACTTTCGGCTCGTTCGTCCAGAAGTTCTACACCCACGTGATCTTTGCGCGCGACGACATGATCGCGCAAAAGCCGGACGTGCTCTCACGGTTTTTGAAAGGCTGGTTCAAGACCATCGCCTACATGAAGTCGCACAAGGCCGAGACCGTGAAGTCGGCTGCGGCGGTGCTAGGCGAGCCGGAAGCGATCGTTTCACGGCTGTACGATGCGGCGATGCCGGGATTCTCCACGAACGGCGCATGGGACGTCGCCTCGATCGAAGCGGTCCGCAAGTCGCTCGTCGAGCTCGGGATCTCGGATACTGAGCCGCCGCTGAACTCGATGTACACGGGGAAATTCGTCCCGGTGAAGATCTGAACGAATCCGGCTCCCACGCGATCGCGGTCGATCGCGTTACGCATCGCTTCGTTTCGCAAGACCGTGCCTCGGAGACGCTCGCGCTCGACGACGTTTCGCTTCAAGTCGCGCAAGGTGAGTTCGTCGCGCTTTTGGGGCCCTCGGGTTGCGGTAAGAGCACGCTGCTCAACATCATCGGCGGTTTGCTCGAGGCGACGGCCGGGTCGGTAACAGTCGGCGGGACGGCCGTGCGCGGACCGCTCCCGCAACAGATGGCGTTCGTCTTCCAAGAGAGCACGCTGCTCCCGTGGTACACGATCCTCGACAATTTCCGTGTCTCACTGGAGTTTCAGGGTCATGCGGACGATTGGCGCGAGCGGGGCCTGGCCTCGTTACGCTCCGTTGGAATGGAGCAATTCGCTCAGCACTATCCGCGGCAGCTCTCCGTCGGGATGAAGCAGCGCATCAACTTGGCCCGCGGCATCTGCATGCAAACCGAGATCCTCTTGATGGACGAACCGTTCGCCGCGCTCGACGAGCAGACTCGCTTGGTCCTGGGCGAGGACCTCTCGGTCTTGCTCGCGCGCACCGGGAAGACGATCGTCTTCGTCACGCACTCGCTCGCCGAAGCCGTTTTTCTCGCCGACCGGATCGTTGTGATGACGGCGCGTCCCGGCAAGGTGAAGGCGATCCTCAACGTCTCCGAAGCCCATCCCAGAAGCCCGGAGTTCATGTTGACGCCGCGCTTTTCGGAGATTCGCAACGAGCTGTACGAGTTCTTGCGCGACGAGATACGACTCACGGTCGAGGCGATGCGCGTCGCTCGCGACGCCGGCCCTGCGCGATGACGACGCAAGCGCGGATCGCCGCCGGGACGATTCAGCTCGCGATCGTCACTGCGTTTTTCGGCCTGTGGACGCTCCTCACGCAGATGCACGCGATCAATCCGCTGTTCTTGCCGGCGCTCCCCACGGTCGGGGTTGCGCTCGCGCGGCTGGTGGTGACGCCGGTGTTTTGGTCGGCGGTCGCAGTCACCGCGGCGACGACTGCGGTTGCCTACGTGCTTGCCGTCGTCTTTGGGATCGGGGCGGGGTTCGTCATCGGCCGCTCGCCGGTGTTGACCCGCGCGCTCGAACCCGTCATCTCGGGAGTCTTTGCAATTCCGATCGCACTGTTCTTCCCGATGTTCGTGATCATGTTCGGGATCGGGCCGCCGTCGAAGATCGCGTTCGGCGCGGTCTACGGATTCTTTCCGATCGCGCTGAATACGATCGCGGCGTTCACCATGGTCGACCCGCTGTTCTTGCGCGCCGCGCGCTCGCTGGGCGCGAGCCGGGCGCAAATCTTCCGTCACGTCTACTTCCCGGGGGCGTTGCCCGTGATCGTCACCGGCTTGCGCATCGGTTTCTTCATTTGTTTTGCATCGGTGCTGGGCGGCGAGACGCTCTCCTCGGCATCGGGAGTCGGCCACCAGATTGCGCGGCAGGGCGAGCTGCTGAACAGCGGGCCGATGTACGCTTGGATCGTGATCGTCCTGGTTGCAACGATCGCCATGAATCTCGCTTTGACCGGATCTATGAGCCGTGTTCGCCAGGACTGAGAGCAAGATCAGGCTCGCCGTCTTGCTCGCGATACTCGCGTCGTGGGAGATCGTCGGACGGTTTCTCATCGATCCGGCGGTCTTCGCTCCACCGAGCCGAGTGCTCGTCGCATGGTGGCCGACGTTCGCGGGCAATCCCAAACTCGAGAGCGCGCTCCTTACCGCGATCGTCGAGCTCGTTATCGCGTTCGCGCTTGCCGTTGCGGTCGGGATCGCGATCGGCGTCGCGGTTGGGATCAGCGATTTCGGGCGCATGACGCTCTTCCCGTTCGTCCTTTTGGCGTGGGGACTGCCGCAGGTCGTCTTCTTGCCGCTCGTCATTCTGATCTTCGGAATCGGTCCGGCCAGCCGCATCGCGTTCGGTTTCACGCACGGCGTCCTGCCGATCATCGTCAATACCGTCGCGGGGATGCGCAACGTGAATCCGCTCTACTTGGCGAGCGCGCGCGCCGGCGGCGCGTCGCGGTCCCAGATTTTGCGCCACATCATCTTTCCGAACATGGTCGCAACGGTCTTCACCGGGCTGCGGCTCGCGATGACGCTGACCTTACTGGGCGTCATCCTCGCCGAGCTCTTCGTCTCGTCGAACGGGATCGGCAGTTACACGCAGCTCTTCGCCGAGACGTTCAAGCCGGCGTCGCTGCTCTCGCTCGTCTTGACGCTCGCCGTCATGGCGGTCGTGTTCAACGAACTCGTCCGTTTGATCGAGTCACGCTTTACCCGCTGGAGACAAGATTGAAGGACCGCGCCGCCACATCGAAAACCCCCTCGGCATGAGCGCATCGATCGCCAGCGCGCGGCGTAAGAAGCTCACTGCTGCGATGAACGGCGGGGCGATCGACATCCTCGTGTTGTTCGGCAACTCGTGGCAGGGCGATTATCTCAAGTACGCGACCGACTTCGGCTTGGTCGAGGGGAATGGGATTGCGACGATCGACGCGGCGGGCTCGATTACGCTCTATCTGGAGAGCGCCGTCGATGCCGAGCGCGCAGCCCTCGAATCGCCGGACCTCATGGTCGTGCACGTGCGCGATGTCGTCGGCGTCATGCTGGGACATCTGCGGAGCGCCGGCGGGAAGCGCCTGGCCGGCGCACCGTATCACTTGTTGCCGCGCGGCCTTACCTCGCAGGTCACGCTCGCTGACGCGACGACGCTCGTCGATGGACTCTTGATGCACAAGACGCCCGAAGAACTCGACGCGATCCGGCGCTCCGCGCGCTTGGCGGACCGGGCATACGAAGTCTTCCGTGATTCGGCCGTCGCCGGACGCAAGCAATACGAGCTGGTCGCCGACGTCGAGACGTTCTTACGCGCGCACGGGAGCCCGGAGAATTTCATGCTCGTCGGTTCCGGCGGGATCGACGTGCGCGGGATGGTCCCGCCTTCGGAACGTCAACTCGCAAGCGGCGATCTCGTGACGACGGAGCTGACGCCCGAAGTCGACGGCTACTACGCGCAGATCTGCCGGACGCTCGTCGTCGGTCAAGCGAGCGGCGCGCAACGCAAGGCGTTCGGCGTCTTCCTCGAAGCGCTCGAAGCGGGGATCGCGAGCGTCCGCCCCGGCGCGAAAGCTTCCGACGTCGCCAAGGCCGAGAACGACGTCTTTCGCAAGTACGGCTTAGGCGAATTCACGACCAACGCGTATACGCGCGTCCGCGGCCACGGCTTAGGGCTCTTCGCCGACAGCAAGCCGCATCTGCTCGAAGACGTCGACGTCGTGCTCGAGGCGGGGATGTCGATCGTCGTCCATCCCAATACGTATCATCCCGAGGCGGGCTACATCGTCTTGGGCGACACGGTCATCGTCACCGACGCCGGTGCGGAGGTCGTCACGCAGACGCCGCGCGTCCTCTTCGAGAGCGCGTAGGAAAAGCGATGCGTCGCGGTTTGCTCTCCTGGTCGAAGACCGAGATCCCCCGGACGGTCTTCGACATGCGCATCGCGCAGACGCAAGCCGCCATGGCAAGCGACGGGATCGAGGCGTTGCTCATCTACACCAATCACACGCGCCCTGCGGCGGTCTCTTGGCTGACGGGCTTCGTCCCCTATTGGTCGGAGTGCATGCTGTTCTTGCCGCGCAACGGGCGTCCGACGCTCGCCGCCGCGCTTTCGAAGCGCGTCCACGAGTGGATCGCGCAGACGTCGTGGATCGAGGGGATCGTCGGCGCGCCGAGACTCGGCCGGGAGATCGCGAAACTCTGCGTCCCCAACTACGCGGGGAGCCGGATCGGCGTCCTCGAGTACGATGCGCTCCCGACCCGAATCTCCGAAGACTTGAGCGAGGCGGGCGTCGCCGGCGTCGTCGACGCGACGGGACTGTTCGATCGCTTGCGCGCGCACGCCGACGGGACGGAGATCGCGCTGGCGGGATACGCCGCGCGGATCGCGCGCGATGCGCTCGCGAAGCTGCCCGAGCGTCCGGGCGACATCACCGGGGCGGTCGCGGCGGTCGAAGGCGCGGCGCGCTGGGGCGGCGCCGAGGAAGTCTACGTCGCCGTCGCGACCGAAATGCGCGAGTATCCGGCATACTTTCGCGCGCACGGTCTGGGGACGAAGGCCGGCGAGACGTTCGGCGTCCGCCTGACCGTCGCATATAAAGGACAGTGGGTGCGCATGTCGCGCATCGTTTCGAGCGACCGCCATATCGCCGACGCCGTGCGCCGCGCGACCGAACGTTTCGCGGATGCCGCCGTCCGCTTGCCGGATCTCGTCACCTTGATGAACGCCTCGAGCTGGCTCATCGAGGGGACGACGCGCTCGTTGCCGCTCGAGCCGCTCGCCGAATCGTGGGGGACGGGGATCCCGACGCAGCCGCTCGAGGGAAAAGTCGTGACGGTGAGCGCGACCTTCAACCTCGACGGCAATCCGATTCGCGTCGTCGCGCCGGTCATCGTCGGGACCGGCGACCGTCCGGGCGCGCTCTTGGCAACACCGCCGCTTTAGCGAGCCTCTGCCATAAAGAGGTCATCGAATTGAAAAAAGGCCGCTTGGTTCGCACCGCTGCGATGCACTACCGCTCGATCTGGACTGCTCAGACGATCTTCATCGGAACGACCCTCGCCGTCGCCGTTTCGGTTCTAACGGTCCAGATCTTGGGCCAATATCTGTCGTCAGGACATCGCACCACTTTAGTCGTCAGTTCCTTCATCGGGCACGTTGCGGCCTTCGCATTTCTCGCTTTGAACGGCAGCATCGTTGCGGGCGCCGTAGCGGGAGCATTTCGCCGCAAGGATCGAAAGGCACTATTAATAACCGTCATTACCTCATACTTCAGCCTGATGCTCGTATTCGCCAGCATCTACTACGAGGCTGCGTTCTTTGGCGACTTACAGGACGCCGTTTTCAAGTATGAGCACTATCGCGCAGACGCTCTGGCACACATCGAAGGTCCGAAGTACGACGATCGGCGCGCGTTCTCTGGCATTGCGCGGCGGTCGTGGTCAGGGGTCGATTGGCCGGTGCGGGTCGGCACTTTCTTCGACGGTCTTCCGCCGAGCATTTACAACGTGTCGCCGGAGCAGATGAGGAAGATTGCCGGTGCCCGCCCGATCGAGGACGTCGTCCAGTTCATCCCCGAGGCGAGCCTGGCCATCTTCGCGGACTGCCTGCATTTGAGCGTCACCTCGATGACGACGCTCGGCTATGGCGACATCACTCCCCGCTCGGCGGCGGCTCGATTCGCCACCGACACCGAAGCAGTCTGCAACACGCTGCTTTTGATTTTTGGTTTGGGCATGATTTTCGGAAACTGGCGCCAGGTCGACGAGCCTACTCAGCCAGTCTGAAGCCGGTGTGGTTGGCAGCGCTGGATGGTTCGGCTTGGC
>DATNIC010000135.1:0-27840 GCA_035604635.1 Binatia bacterium
ACGATGAAACGGCTGTGGACCGTCATTTCGCGATCGCGCAATTCCGCAATACGCACGTTCGTGACAACGTGCGTCGTACGAGAGCGGGGCTCTTCAGCCCAATGATCACCGCCCTGTATCTGTAAGACACGGTTGCGTAGATCGGCTTTCCCTTCATCGAACCAGTTCGCATCGGCGCGTTCGCGCGTATATTCGGAATCGGGGCTATCGAAAGCGACGTTACGCGCAATCGGCATCCAATACCGTACGTCTTCGGCGAGCAGGTCAAGCCACTCATCGAAGCGGCGCTCGTCGAGCAGCTCGACCTCTTTCGTAAAAAAGGCTTCAACCTCGTGTTGGAGCGAGAGTTGGGCGAACAGGGCGTTCTGAGCGTGCGCATCGACGGTCATGCTGACATCAATTCATTCCAGCGAGCGTAGAATGTACGCTGATTGTGCTCCGACACGCCGGCCGTAACCATCGCGTCTGCGCCGAGCCAGGGCTCGGGCCACGCCCGGCGCGCCTCGTGAAGGTCGAGCTGGTAGTTGAACGGATAGCGCCGCGACGTGCTCCCGCTCGTCCCGCGCTGCGCGGCGCTCCAATTTTCCATGTCATCCTGCTCGGTCATGCCGGACGGCCCCGCGTAGCGCAGGTAAAAGTGCCGCAAGGTATCTTTGACGACTTGCGGCGCGTTGCGCGGGACGAATAGCCAGCGCCAAACCTCCGTTTGCGAGGCGCTTACCGGTACCCAAATTCCGATCATCGTGCGCCCGCCCGTGTTGTAATGCATGTTGGGAAACACGATGCCGCCGCGACTGAAGAGACGCGCCCGGTCGCCAAGCCGTTTCTGCCGCAACGCGTGGCATTTCCGGTAATATGCGTCGACTTCGGGCACGTTGGCCCACATCGACTCATACTCGTTGAGTTCGTCGTACAGGTTGGCCCGGACCGTGTGACCCCCCGGATGCGCGATGTTGAGAAACTTGAACGGCGCGGTTACCGCGGCATACGGATGCCGCGATGCTTTTCCGCTCTTGCTAATGCCGAGGCGGTCGACCGAACGATGACTGAAGTTATGATAGTGATCGCCCGAAAAGTTCTCGGCACCGAACTTCCAGTTGCACGGCATCTTCCACTTGACGACGCCGCCGACGACCTCGTATCCGTCGTCCTCGCCATCGGGCGCCTGTAACAAATCGCGCAGATAGAACGCCATGTCACCAAGGAATTCTGCAAGCGTCGGAGCGGCGGGATCGAACGTCGCCCAGATCGACCCATGGAAGATCTCCGTCCGCGCTTTGATGAGACCCCATTGGCTGCGGTCGAGCGCCTCGCGGTAGCCTTCGACCAGACGCGGTACACCCGTGAGATTTCCCTCGAGGTCGTAAGACCACGCGTGATAGGAACAGGTGAAACTCGTCGCATTGCCCGCATCATACCGGCATACCGGCATGCCGCGGTGCCGGCAGCTATTGAGCAAGACGTTGATCGTCCCGCCCTTGTCCCGACTGACGATAACCGCTTCTTGCCCCACCCGCGAGAGTACGTAGTCTCCGTCGCGTGAGAATTGACTCGTATGACCGACGAACGCCCACGAAGGAGCGAACACGCGTTCCAGTTCCTTCGCGAAGATTGTTTCGCTCGAAAAGATCTCGCGACTGACCGTTCCCTCGGCAACGTTCACCGGTGGTGCTGCATCGGATTCTGGACGAACAATCATCTACGGCGTGTTCGAGAGGGCTGCGGCGAAACCCCGGTGTAGTGTCGCTATGGCTCCTTAGCATTCGCCTGGACGGGATGCAATATTGTCGATAATGTTTTTGCGCCGGCTGATCCCGACCGTCGTCGCCGCAGCGTCGCTAGCCGCGCTGGCGCCGGCAGCCCGCGCAGCTGATACCTACGAGATCAACACGATCCTGCCGCTGAGCGGCAGCATCGCGTTCGTCGGTTCGACTCAGCTGCAAGCGCTCAAAGCGGTGGAGGCTTACGTCAACCGGACCGGCGGGATCCGCGGCCGGCCCATCTCCTTTGTCGTGGCGGACGATCAGTCCGACCCGAAGACCGCGCTGCTGCTCGCCCAGCGTTTGATCGCCAAGAACGTGCCGGTCATCCTAGGGCCGTCGAGTCCGCAGTCTTGCGCCGCGATCGCCCCGCTGATTGCGCAGGACGGTCCGGTCCATTACTGTCTCGCCAACTCCGGCCATCCCCCGACGGGCGGCTACGAGTTCTTGACGCTCTTTTCATATGAATCGCTGTTTGCCGTGACCCTGCGGTACGTCCGCGAGCGCGGATTGCGCCAAATCGCCTACATCGTCTCGACGGACGCGGGCGGGCAGGATGCCGAGCGCGCCCTCCTCGCGGCGGCCGAATTGCGGGAGAACAAGGGCATCCAGATCGTCGCACGCCAGTACTTTGCGCCGGGCGATATCAGCGCCGCCGCGCAGATGGCGCGGATCAAAGCCGCGAACCCCGACGTCCTGGTCGCATGGTCGACGGGCACGCCGGCAGGCACGCTGTTCCGCAGCGCGCATGACGCCGGCCTTGACGTGCCCACCATCACCTCGCCGGGAAACCTCAACGCGGCCTTTTTCAGACAATACGGCTCGCTGCTGCCGACGAATCTCTATTTTGCAGCCGTGCCCTACTACGCCGGCGACGTGCTGAACAATCGCGCGACGAAGACCGCGATCGCGACCTTGACCGACTCGCTTGCGGCGGTCGGCGCGAAGCCCGATATGATCGAGATTAGCGCCTGGGATCCGGCGCTGCTGCTCGTCGACGCGTTGCGCAAGCTCGGGCCGGACACGTCGGCCGCAAAGTTGCGCGCCTACCTGGTCAATCTCAACGGCTGGGTCGGAGTGAACGGGCCCTTCGATTTCCGCGCCTCACCGCAGCGCGGCCTCGGTGTAAACAACATCGTCATGGTACGGTGGGATACCCAGCGTAACGCGGGCGTGGCCGTGAGCAAACTCGGCGGCGCGCCGCTCCGATGATGTGATTCCTGAGGAGGATCGAACGATGACGTTACGCGCTTTTCCGCACCTTGCGGCGGTCGCAGCGTTGGCCACGATGGGATTTGCCGCCGTGCCGGCGCGCGGCGCCGACGTTTTGCCCACGCATCGCCTCTCGGCAGCACTCGCAACCGACATCGCCATCGACGCGATCGCCGCGTGCGGGAAAATGGGCTATGCGATAACGGCCGCCGTGGTCGACATCGACGGCGTGCACCAGGCGTTGATTCGCGGCGACGGGGCGGGGATTCACACCGTCCAGGCAGCCCGCGACAAGGCGTTCACGGCAGCGACCTACGGGCGCGCGACGAGCGCGGTCGGCGAGCAGTACAAGACCAACCCCTCAGCAGTCATCCTAAAAGAGCCCTATTTGATCCCAGGCGACGGCGGCTTGCCGATCAAGATCGGAACCGAACTCGTCGGCGCCCTCGGCGTGAGCGGCTCTCCCGGCAAAGACGAGGTCTGCGGGAACGCCGCACTCGACCAGGTCCGCGCGCGCTTGAAGTAAGCCCGGCGGAGCGAAGTCTAGTTTCCCGCGACCGTACCGCCGCCCTTACTAACGGCCTCCCAGCGTTCGTTGCTCGAGTTCCAGCGCGTGATCACGACCGAGCTCAGGCCAAGCCCCCGCTGGGGTACCGCGACGAAATCGTATGGACCGTTGATGCCGACCCAACCCTGCAAATTCTCGATGTAGTCGTGCACTTGCGCGGCGGTTGCAGCCGGGCCAAAACGTCGCAACGCCGAGATGAGGATCATCGCGGGGTCCCAAGCGACCTGATGGGTGAAACCCGGCAGCGGCGCTCCGAGTTTGGCAAGCGCGCCGTCGAATTCAGCGATCGCGCTTTTCGTCGCCTTGTTGCCCACGAGGTCGGGCGTCAAGCCCGCGACGGCTGGGAACAGCAGCTCCTTCGGTATGATTCCGCCATACTGTTTCAGCTGCACCAAGCTCATGTTGCCGGCCGACGTGAGGATCGGTATCGTCAAGCCTCCGTCGCTGATCGAGCGTAAGATCGTCCCGAACGGCGTCCCGGTCGACCAGGCTATGAGCAACTGGGCAGGCGTTGATTTGACGCGCGTGATTTGAGCGGCGACGCTGATGTCGCTGGGTGCAAAATGCTCGCGATCGACGACGTCGATGTTCTTGAACTTCTCGAGCGCCTCGTTCATGCCGCGCTCCGCGTCTTGGCCCGTCGCGTCGGTCGAGGTGAGCGTTGCGATCTTCGTCAGTCCGCGATCACCGAAGTAGCGCAACATCGCAAGGAATTGGTCGGCGCTGGCCGTGCTGCTCGAAAAAAAGTACGAGCCGCGCGGCGGACGCGCCGCCGGCGAGAGACAGTAGGTGACGATGTCCTTGACCAGCGGGAAGACCGCCGCGCACGTGCCGGCGATCGAGGGACCGATGATAACCGCCGGATGCTTCGCGGCCACGAGGTTGAAAATCTGGACGCTCACTTGCGGCGCAGTCTGATCGTCGTGGATCACGAACTTGACCGGCCGTCCGCGAATGCCGCCCGTCCGATTCACGACGCTTTCGAGCCCCGTAAGCGATTCCGACACGTCGTGCCCAACGAACGATCCGCCCCCGGTCAGCGAGATGATCGCGTCGATCTCGTACGGATCCGCGGCGCTTCCCGAGCGCGGCAGCTCGGCGCATACGAGCGCCAGCACAACCGCAAGGGTCATTCGCATCACAAGCGCGGGGACTCTTCTCGCCATGAACCCCTCCAGCCGCCGCAGGCGGCGCCCCACGCTACCTTTTTGCCCGGACGCAAGAAGTCCCGGTACCGTTGCCAAAGCCTTCCGGCGTCAACAGTTAGGAGCAATCATGGCGATTTTTGACATGGACTCGCACTTGCGGGAACACTACGTCATGGACGAGGCCTTTGCAGTCGGCGGCGAGTTCGCAAAATACCGGCCCGTCCGGCTCAACAACGAAACCGGGTTCAAGGCGAAGTTCGAGCATGGTTTCCAGCCGTGGTCCAGCAGGGCAGTCAAGTCGTTCGACCACGACGTCGTCTATGACCCCGACGCGAATTGGCGCGGCGGCGAAATCGCGCGCCGGCAACGCGCGGGCACGGACATGGCGTTCCGGGTCGCCGCCAACGACGCCGAAGGCATCGACGTGCAGTTCATGTTCCCGACGATGATCTTCATCCCGTGCCTGACCGAAGGACCCCTCGGCGCGGCGGTCGCGAGCGCGTACAACGATTGGGTGTACAAGCTGGCAAAGGGCTACGAGGAAAAACTCAAGCCTGTCGCCGTGCTGCCGTGGGCGCATCCGGAGTCGATGGTCGCCGAGCTCGAGCGTTGCGTCAAACAATTAGGTTTTCAGGCAGCCCACGTGATGCCGTACGTCGCGACCCAGAACGTCCAACGAACGATCGACGACGAAGCTTACTATCCGTTCTACGAAGCGGCGCAACGCCTCAACGTGCCTTTGATGCTGCACCCGAATTCGCAGGGTGAGCTCATCAACATGTACGACAACTTCTACGCGATGCACGTCCTCGGGCGGCCGTTCAATTGCACGGCAGGGCTCATTGCGCTGACGATCGGCGGCATCTTTGAGAAGTATCCCGAACTCCGGGTCGCGTTCTTCGAGTGCAGCGCCGAATGGGTGCTCTACTGGATGCACCGGATGGACGACGATTACCGGAATATGCGGGACGGATTCGCCCCCAAGATCACCAAGATCCCGTCCGCTTACGTCAAGAAGAACGTCTACGTCACCTGCGAGGCCGACGAACACGATCTCAAATACGCGATCGAAAACTTCAGCGAAGACCGCATCTTAATGGCGTCGGATTATCCACACTTCGACTCCGAGTATCCGGGGACGGTCAAGGAGCTGCGCGCACGCAACGATCTGACGCCGGTTCAAAAGGAAAAAATCCTCACGCACAACGCCAAGGAGTTCTTGCGATGTTAAAACTCAGCGCGTTCGTTTTTGCCGCCATTGCGCTTGCAGCGCCCGTCTGCGCAGAGGAGCTCTCAATCGCGCCCGGCGACCAACCGATCACCGGCCACATCGTCTTGACGAACGGGCCGTCGGCCCTCATCGTGCCGGGGCCGCTCGACGACCTTCGGGTGAACCAGGGAGCGCTCTCCAATCCGAACGGCTGGAACGCCCCGCATCTTCCGCCGTTCACCCTCAACATCGCTACGAGCAGCAACACTCCGTTCATCATCCAGCGTCCGTGGTCGAACGTCTTGCTCGGCGGCCGGCCGTTCACGACCCTCGTCTATCCGCGCGCGACGATCTATAACTTCGGGTTCGGATTCCGCCGCTAGCGCTCTTTGGGTCCGAACAAGAAGCGGACTTCGAACGTCGCCCCGCCGCCGACGTTGCTGTCTACCAATTGGCCGGGGGTGCTGTTGTTGCGGGTGTGATAGCTCAACCCGCGCAGGCCGATCAGATATTGAATCATCCCGCGCTGCCAGCCGTAGGCTGCCGAATAGTCGACCTCCGCGCCCTGCTCCGGCTTCGTCGGTTCCGGAACGCCGGCATTGGTGAAGGCGATCAAATTCGCGCGCACGTTCGGATCGATCATGAGGTTCAGCTCGACGAAGTGCTTGTTCGGGAGCGGTAGGGTGGCGCCGGCCCGGTAAATCGGCGTCGTCTCACGCGCAAAGTTCGTGTCGCCGTTGCTGCCGTTGAAGTTCGAGAGGTTGACAAGCTGCATCCCGATCCCGAGGTGATAACGCCGATGCGGATCGAGATCGACCATCAACGTGCCGTTGAGCAGGCTCAACCGTGCCGACGAGCTCCCGAACGCTCCGTTATTGGTCCCGCCGACCGTGACCGGGAACGGGATACCCTCGACCTGCAACCAGACGTTGTTGACATGCTGGCGAAA
Organism: Binatia bacterium; assembly: GCA_035604635.1. Lineage (GTDB taxonomy): Bacteria > Vulcanimicrobiota > Vulcanimicrobiia > Vulcanimicrobiales > Vulcanimicrobiaceae > DATNIC01. The sequence continues at coordinate 6,848 of DATNIC010000135.1, forward strand.
CTCGATTGCCGCAACCGGGACGACGCCGTTGACCGCCTGCGGATTGTCCTGGCCGACGTGCGTCCCGGCCGCGACCGCAGTGAAGACGCCGACTTCGGTTAACGTGTCGGCGGCTGCGGGAGCGGCGCACCATGCACAGAGCAGCAGCGTTATAAGAGCCGCATGCCCCGGAGACCTAATCAAAGCGCCCCTCCTTCGGGCCCCGGTTTATCGGCCAAGACGGACTTTCCCTCGACGCGGAGAACAGGCGCTGGTCGCGGGGGCATAGCTCAGTTGGTAGAGCATCACGCTGGCAGCGTGAGGGTCAGGAGTTCGAGTCTCCTTGCCTCCAGTTGTAGGGCGCTACGGGCCGAGCCCTCCGCGCCCCCCAAGCAGAGCTTGGGGCCCCCAAACCGTAGGGGCGCTCACGATGTTCGTAACGCGCGATTCCCCGTGGGCGCCCCTAAACAACATGGTGCTGGAGGTTGTGGCTGGTGCTGGGGATTGTTGATTTATGCTATACTCGCCATCGCGAAGTATGCCGGGTAACCGCGTCCGAAAGGATGAGGAAAGTCCGGGCTTCATAGGGCAGGGTGCAGGATAACGTCCTGTCGGGGTGACCCGAAGGAAAGTGCCACAGAAACATACCGGCTCCGGCCAAGGGTGAAATCGTGAGGTAAGAGCTCACGGAGCAGCACGGTGACGTGCGCTCGGGTAAACCCCACCTGAAGCAAGATGGCTCGATACGGACCCTCGGGTCCCGGGCGGCCCGCTCGCACGAGCCTGATCGCAACGAGGCGTCCGGTAACGGACGCCCCAGAGAGATGGTTACCACCGAACTCGTTCGGTACAGAATCCGGCTTACAGGCATACTTCGCAACTCAGCGGGCTCTTCGGGGCGTCATAACGAAGAGTTAGGCACACCAAATCCAGGGGGCAAACATTGGCGCAATTTAGCAAAGAGATGACGGTCGACCAGGCCTTCGGCGTTCACGCCGGCGCCCGTCGGGTTTTTGCAAAGTTTCATCTCGGCGGATGTTCGCACTGCTCGATCAGCGAGCACGAGACCATCGAGCAGGTCAGCGAAGGCTACGGCATCCCGCTGCCCATGCTGATGACGGAACTCGAAAAGCTGTTCGAGCAGCCGCTGCTCGACGTCGGCGACAAAGTGAAGCTCCCTGACGAGATTCGCGCGAAGATCCCGCAGCTCGCTACTGTCCCTGAAGTCGGCGAGGTCAAAGACGTCGCTGCCGGCGCCTATACCGTCGAGTTCGGCGACGTACGCCTGCAAGGTCTGGCCGAAGACTTCATCAAGGTCGAAGTAGCTTCAGCCGGCGCCTAGCCGCGAAGGCTACGCTTCGAGCGGTTTGCGGTCGGCGAAAGATTCGTCGGTGCCGTGCCAATGCATGATGTGCGCTTCGCCGGCTTTCCAGCACAAGTAGATCGGGCGGCTGTCGCGCATCGCGGGGAAGTCCAACAGCCCCAGATCGAGGTCTTTGACGACGCAGCCGTGGGACTCGATCCGGTTGATCAAGCGGACGATCTCGGCTTTCAGCTCCGTGAACCGGCGCGGCGAACGCGCGCGCTCGGCCCCGGGCTGCCGTGACGTGCGCAGCGCCGGATCGTTTTCCAACAACTTGATCGCCAGCTCTCGTCGCTTCGCCCAGAGCTCCTCGATCAGCGGCGCAAGGACAGGGATGAGGGCGTTTGCTTTCTCGGGCGAAAACAGCTTCATGGGTTACCTTAAACTCCCACCGGCGGTGCGATGGCACTCCGTCGCTTTGTCATCGTAACGGGCTTATCCGGGGCAGGCAAGAGCCAGGCCATGAAATCGCTCGAAGATGTGGGCTTCTACTGCCTGGACAACCTTCCGCCGATCCTCCTTTCGGGCTTGCTCGACCTCGTCCGCTCCTCCGACAGCGACCGCCTCGCCGTAGCACTCGACGTTCGCAGCCGAGGAGGCTTCGGCGACGCGCTCGAGGCGATCGAATCGGTCCAGCGTTCCGGCGAGCGCCCTGAGATTCTTTTCCTCGACGCGCGAGACGACGTGCTCGTTCGGCGCTACAGCGAGACTCGGCGCCGGCATCCGTACACGGACGTCGGCCGGCTCACGGCGGCCATCGAGGCCGAGCGAGCCGTGCTCGCGCCGCTCCGCGAGCGCGCGACCGAGATCTGGGATACGTCCGGCCTGACGCTCAGCGAACTCTCGGCGCGCGTCGCCCAGACGTTCACGGAGGGCCCGGACGAGCGGCGTATCCAAGTTGCCGTCATCGCCTTCGGGTACAAGTATGGCATACCGCTTGACGCCGATCTGGTCTTCGACGTTCGTTTTCTCCCAAATCCGAACTATGTCGAGGCCCTGCACGATCTCACGGGACTCGCCGAGCCCGTTCGCGCCTACCTTCAGGCGCAGCCGAAGACCACCGAGGCTCTCGATCGTCTCTACGGTTTCTTGGACTACGTGATGCCGTTGTACGGCGCCGACGGACGAAGCGCGCTCACGATTGCGGTCGGGTGCACGGGCGGACATCACCGCTCGGTCTACGTCGCCTCAAAGATCGCCGAACACTTCTCGGGCGACGGAGCTTACCAGGTTACGACGATCTACCGGGACTCCGAGCGATGAACCCCGTCTTGCGCGCGATTCGCTGGATCGTCCCGGGCTTGGGAATCAAGCGCTGGCTTCTGCTTGCGCTCTTCGGCGGCGTCCTCTTCGTCAACGGGATCGATCGTTGGCTGACCGACGAGGGGTTGCAGCTCCACATCAACGAGGTCCTCGACAACTTCGTCGCCGACTTTTTCCCGCCGGAGTGGCTCGAGTACATCTTCATGGCGCTCGGGATCATCTTGATCGCGCTGGGAATCCGGCAATTCCTGTACTCGATACTCAACGCTTTGATGCCCGACCGCACCCGCGGAATCGTCGACTCGTTGATCGAGATGCGGCTGACGCGCGGCTACAAGATCGTCGCGGTCGGCGGCGGGACAGGACTCTCCACGCTGTTGCGCGGTCTCAAGCGCTACACCGCGAACCTCACGGCGATCGTGACGGTGACCGACGACGGCGGGAGTTCGGGAAGGCTTCAAAAGGAGCTCGGCATTCTTCCACCCGGCGACATCCGCAACTGCCTGGTCGCGCTCGCCGATAACGAGACCTTGGTTACGGACCTATTTCGCTACCGGTTCGAGACGGGTGACGGCCTGAGCGGACATTCGTTCGGCAACCTCTTCTTGGCGGCCATGACCGCGGTCACCGGCAACTTCGATCAGGCGATCCGCGAGTCGAGCCGCGTTCTCAATATCAAAGGCCGGGTTTTGCCGGCGACGCTCGCCGTCGCTCGATTGTGCGCGCGGCTCGTCGACGGCACGGTCGTCAAAGGCGAAACGAACATTTCGAAGTCGACCAAACCGATCGAGAAGATCTACTTGGAACCCGAGCGGGCCGATCCGGTGCCGGATATCATCACGGCGATCCGCGAAGCCGACGCGATCGTCTTGGGCCCGGGCTCGCTCTACACGTCGATCTTGCCGAATCTCCTCGTCGATCGGGTCGCGCGTGAGATCGAGACGTGCCACGCGGTGAAAGTCTACGTGTGCAACGTGATGACCCAGCCGGGCGAGACGGATTCCTTCACCGCTTCGCAGCACATCCAAGCGCTCTTGTTGCAATCCGGAGCACGGATCTGCGACCTGGCGATCATCAACGAGGAGCCGCCGAAGAAATTACTCGAAGCGTATGCGCAAGGGGGCCAGCGGCCCGTCGTCGCCGACACGGAAGCGGTCACGAAACTCGGCGTCCGCCCGATTCGCGCACGCGTCATCAGCGAGAGCGAAAACGTCCGCCACGATCCCGACAAGCTCGCGGCGGTCGTCGTCGGGCTGATCGACGATGCGATCGCGCAGCGCGCGACCTTTCTCAAGGGCCCGGCCCCGTCACCCGAGACGCGGCCCGCCAACATCTAGCGGCTCGCGCGCTCGCGGCGCGCAAGAGCATTCCCGACTGCGCCATCGATTCGGCTAGCGACAGCGGCGCATCCGCGATCGGCAAGCACGCCACGCCGCGCCGGAAAAGCTCGGGCTCGACCGCGGAATCGACGCTCCCGCCAAAGGCGAGGACCGGAACATCGCGCGCTCGCGCGAGGCGGGCGACACCGTCGACGGTCTTGCCGTGCAAGGTCTGCTCGTCGATGCGGCCCTCGCCGGTCAAGCAGAGTGCGGCGCCCTCGAGCGCGTTCGAAAGCCCGCGCAGCTCGGCGATCAGCTCGACGCCGGGCCGAATCGAGGCACCTAGGAGCGCGATGAGCGCAAATCCCATTCCGCCCGCGGCTCCGGCACCCGGAGAGTCGCGTAGATCTCGTCCGGTGGCGCGCGCGACGACATCCGCAAAATGATCGAGCGCGGCATCGAGCGCGGCGACATCGGACGGACGCGCCCCTTTTTGCGGACCGAAGACGGCCGACGCGCCCGCCGGGCCGGTCAGCGGATTGTCGACGTCGGAGGCGACGTCGATCGTCAGTGATGTCAAGCGTGGATCGGCGCTTTCGCTCGAGAGCGACGCGAGGCCGGCGAGCGCGGCGCCACCCGGCCCGAGCGGCTTTCCGTTCACGTCGAGCAGGGCGAAGCCGAGCGCTTGCAGCAAGCCGGCTCCCCCGTCGCTGCTCGCGCTCCCGCCGATTCCGATGACGACGCGTTTCGCACCGGCGTCGAGCGCAGCTCGAAGCAATTCGCCGGTCCCGAACGAACTCGCGTGCATCGCGTCGCGACGTTCCGGCGGGATCAGCACCAATCCGGAAGCGAGCGCCGACTCGATGATCGCGGTCGTCCCATCGAGCGCGTATTGCGCTTCGAGCGTTTCACCAAGGGGACCGTGAACGGCTGCGCTCACCTTCCGTGCCCCGCCGTCGAGAAACGCTTCGACTGTCCCCTCGCCGCCGTCGGCCATCGGGACGCAGACGGTCTCCCACTCGCCTGCGAAAACATCGGACCATCCGGCCGCGAGCGCCGCAGCGACCTCGCGCGCGCTGAGGCTTCCTTTGAACTTGTCGGGCGCGACGACGACTCGCGGCGCCGTCTTACTTGCCCATCTGCAGGTTGAGCGTTTGAGGCGGGCCCGCTGCGGCGGTTCCCTCACCGGTCGTTTGTTGATAGCCGGTCGCCGTCACGCTGTAGTCGAACGGCCCGATCGGCACGTTCGTAAACTTGAACGCGCCGTCGGCGGTCGTGGACGTGGTCAAAACGGAATCGACCGTCACCGTCGCGCCGCCGATCGGCTGGTTCGTGTCGCCGTCCGTGATGACGCCCTGCACGGTCGCATAGGTCTGCGACGGCGGGACGCCATAATCGCCGCATCCCGCAAGCAGCGTTGCGAAAGCCACGAAAAAAACGAAGCGCGACCGAATCATCGGTCGCGCATTTTCGTTACGCTGCGACGACGCCCTCTTCGGCGTCCTGCTTGTCGAGGCTCGGCTTCTTTTCGACGAGCACCCAGTCATTTGTCGCCTTGCGCTTCTCATCGGAGACGCGCGCTTTAACCCAGTTCAGGATCTTTTCATCCGTATCGCACGTCTTGAGCGCCTCATCGAACTGCTCGGGCGTGATCCCCCAGCGCTCGAAGACGCCCTTATCCAACGGGCAGGGATAGATGTAGTCGTGGATCGTCCCGGCGTGCGACGCGCGGCCTTTATCAAACACGCGCAAGAGCCAGTAGAATCCGCCGTGCTCCTCACGCCCTCGGCGCGGGAAGTCACGGCCGCTGCGAAAATCGGTTGCCACCTCAAACCCCTTTCAGGTTGTGATGCCCCCTTAAACGCAGCCCCGTTGGGGTGGGTTGCGAAGCACAGGACGTGCGGAGTGTCGCGGAGCCCACGAGGGGCGAGAGCGACCGGGGCCTCAACGGACGTTCGGGGCGTACTGGAGCATCTCGCTTGCCGGGAAGGCCCGCAGGGTCAGATGATACTTAGCCGCCACGTCGATCGTGGGCTGAATGTCCTTTGGGTTGAGCGAGGTCGCGCCGTCGACGCGGTTCATACGCGCGACGACTTCCGGCTGAACCTTGGTCGCCTCGGCCATCATTTGCACGGTCTCCGCGTGATGCTTGTTGGTGTAAGCAGCCGCCCGATAGACCGTCTGCACGAATTTGCGCACGATGTCCGGGTGGGCTTCCGCATAAGCCTTCGACGTAAAGAAGCCGGCAAAGACGAAGAACGGCGCGATGCCGCTGTAAACGGGTGCCATCGCGCGCACCTTCCCGCTTTCGAGCGCCTCCTGGACCAGCGGATAGTGCAAGACGGTCCCGTCGACGCGATGTTCGCCGACCGCCGCAATCGCCGCGGACTGCGGGAGCTCGACGAAATGCACCGACTTCGTGTCGCCGCCGTTCTTGTCTATCCATGCCAGCGAGGTCAGCTGGTCCAGATCGTTGAGCGCGGGAGTGCCGACCGTCTTCCCGTTGAGGTCCTTCGCCGTCCGGTACGGCGAGTCGGCCGCGACGACGAACTGCGCGTACGGATTCCTTTCGTCGTAAACTGCCTCGGACGCGATCATGACCAGGGGTAAGCCACGCAGATACGCATTGATGATCGACAGCAAGCTCGACTTGCCGAACTCGTACGAGCCCGATACGACCGCAGCAGCCATCGCGGTTCCGCTATTTCCGGCGACGTATTGGACGTCAAGCCCTTCCTTGCGAAACATCCCCGACCGAATTGCATACACGAGCGGCGTGATATCGTCCGTCGGGACGAGCCCGACGCGAATCGTCGTCAAGGTGGGCTGCGCGTGGGCGCTGCTCGCGAGCAGCATCATTCCGGCGACGAGCGCCACTATCCTGACCATATGAAGTCCTTTGCTGGAAACGCCTGTGGAATCACGTGGTATTTGGCCGAGGCGTCGATGAGCGGCTGCCAGTCCTTGGGATTGGTCGACGTCGCCGCGTCGACCCGCGCCATCCCCTCATAAATTGAGAGAGGCGTCTTCGTCACATCGGACATCATCGCGGCGGTATCGGCGTGGTGCTTGTTGGTGTAGGCGGCAGCCGCGTACATCACGCTGACGAACTTTCGCACCACGTCCGGATGCCTCGCCGCGTAGTCCGTCGTCGTGAACCAGCACGACAGGACGAAGAATGGCGCGATCGCGTCGTAGGCCGCAACAACCGCGCGCACCTTGCCCGACGCCAATGCGTCGGCCAATACCGGGTACAGGACGAACGCTCCGTCGACCCGGTGCTCGACGACCGCGGCCGGCATCGCTGAGACCGGCAGTTCAACGTAATGGACCAGACGAGCGTCGCCGCCTGTCTTGTCCACCCACGCGTCGATCGAGACTTGGCTGAGATCGTTGAGCGCGGAGACCGCGATCGTCTTTCCGTTGAAGTCCTTGCCCGTCATATACGGCGCGTCGGCCGCGACGACGAGCTTCGCGAAGGGATTGCGCGTCTCGTGGACCACTCCCGCAGCGACCACTGTCAACGGCAGGTTGCGCAAATGCGCGTTCATCAGGGAGAGCAGGCTCGACTTTCCGATTTCGTAGGAGCCGGAGACGACGGCGGCGGCCGTCGCGGCCCCGCTGCTTGACGGGATCGACTGCACGTCGAGCCCCTCACGGCGAAACATACCGGTCCGGATCGCGTAGATCAGCGGCGTGATGTCGTCGGTCTGCACGCCGCCGGCGCGCACGACCGTGAGGGTAGGCTGTGCCGCGACCGTTGCAGCGCTCACCAAAACGCAGAGCGCGACCCACGCGGCGATGCGAGCGAGTCGTAGCATCTATTGCGACCAGATCAGGTCTTTGGCGGGAAATACTTCCGGGATCAGCTTGTACTTCGCGGCCGCATCGATCAACGGCTGAATCTCTTTCGGATTCATCGACGTCGAGCCGTCGGTTCGCGGCATGTGCTCGATCGTTTCGACCGGGATCTTCGTCATGTCCGCGATCATCGGCGCGGTCTCCGCATGGTGTTTGTTCGCGTACGCGGCCGATTGATAGAGGACGTTCGCGAACTTCTTCGCGAGCTCGGGGTGCGCGTCAGCCCAGGCCTTCGACGCAAACCATCCGGCGAAGACGAAGTGTTTTGCGACGGAGTCGTATGCGGGGCCGAGGATCTTGACTTTCTTGGTATCGAGCGCCTCCGCCAGCGGCGGATAGAGCATCACGTATGCGTCGATCCGGTGCTCGCCCAACGCTGCCGTCGCCGCGGCGTTCGGTATCTCCAGGAACTTCAGCGTCTTGGAATCGCCGCCGTGCTGATCGACCCAACCGTCGGCGACGACGACGTTGAGATCGTTGAGCGCCGGGACGCCGATCAGCTTTCCGTCGAGATCCTTCCCGGTTTTGTACGTCGAATCGGGCGCGATGACGAGCTCCGCGTACGGTGCGCTGCTGTCGTAAACGCCTCCGGCCGCGAGCAGATACAGCGGCAGGCCGCGGAGATGCGCGTTCATCAGGGAGACCAGGCTCGATTTCCCGATCTCGTAACTGCCGCCGACGACGGCTTGCGCGACGGCGGTCCCGCTCGAAGCCGGGAAGAGCTGCACGTCGAGTCCGGCCCGTTTGAACATCCCGCTGCGTACCGCGTACAGCACGGGGGTTATGTCGTCGGAGGGAACGAGGCCAACTTTGATCGTCGTCAACGCCGGCTGTGCGACTACGGATGACGACAGGATGAAAACGAGGGCTGCAGCGCAAGCGAACGCGCGAAGGAAGATCATTTAGGACGCATCTCGCTGGAAGAATTAATAGTTGCGTGGAGATTCCTGGCGAAGTCGACCGCACCTTGCAGGTTCATATCGTACGCGACGCCAGCGAATTCTTTAACCGCGAGCCGCGCCGGCCGCGGGGCCTTCAACAGTGCAGAGGTCACTTTCCCAACCGTCTCCTCCAACCGGGGTGCGGGGACGACGTCGCTCGCAATCCCAAATGTCAACGCTCGCTGTGCGTCGATCGTCGCGGTCGTATAGACGAGATAGACCAGCGCCTTGCGCGGGACGCGATCGACCAGCGACGAGAGGACCATCCCCGGCATGATGTTATGCCCCATCTCCGGGACCTGAAAGGTCGCCGTCTCGGCGGCGATCGTGATGTCGCACAGCGCGGCGATCGCGCAGCCGAACCCAGCCGCCTTGCCCTGGACGACCCCGACGACCGGGACCGCGGCACGGCGAAACGAGGCGTAGCAATCGAAGATCGTATCGTAGGCCCGGCGCCGCGCGAGCGCTTCGTTCGATTCGGGCGGCCGCCCGCCCGCGCGGCCGAGGCAGAAATCCGTCCCTGCTCCACGCAAGACAACGAGCTCGGCGCGTTCGCCGGCACCGTGGATCAGCGTCGTCAACTCGCGAGCCATATCGTCCGTCATCTTGTTTCCGTCGTCCGGACGGTTGATCGTGATCTCGAGGATCGGGCCGTTTTCTTTCGTCAGAATCTCGTTTGGAATAGCAACCTCCCTATGAGCGATCGAGCACGGCGGCGAGCGCCGGCAACGAGACTTCGTGGCGGTATCCGATATTGCCGTGATCGTCGTCGAACTCCTCATGGCGGACCTCGAGACCCATCTCACGCAAACGCGCAACGAAGATGCGCGCCCCGATATCGAGAAAATATTCGTCGCGCCGCCCGCAATCGACGTAGCGCAGCCGCAGCGCGCGCAGAGGACCGCCGCAGCGCGGCGCCTCTTCGACCGGGTCGTAGGCTAGCCAGCGCGAGAATACGTCCTCACGGAGTTCCCCGGTCTTGGGATCGTATGGAAGATCGAGCGCGAAGGCGCGCGCCGCCGCCGGCGAATACGCGCCGGCGTACGCGAGCAGCTCCATCGTCGAAAACCAGGCTGAGGGCTTCTTGTGCTGGGCTTCAAACGCCGCGACGAAAGCCTCGCACGAATCGAAGTCGGCGAGGGTCCGCTGCCCGTGGACGAACAGGGGGGGATGAGCGTAGCGAAAATACGCGTCTCCGCTGTGCGAGGCGAACGCCGAGAAGATCCCCGGATAGCGCATGACCAGGTGCATCGCGCCGAAACCGCCGGATGACTTGCCGAAGACCGCGCGGCCGCCGGCATGCGCGATCGTGCGAAAGTTTGCGTCGACTGCTCCGACGACGTCGCGCACGACGTAGGTCGCATAAGCGCCGTTGTGGATCGAATCGACGTACTGCGAGCCTCCCAGACGCGTGAACCCGTTGACGATCGCGACGAGCACCGGCGGCATGCGGCCGTCGCGGATCAGACGGTCTGCCCACTGTGCGACGTTGGCTTGCCACGGACGCGTCGAGAGCAGCGACATCACGTCGCCGCTGTAGCCGTGCAAACAATAGAGGACGGGATACCGCACCGAGCCCTGCGGATCGTAGCCCGGCGGGGTATAGACCGCGACGGGGCGGGTCGCGGGATCGCCCAGCGGATTGTCGCGCAGCGCCGGACTCTCGAAGGTGACGACCTGCACGTCGCCGGAAAGGCCGAAAAGTACTCTCAAGCGTACCTCGATTACGATGCTCCGCGCGATCGACCTCCGCGGCGCGGTCGCGATCAACGTCATCACGATGGTCGGGATCGGACCGCTCATCACCGTCCCACTCGTCGTCGCGGCGCTGCACGAGCACGCGATCGTCGCGTGGATCCTCGGTGCGATCCTAGCGATCTGCGACGGCTTGGTCTATGCCGAGCTCGGTTCGCTCTATCCCGGCGAGGGCGGGACCTACGTGTATTTGCGCGAGGCGTTCGGGCCCGAGCGCGCCGGCCGTTTCTTCTCGTTCCTCTTCATCTGGCAATTCGTGCTCTCGACGCCGCTGATCATCGCGAGCGGCTATATCGGTTTTGCCGCGTACGCCGCGTATCTCGCACCGGCGCTCGCCACCCATCCGCTCGTCCAAAATCTGCTCGCTTGCAGCGTCGGGGTCTTGACGATCGTCCTCCTCTATCGAGCGCTCCCCGCGATCGTACGGATCGCGCTCGGTTTAGGCGTCGTCGCGGTCGCGACGCTCGTCATCGTCGCTGCGGCGGGCGCGACGCACCCCGCAGTTGCGGCACCGTCGACGCCGTTTGCAATCGGGGCGCTCGGCGGCGCACTCGTCATCACGCTTTACGACTACTTGGGTTACGGGGAGATCTGCGCGCTCGGCGGCGAGGTGCGCCGCGCCGAGCGTACGATCCCGCTCGCCGTCGTCCTGTCCGTCGCATTGGTCGCGGCGCTGTACTGTGCGCTGCAAATCGGTATCCTGCGCGTCGTCCCGTGGCCCGAAGCGGCAAAGGCTCCCTACGTCGCCGCGCTCGCGATCGAACGGACGTGGGGCACGCTCGCCGCGCAGGCAACGACCGTCTTGATCCTGGTCACCGCATTTGCCTCGACGTACGGGTTGCTCTTAGGCTCGTCGCGCATCCCGTATGCCGCAGCCGAGAACGGGCTCTTCTTCGCGCCGTTCGCACGCTTGCACCCGCGGGGCGCCTTTCCTTACGTCTCGCTTCTCGCCGTCGGTCTGCTCGCGCTCCCGGCAACGTTTCTTTCGCTCGACCAAGTCATCGCCGCGCTGACGGCGGGACTCGTGATCGTGCAAAGCATCGCGCAGATCGGTGCGCTCGTAGCGATCCGCCGGCGCGGCGTGCGCGCGCCGTTTCGCATGTGGCTCTATCCGCTCCCCGCACTCGCGGCGCTGTTCGGCTGGCTCTACGTCTTTGCGAGCGCCGGCACGTTCGCGATCGCTTTTGGTCTGTTGACGCTTACGCTCGGGATCGTAGCTTACTTCATTCGCGCACGGCGACGAGTCGAGTGGCCGTTCCTGTGCGCGCTGCTCTTTGCCATCACGTTCTCGGGAGCGCAAGCCAAGACGCAGTTCACCACCGCTTCGATCGTACAGCGCGACGGCTATCCCGTCTTCACCGTCGGCGGCAAGCCGTTCTTCGTCTACGGCGCGGCCTTCTTCTACGAGCGCCTGCCGCGGACGCAGTGGCGTGAGTCGCTCTTGCAGTTGCGCGCTTTGGGGATCAACACGATCGATCTCTACGTCATGTGGAATTGGCACGAGCCGGCGGAGGGCGACTTCGACTTCACCGGCCGGACGAATCCGCGGCGCGACCTTCGCTCGGTGCTGCGGCTCGTTCGCGAGCTCGGGCTCTACGCGATCGTCCGGCCCGGTCCCGTCATTCGAAACGAATGGCGCAACGGTGGCTACCCGGCATGGCTCCTCGCCCGGCCCGAGTACGGCATGCCGCCACACGACCTGCTGGAAGGCCGCTATCCGCCGATCGCTACCCTACAGAACGCGCACTCGGATGATGCGGCGGCCGCGTGGCTGGCGAACGCGACGCACCTGCACTACGCCAAGCGCTGGCTCGAACGGGCGTTGCGCGAAGTCGCTCCGTTCGGCGATCGCGTGATCGCGATCCAGCTCGACGACGATCAAGGCGCGTACATCGACAACCAGACATGGCCTGCGCCGCACCTCCAACGCTATCTGCAGACGCTCGCGAGGATCGTGCGCGGCGCAGCCGGCCCGGGCGTCCCGCTCTTCATCAACACGTATGAAATGAAGGTCACGCCGTCGTCTCCGGTATGGGCGATGGGCAACTGGTATCAGAGCGATGCGCTCGTCATCGGCGAGCACGATCGCAGCTCGCTCGAGTTCGCGACCGGCTTGCTGCAAACGCAGCCCCACCTCCCGTTGATGCTGAGCGAGTTCCAGGCCGGCTGGCTCGCGCCGCCCGACGACGTGCGTGCCCGGCAAACCGATCCCAGCAACACGACCCTTGCGCTGCATACCCTGCTCGCAATGGGGCTGCACGGCGTCGTCAATTTCCCCGCGCAAGACACCCTGTATCCCGGCGGGATGGAGGTCCCGTTCGCCAACGCGTTCTACGCGTGGGAAGCCGCGCTCACCCTCGATCTCCGGCGCAGCGCACGATACGCGCCGACCAGCGCCTTCGGCGAGCTCGTGCGGACGTACGGGCCGATGCTCGCGCAGACGCATCGGGTCAGCGACGCCGCGATCGTCTACACGACGAGCGCCTTCGATCCCGCCGCCCTCTCGAACGACGATGTCTCGGCCGTCGTCGAGCGCACGATCTCAGCACAGCGCTTCTGCCGAACGCACAGTCTCGGTTGCGATCTCGTCGATCTGCGCTACGCCGACGCCGCAACGCTGCGCCGGTACCGGGCGCTGTTGCTGCCCATCCCGCCGTTCGCACAAACGCGACGTCTCCCCATCATCGGCAGCGCACGCGAACATCTCGCCGATTACGCCGCGCAGGGAGGTCGCGTCATCCGTTACGTAGGCGACGATCCACCCGCGACCGCGCTGCGCACGATCGGCCCCCCGGTGCTGCGCGGCGTCGATGGTGCGCTGCTGCGCGGCGGAGGCTATGCGTTCGTCGACGCACTCAACTACGCGTCGCATCCCGTCGTCGTACACCCGGTCGTGGCCGACGGTTCACTGCGCGCCGCGCTTGCGCTCTCGATCCCGGCACGCGCCGCGATCCTCGTCCCGCTCGGGCGCACTGCCGAAGCGCGCGCCGTACCGCTCGCAGCGCGCGCGCACGCTTCGACGACGCTCCCCATTCGTCCCGACGCACGGCTGCCGACGCTACCGTTCCGCGCCGTCGCCCCGCACCAGGCGACAGCGTACCGCGCCGACGTCTACGGCGAAGGCCGGCCGGCGCTGATCTTGGAGAACTCGCTCGTTCGCGTCATCGTCGCCCCCGACGCAGGAGCGCGCGCATTCGTCTTCGAGGACAAGCGGTCACGCGCAAACGTTTTCACCTCGGTCGGTGCGATGCGTGACGACGTGAGCGTGCAGCCTCCGCCGTCGACGAGCGACCACCTCGGCGCGTGGACGCATGCGTTTCCCGCCGGGATGTTCAATCGCCCCTATGACGTTCGCATCGACGCGGAAGCGACCGTTGCGCGAGCGACGGTCTCGTACGATGCTCCCGACGTTCCCAACGGCGCGCGCTTTGAGCGCACGATCGCGCTCGCGCCGGACGCGCGCTCGTTTACCGTTTCGGAACGCTTTGTGGCGACGGGACAACAGCTCGTTTCGACGACTTCGCTCGCCGTCGGCGACGCGCTCCACCCCGCCGGCTGGTCGCTCCTGACGCCGGCCGTGCAACCCTTCCGCCGTGGAAACTCGTTCTCGCTCTCTGCAAGCGGTGTCCTAGGCTTCTTCGACCAGAGCAGTCACATGCTCGCGGAGCTCGCTTGGGACCCGGCCGACGTGCAGTCCGTCGACGTGAGCGAGAAAGACTTTTCGGTGATCGCGCGCACGACGTTCGTCACGGGAGAGGCCCACCGGCTGACGTACGGGTTCACGTATGCAGCGAATCCGGACCAAGCGCAGGAACGGCTCGCAGAGCTTGCCAAAGCGCGTTCACAGATAGGACGGGGAAGTGGCGGAACTGGTCTACGCAGTTGCCTCAAAAGCAACCGAGTGAAAACTCTTGTGGGTTCGAATCCCACCTTCCCCAGAGTTTCGCATGGCTAAAATGACGCAGGCGGCCTACTCGGCCGAAGAGTTCGACCGCGAGGCTCGGCGGATCGAGTCGCTCGTTTGGGGTGCGACCGGGATCTCCGAAGGCGAGTCCGTCCTCTTGTGCGGGATGCCGACCGATGAGTCGATCCCGCGCCGTATCGGCGAACTCGGCGCGAAGCTGACCGTCATCGATTCGCGCGATGAGGGGATCCGCCGCGCGGAAAGCGAGAAGATCAAGGTCATCCGCGGGAGCACGTCGGTGATCCCCGCGCGCGACCACTCGTTCAGCGTCACCCTCGCGTTTCATTACTTGCACGAAGTCGATCCGTTCTTCCACCAGCAGATCGTCTCGGAGCTGTCCCGCGTAGGGAAACGCGTCGCGATCGTCGAGCTCGGGCCGCCGGCCGATCTGCTGGGCCGCCGCATCGCGATGCTGTACTCGCGCGCGAAGCGCGAGCGCGGCCAGTTCGAGTATTACCAGCCGTTCGACTATTGGAAGAAGCTGCTCTCGGTCGTAAAAGCCGAGGTCAGTCAATCGGTCTTTGCGTTCACAAAGGTCCCGCCGCGCGAGTATCTTCAGCAGACGATCGACCTCTTGCTCGACACGATGGAAGTCGAAGAAGCGCCGCCGGAATACATGGACGAGCTGCGCGCGATCGCCGAAGAGCCTTCCGCGAAATTGCTGCCGCAAGCGCGGTACGTCATCGCCGGAGCCGCCGCGGGCGAACTTCCCAAACGCAAAGCAGCGATCTTCGCCGATACCGATACGGGGACGGCTTTCGCCGCCACCGCCGCCGCGGCTCGGCAGCAACCACTCCAGCCCGAAACCGAACCCGAACCTCAACACGTCGCGAAAACCGAGTGGATCTCCGCCGAGCCCGCGGAACCGGAAGAAGCAGCTCTCGAGCCCGTCGCCGAGTTCGGCCCCGCGCCCGTCGCCGAATCAATCCCCGAACACGTTGCGCCGCCGACACCACCGCCGACGCCGCCACCGCAGGCAACCCCGTTCGCGTATCCCGAGATCGATCAGGACGATGGAATACCGGCGCCGCCGTCGTTTGCCGCCGTCGAAGCAGCGACGCCTTCGGGTTTCGGCCACGCCTTCGACGACGCGCTGAGCCCACTACCGGAGCCGCCGGGGTTCGGACTTCCGCAGATTCCGCCAGTCTCGGCGCCGGGTACCGGTTGGCAATGGGAGCCTCCTGAGGACGAAGAGCCCGAGGAGAAACCGTAGGAACGACGCCCCAATGGCGGCAGACTCTGTGGGCGATGGTCGGCATTCAAGCGATCAGCGCCGCAGCTTTCGGCTTCTCGCTGCCTTTCATGCCGCTGTTCATAGCGCAGCTCGGCGTCCATCCGCTCGCGAACGTCAGTTGGTGGTCGGGGATCGTCGGCTCGATCAACTTTTTCATGGCCGCATTGTTCGCGCCGGTGTGGGGCAGCCTCGCGGATCGCGTCGGGCGCAAGCCGATGGTCGTGCGTTCGAGCATCTTCGGCTGCATCACCTCAGCGCTGATGGGGATCTCGCAAAACGTTTGGGAGCTCACGGGCTCACGCGCGCTAATGGGAGCGTTCAGCGGTTTCGCGAGCGCCGCGACGGCGCTGGTCGGCTCGCAAGTTCCTGAAGAGTCGCTCGGATTCGCAATGGGCTGGATGTCGACGGCGCAGATGATCGGGACGCTGGTCGGTCCGCTGATCGGCGGGCTCGTCTCTGACCAGCTCCACGACTATCGAGCGGTGTTCTTTTGGACAGCCGGCGGAACGCTGGTCGCCGCACTCGCGTGCGCGTTCTACGTCCGCGAGGACGTCAAGCCGCTGCCGGCCGCGGAACAGCGCCGGATCCCGCTCTGGGAGCAATATCGCGAGATTCTCGTCCAACCGGAAGTCATCCCCATGTTCCTCGTCCTGATCCTCGCGATGATCGCGACGCTCGCGGTCGCGCCGATCCTTCCGCTCTTCGTGCAATCGATCGCGGGCGACTCGCCGTGGCTGGGGACTTTTGCCGGCGTAGCGTTCGCGATCACCGGCGTCGCCGGCCTGATAACCGCGCCGTGGCTCGGGAAGCTCAGCGATGAGGTCGGGTATCGGCGCATTTTGCTCATCACCCTCGCCGGCGCCGCCTGCTTCACGATTCCGCAAGGCTTCGTCCACAATATTTGGGTGTTTTTCGCCCTGCGCTTCGGACTGGGCGTCTTTCTCGGCGGCATCTTGCCGACGGCGAATGCGTGGATCGGCCGGCTCTTCCCGCCCGAACAGCGCGGCCGCGTCTACGGAATCAGCTACAGCGCGACGTTCACCGGGATGTTCATCGGCCCGTTGCTCGGCGGCGGCATCGCGGCCGTCTTCGGATTCCAAGCCGTCTTCTTCATCACCGGCCTGTTAATGATCGTCAACTTCTTATGGCTCGCGCTCTACCTTCGTCCGGCGTCCGGCGACGGCGTGAGCTGATGAACGGCTCTCGAAGAGAAGCTCAACGTCCCCTTCATCGGGCCTTCACCGGCACGGCACAATCTTAGACGGCTATGGAGTCCATCGACCTCCGCGAGGCAGCCACTCTCCCTCCCGACGAGGTGATGCGCCGCCTGGAAACCACGCCCGACGGTCTCTCGGACAGCGAGGCGCAGGCACGCCTTCGTCGGTTTGGGCCGAACGAAATCGAGCAGCACCGCGCGAGTGCGTTCGGCGTCCTGTGGCGGCAATTCCAGAACCCGTTCCTGATCCTTCTGATCACCAGCGCGCTGCTCTCGCTTTGGCTGCACGATCGTTCGGATGCGACCATCATCCTTGCGATTGTCGTCCTTAGCGTCGGCCTCAGCTTTGCGAACGAGTACACCTCAGAGCGGGCCGTGGCCGACCTGCGCGCGCGTGTCCGGCGGACGGCTCTCGTCGTGCGCGGCGGTAAGCCTAGCAACGTGAGCCTCGCGGATCTGGTCCCCGGTGACCTCGTCAAGCTCGTCGTCGGAGACATTGTGCCCGCCGATCTGAGATTGATCGAGGTCCACGATCTCGAGTGCGACGAGTCCGCGCTCACCGGCGAGGCTCTGCCGGCCACGAAATCGGCACCACCATGCGTTGCCGAGACCGGGGCGGATCTTGCTTCCTGTGCGTACTTCGGGACGGTCGTGAAAAACGGCGCGGCTACCGGAGTTGTGGTGGCCACCGGCCGCGCCGCAGCCTTCGGATCGATCGCCCACCAGCTATCCAATCGTCTGCCGGAAACAGCGTTTCAACTCGGCCTCAAAAATTTTTCGATGCTCCTCGTGCAGGTGACCGTGGTCTTGGCGGTGGGGATCTTCCTGGGCAACGCGCTACTGCATCATTCGATACTCGAGTCGCTCCTGTTCGCTCTTGCGATCGCGATCGGGCTCACCCCGCAGCTGCTGCCGGCGATCGTTACGATCAGCCTCTCGTTCGGCGCGCGCCGGTTGGCGCAACGCTCCGTCTTGGTCAAGCGGCTCGTGAGCATCGAGGATCTCGGCAACGTTGAAGTCCTCTTTACGGACAAGACCGGGACCCTGACCCAAGGCAAGATCTCCTTCCGGCAAGCGCTCGACGCAAACGGCGCGGCGTCCGAAGAACTTGCAGTCCTCGCATTGGTGTGCACCGACGTCGTGCTCGAAGGCGGCCAGGTCATCAGCGGAAACGCACTCGACGTTGCGCTGTGGGAAGCCGCGACCCCGGAACGCCGTGCCGCTGCCGCCGGCTACCGCGTAGTCGACAAGGCTCCCTTCGACTATCAGCGTCAAATGATGTCCGTCCTGGTCGACACACCTGCCGGTAGCCGCCTTTTGCTTGCGAAGGGCGCGCCGGAAGCAGTAGCCCTGCACTCTGGAAGCGACGGCGCCCGATTGGACGACGTTGTCAACCGCCAAATGGATGCCGGCAACCGCACGATCGTCCTCGCGCAATCTACGACTGCGTCGCTGACGACGGTCCGCGCTGCCGAAGAGCACAGCCTGACACCGCTGGGTGCGCTGACCTTCGCGGACGAACCGAAGGCCGACGCCGCAGAAAGCCTAGAACGGCTGCGAAAGCTCGGCATACGATTGAAGATCGTCACGGGGGACAGCGCCCGCACCGCGCAAGTGCTGTGTCGCGACATCGGCGTCGCCGTTACCGGCACCCTCACCGGGAAGGACATTGCGGCGATGAGCGACGCGGCGCTCGCGGAGGCGCTCGATCGTACCTCGATTTTTGCCCGCGTCACACCCGATCAGAAATCGCGGATCATCAAGCTGCAGCGCGCCAAGGGATGCGACGTCGGCTTTCTGGGCGACGGAGTCAACGATGCCGTTGCACTGCACGATGCGGACGTCGGGATTTCAGTCAACTCTGCGACCGACGTCGCCAAGGATGCTGCGGACATCGTTTTGCTGGAAAAGGACCTCGGGATATTGGCCGACGGAGTCGTGGAAGGCCGCCGCATCTTCACGAACACCACAAAGTACGTGCTGATGGGCACGTCATCCAACTTCGGCAACATGTTCAGCGCTGCGGGGGCGTCGCTGTTTCTGCCATTCTTGCCGATGCTACCCTCGCAGATTTTGCTGAACAACTTGCTCTACGACATCAGCGAAATGACCATCCCGACCGATAACGTCGACGAAGAAGCGTTGATACGGCCGGCCCACTGGGACATGCGCTTCATTCAGCGGTTCATGCTCGCCTTCGGGCCGATCTCGTCCGTCTTCGATTTCGTGACGTTCGGCGTTATGATTTTTCTCTTCCACGCGGGGCCCGAGCTCTTTCGGACCGGCTGGTTCGTTGAATCGCTCGCAACGCAGTCGCTCGTGATTTTCTTGATCCGCACGCGCCGCGTTCCGTTTTTCACAAGCCGGCCGAGTTGGCAACTGACGGTAACGACGCTCGCCGTCGTCGCCGTCGGGGCGCTGCTGCCGTTCACGCCGCTTGCGCATCTGCTTGGCTTCGTCCCGCTGCCGCCGGCGTTTTTCGGCGTGCTCGCGCTAATGATCCTGAGCTATCTTGGCCTGATCGAATTCGGAAAGCTGATCTTCTTCGGCGCGACCCCAGCGCGCACGGCCGGAACGTCGGCGCTGAGCGCCCCGGCTTGAGGCCGGCAGCACTAATACCAGAAAGACGGGTCGTAGTCGTACGGGTAGAGATAGCCGGGATAGTATTCGTTACCGAAAGAATCGTTAGGATCGGCTCACGCTGCTCGGTCTGGTGTTTCGGACGCTGGGGATGGTTCCCGAGAGCAAAGCGTCGTAAAGCTAGTCGCCCTACGGCGGCAGCCTTATCGGTTCACGGGTAGCCCGCCTGGCTCTGGGGAACTTTACAGCCGGCAACCGTAGTTCAAATGCGTTCGCTCGTCCGGTACAAACTGAAGGGAGCTGATCATGACCCGTGCGCTCGTCGTCATCGGCGCAATCGTTCTCGTTCTATTCATCGGGGCAGCGAGTGTCGCTGGAAGTTACAATCAACTCGTCACGTTGGATCAGGCGGTACAATCACAGTGGGCGCAGGTCGAGAATGCCTATCAGCGCCGCGCCGACCTCATCCCGAACTTGGTCGCGACCGTCAAAGGAGCTGCGAACTTCGAGAAGAGCACGTACACTGCCGTTGCGGAAGCGCGCGCGAAGGTCGGCCAGGTAAGCGTGAACGCCGAGAACTTACCGAACGATCCCGCCGCCTTCGAAAAGTTCGCTGCCGCGCAGGACGGCCTTTCCTCGGCGCTTTCGCGGCTCATCGCTGTATCCGAAGCGTATCCCCAGCTCAAGGCGACGCAGAATTTCTTGGATCTGCAAGCACAGCTCGAGGGGACGGAAAATCGGATCGCGGTCGAACGTATGCGCTACAACCAAGCTGCGCAGGGCTTCAACACCACGCGAGACTCCTTCCCGACCGTCATCCTTGCCGGCTTCTTCGGCTCACGCTTCAACGAGAAAGCGTACTTTAAAGCCCAACCCGGCGCGCAAAGCCCGCCGCCGGTGAAACTCTAACGCGCATGCCGCCGGCTCCGTGGGCGCTCATCCGTATCGTTGCGGTCATACTGCTCGCGATCTGGATGCCGGCCGCCGGGCAGTCGGAAACCCCTATCCCTCCCGCGCCGACCCAGTGGGTCACCGACACCGCCGGACTGCTGTCGGCGCAGACGGTGAGCGATCAGAACGCCCGTCTGCGCGATTATGAGGGCAGGACCGGCCACCAGATTCTCGTCTACGTCGCGCCGACGACCGGCGGGGTGCCGATCGAAGACTGGGCGGTCCGCGCGTTCGCGCAATGGAAGGTCGGGCGCA
Source organism: Binatia bacterium (assembly GCA_035604635.1). Lineage (GTDB taxonomy): Bacteria > Vulcanimicrobiota > Vulcanimicrobiia > Vulcanimicrobiales > Vulcanimicrobiaceae > DATNIC01. Next base: position 27,529 of record DATNIC010000135.1, read on the forward strand.
AGAATCTCGATGACGGACTAGTCCTCTTCATTTTTCCGCGCGATCGCACGGTTCGCATCGAAGTCGGGTACGGCCTTGAGTCCAAGGTCCCCGACGTCCTCGCGTCTCGCATCATTCGCGAAACGATCGTTCCGGCGCTGGCAGCAGGCCAACCCGATCGTGCGGTCATCGAAGGACTCGACCGGATTCTCCAGCTCACCGGCGATGCAACGTCGGGGAACCAGACGGCGACCGGCGATAACGGTAACGAAAACGGCTTCGGGCTCACCCCGCTCCAGCTCATCCTCATCGGGATCGTGTTCGTTGTGCTCG
>DATNIC010000136.1:0-39545 GCA_035604635.1 Binatia bacterium
TGAGCTGCACGCGTAAGGCAACGTGGTCGAACGGCGCACCCCATGTGCCGCCCAGCCGAAAGACCGCGGCCGAGAGCAAGTCGACTTCGAAGCCGAGGGAACGCAGCAGTTGGGCAAAGAGTCCGTTGAGCTCGTAGCATATGCCGCCCCGGCGGCCCACGACGAGTTTCTCGAACAATGCATCCGCTTCGAGCACGAGCGGGCGGTGCAGCAGCGGGATGTCGAGATTTTCGAAGGGGACGGTCAAGAGATGCGCGAGATGCAGCCCTCGCAACGTCTGGACCGTCGGTGCAGTCGACCCGGAGTAGCCGATCCGTTTCAGGTAGGCACCGACGTCAATCACGCTGGGCGCTACCGGACCTACTCATGACGATCGATGAAGGCGGCGACGCAGCGGTGAAACTCTTCGGGTTTCTCCAAACACGAAAAGTGGCCGGCCTCGAGCGTCGCAAACTCGGCGCCCCGAATCGCCGCGCGCAACTCCTCCGAAAAATACATCGGGGTACACGCATCCCGTTTTCCGACGACGATGAGGACCGGGCACGAAATGCCGCCGAGCCGAGCGAGTTGATCGTGCGCCATCACCATATCGATGCGGGCGAGCGCGATCTCGCGGTTGAACGAGCCCGACGACGACGCCTCGACCCACGCCTCTATCCGCTCCGGATGCTCGCGATGAAACTCGGGTGAAAAGAGAAACAGCGCATTCGTCTCGACGCCGGCGCGCAAGCCGGAATCGACCAACGTGCGTTTCCGCGCTTCCATTTGGCGGCGAAAGTACGCGTCCGCGCGAGCCCACGTCGAGGCGAGGGTCAAGGTCGCAATCGTGTCGCGGTGATCGAGCGCAAGGACCTGTCCGATCGCGCCGCCGGTGGAGAGGCCGACGAGATGCACCGGTCCCAATCCCAGAGCGCCGACGAAGGATGCGATATCATCCGCATGCCGTTCGATCGAGTACCCGTCCCGCGCTTTGGTTGAGGCGCCGGCCCCGCGGTGATCGGGAGCAAAGACGCGATGGTCGCGCGCAAACAGCGCAATCTGCGGGCCCCAGGAGCGTCCGACTCCTCCGAGGCCGGTGAGCAGCAAAACCGGCGAACCGCGCTCGCCCGCCTGTTCATAGTGCAACGTGATGTCGCCGACCGCGATTTCAGGCAAGAAACTTCCTCCGCAAGAGCCAACGATGCCGCGGGAGGTGCTTCATGCACACAATCTCGCGACGCCGTCTGGTCACTTCGCTTGCTGCGCTCGGAACCAGCGCGATCCTTCCGGAAGGCGGCGCGTCAGCACAGACGGCGCCTGCCCGCCGCATGATCGACGTCCACCATCATTTTTATCCTCCCACATATCGCGACGCGCTCGTCGAGTTTGCGCAAAAGAATCCCGGGAATGGCGTGCCGCCGTTCGTTCGTACGTGGACCCCGGCCAGGACGCTCGAAGTGATGGATCAAGGCGGCGTTTCGACGGCGATCCTCTCTATCGCAACGATTCCCGCGAACTGGTTCAACGGCAACGATGCGGAGAAGCGGCGCTGGGCGCGGCTGTGCAACGACTACGTCGCCGGCCTCGCGCGCGACAATCCGGGTCGCTTCGGCATCTTTGCCGCCATGCCGATGCCCGACGTCGCGGGGACGCTCGCCGAGATTGCGTACGCGCTCGACACGCTCAAAGCCGATGGGATCGGCTTCATGACGAGCTTCGGAGACAAATGGCCGGGCGATCCGACCTTCGGTCCCGTGTGGGAAGAGCTCAACCGGCGCAAGGCCATCGCCTACTTTCATCCGGCATCGCCGTTGTGCTGCACCGTCCTCGCCGACGGCGTCCCTCCGTCGTTTCTCGAGTATCCCTACGACACCGGCCGCGCCGTTCTCAGCTTGCTCTTCAGCGGGACGTTCTCGAAATATCCCGACGTCAAGTGGCTCTTCTCGCACAACGGCGGGCCGATTCCGGTCTTCGCGGGACGAGTCAACTCGCTCAGCAGCTTTCAGGGGACTGCGAAAAACCTCCCGAACGGGATCGACTACGAGCTCAAGCGGCTCTATTACGAGACCGCGAACTCGGCGTACAAGGGGACGATGGCGGCCCTGCTCGACTACGTGCCGATCAGCCAGGTGATGTTCGGGACCGATTTTCCGTACGTCAGCGTCGACGAGAACGTCAGCGGCATCCACAAGTGCGGCCTGAGCAACGCGCAGCTTGCCGCGATCTCCCGCGACAACGCGATGCGGCTGATGCCGCGCTGGCGCGCTTAACCGATCAACGCGCCGAGCACACCGGCGCCGACGCACCACCACAACGGATTCGCCTCGACGAAGATGGCGCACGCGGCGACGATGATCGTGACGACGACGTCCGCGACGGCGTGATCGACCGTCCGAGCGACGACGATCCCCGACGCGATCCACATCCCGCCGGTCAGCGGGCGGAACGCCCGGCGCAACAGCGCGATCGTTTCGTTTTCTCGATCGTGTAGGATTCGACCGACCGTCACGGACAGGACGAGGGGAATCGACATGAACGCAACCAGACCGACGAACGCACCGGGCCACGAAGCGACGCGCCAACCGATCAAGGGAATCAGGAGAAAGTTCGGCCCCGGCGAGGCTTGCGAGATGGCGATCAGCTCGGCGAACGCGCGGTCGTCGACCCAATGGTATTGGCGTACGACCTCCTCGTGAAGTTGCGGGATGAGGATGCTCACGCCGCCGCCGATCGCAAAGAGCGACAAGACCCCGAAACGCAGGGCGATCGTCAGGAGCGTCTCGGTCACGCGGTTTGCTTTCTCTCGCCTTTGCGGGCTTGCCACTCCGAGACGAGGCTCGCCGAAGCCAGGATCAGCACGACCGCCGGGATCCACATGTGGAAAACCGCGATCAACACGATCGCCAACGCAATGATTCCGACCCGCGCCGCACGCCATCGCCGCTGCTCCGCAGTGTTTGCCTTCCAGAGGACAAGCGCCATGCGGATCCCGTTGCCGATGAACAAACCTGCGACGGCGGATGTTACCGCCGTTTCCGCTGCGACGAAACGGGAGCTCGAGGCGGACAGACGCGTCGCGAGCGCGAGCAGCCCGATCGCCAGGAACATCGACGGCAGACAAAAACCGGCTAAGGCGACAAGCGTCGCAGGCAAACCGCCGAAGCGATCCGCGACCATCGCCGCGACGTTCGCACCGGTCGCGCCGGGCAACGCTTGCGCGACGCCGAAAATCTCCGAGAAGTCCGTCTCGCTTAGCCAGCGCCGTCGCACGACCATCACATAGCGCAAAGGGGACGCTGCGCCGCCGACGCTGCTCAGACCGATCTGGACGAATCCGAGTAGGATCTCCGCAAGCGTGGGCGGTCTCGCGCTCATGCGGAGACCTTCGCCGGCGCTACGGCTCTAGCTTCGGCAAGTCCCTCGGCTGGAGCAGCCGATCAGGGGCGCGTCCCGGATCCTCGGCGCCTAGGACCGGCTCTTCGAAGTGGTGGCTGAACAAGAAATTGGTCTTGCGGCGAGCGACGACCGCCAGAATGTCGCCGTCTCTCGGAAGCGCGCGAAGTTGCGCTCGCAATTCGTCGAGGTCGAGCAAGAGTTCTTCCGGTTCGAGCGCGCCGTCTTCAACGAGGCGGCAAAAACCCTCGTTTCCCAAAATGAGCGTCGCACCGCAATCGAGCATGTACATCGCTTCGGCGACGTCTTCCGCCGAGCACCCGCCCAACGATGTCCCGCCGCCGGCCAGACGGCGGACCGAACCGTCGGACGAGACGAGGAACGGCGCGGGGAAACCGGCCGACGCATAGCGCACGATGCCGTTGTTGTACAGCTTTCCATACCACGCACGGACCAACGCGTCGCGCTTGAGCAACGGCGCCAGGCGCCGGTTGAGGACACGCAGCGATGCCGGCGGGAGCGCACCGCTTCGCAGCCACAACCCCTTGAGCGCGGGCAACAGCATGGCCGCTCGAATCGGCGGACCCGAGACGCCGCATGCGAAGAGATCGATCCCACCCTTCCACGGCGCAACGTCGTAGAACACGCCGCCGACGTCGTGCTGCGGAACATGCAAGGCGGAGAATTCCCAGTCTCCGAGCCACGGCAGTTGTTCCGGCAGCAAATCGTCGTGCGCTGCTTTCAATTCGCTGAAATCGGCCAAGAACGAGCGCAGGCGAACGGCGAGCGAGGAGACGCCGTACATCAGGCCGAGCGCCGTGAGATAGCCGAACCAAAAAATGAGGGCGTTCCACCACACGTTCGGGTTGGTGAGCGTCTGAGGAGGGAAGGTCTCCAACAACGATACGATCACTGCGATCGGAACGGCGGAAATGACCGCAAAACGATAGTTGACGGTCAGCGCACACACGAGGATCGGTCCGATCGAGAACATCGCAAACTCGACGTCGGGAATCTTGTAGTCGAGCGCGATGAGAATCAGTTCCACGACGACCGCAAGCGAGAGCGCCACGGCTCGCCCGCGTTGCGTCAAAGCGACGAACAAGTACCAGAAAGGCCCGCGCGGCATACTATCCCTATTTACGCGCTTCACCGCTCGTCTTCCCCACTCGTTGCGTCAAGATTTGCCATAGATCTGAACCGCGTCCGACGACCATGCCAAGGTCGTCGGAGTGAAGACCGGCAGCCCAAACTTCTCCACCATGCTGAAACGCTGATGCAACGCGTCGCGCATCGCGGCCCCACCGCAATTGCGCTCGTCCCCGATGAGCACGACGGTCGACCCTTTATAGCAACGAATCGCACTACTAGCCATCTCATCGGGTTCGGGAGGTGGCCATGCGATCAGGAGCGTCCGCTTCGAGCACAGGTCGAGCGCCTCTTCGTCGCCTCGATAGAGTTTTGTCCAGACGTGCTGCTTTTGAAAGTATTTATTCATCGGGCTCTGGTCGGGCGGCTCGCTGTCGATCGCGAGGACGTCGGCGCCGGCCGAACGCAAGAGATAAGAAAGATAGCCGTTCCCGCATCCGAAGTCGACCAGGGGCGAGAGGACGAGAAGGCGCTCGATCAGTTCGGCTGTGGGAACGACGTACCCGTACACCTGCGTGTACGCATCCCACACGTCACCAAACGGTGTCGTCTTGAGCAGTGCCGCGATCCCCGCGTGCGCATCGCCAACGTATTTGCCAACCCGCTCTCCGGGCGGCCGAAGACTGCCGGGCTTTAGAACGGCTGCGCCGGAGATTTCCCCCACGATGCACCCTTGTTTTTAGGAGGACGACTATCATGCCGCAGACCGGGCCGATTCGCGAGATCAAGATCGGCGAGATTGCGGTTCCGCGACTGGGGTTTGGCGCGATGCGGATCACGGGACGCGGGATCTGGGGACCTCCGCCCGATCGTGCAGCGGCGATCCGGCTCCTTCAACACGCCGTTCAAGCAGGCGTTCGCCTTATCGACACTGCTGATTCGTACGGTCCATTCGTGAGCGAAGAGCTGATCGCCGAGGCGCTGGCGCCATATCCAGCCGGACTTCTGATCGCGACGAAGGGCGGACTCGAACGCGGTGGCCCCGATGATTGGCGCTCCAACGGCGACCCGAAACACTTACGCGAAGCCTGCGAGGCGAGTCTGCGACGGTTGCGCCTCTCACGCATCGACCTCTACCAGTTGCATCGCGAAGACCCGCGGTTCCCGATCGAAGAGTCGATCGGGGCCTTGAAAGAGCTGCAGTCCGCGGGCAAGATCCGCTACATCGGCGTGTGCAACGTCTCGCTCGATCAGTTGCGGCGCGTTCGTTCCATCGCGCCGGTCCTCTCGGTTCAGAACCGCTACAACATCGAAGACCGGCACTCGGAAGACGTGTTGCGCGCGTGCACGTCCGAGGGCACGGCGTTCATTCCATGGCATCCGCTCGGGGGGCTGGAAAGTATGCCTCGTCACATCGTCGACGCGATCCGGCCGATCGCCCAGCGGCACGGCGCGAGCTTCAATCAGCTCCTGCTCGCGTGGCTGCTGCACAAGTCGCCGATCACGGCGCCGATACCGGGGACCGCCTCGATCGCCCACTTCGACGAGAACATGGGAAGTACGAACATCTCGCTCTCCGCGTCCGACCTCGCGGAGCTCGATAAACTCGCCGGCTAAGGAGGACAACGCCCGCTTCGTCGAAGAGGCGGCCATGCCCCAAAAGCGCTGGTCCCTTATGAACTCGGACGAACGGTTGCGCGAGTGGCTGCACGAGCGCCGGAACAAGGATGCCGGCCTCTCGAGCTACGACCCGGGGACGTTCGAGCAGTATACCGCGCAGCGCTCCCAAGAAGAGTCGCAGATGAAGCGCGTGAGCGACATCCGCGACCTCCTGCGCACCTCGGTCGGGAAAACCGTCCATCTAACGATGGCCGACGGCAATCACCTTAGCGGGGTCCTCGACTCCGAGGGGGCCCACACGGTCTTCCTCCGTGCCCCGGGTCAATCGCGGCCTCAGCAGATCAGCGCCGACGGGATCGTCGACGTCACCGTAGGATAGCAGCGACGCGGTCTCTCGGGGCGCTCGCCGCTGCGGCGTTCGCCCTGGCCTTGCTGTGCGGCTGCGCTGCCGGAGCGGCCCGCGATCCGAACTCGCTCGTCATTCTCGAAGCGGCCGACGGTGCGACGCTCAATCCGCTGTTCAGCACCGATGCGGCGTCAGCGCTCTACGAGCAGTTTATCTTCGATCCACTCGTCAACGTCGGCGACGATTTCAAACCGATACCGTGGCTCGCAACCGCTTGGCGGAGTTCCGTGAATCACTTACACTGGACCGTCGATTTGCGCCGCGACGTGCACTGGTCGGACGGCGTCCCCTTTACTTCGAAGGACGTGGTCTGGACCTGGCAGGCTCAGCTCGATCCCGCGACCGGCTTCCCCTACCTCGGGCAGTTCGACTACATAGCGAGCGTCCGAGCTTCCGGGCCGTCCACCGTTGAGTTCACCCTCTCTCAACCCAACGCGCTCTTTGAATCTCAGGCGCTCAATGCCAGCATCCTGCCCGAACACATCCTCGGCAAGATCCCGCGCCGCCAACTCCGGTTGTCAGCCTTCGGCGAGCATCCCGTCGGTACGGGGCCGTTCTTCTTGGAGCGCTGGCGACATGATGAGGAGATCAGCTTTACCCGCAATCCCCGTTGGTGGCACGGTCCGGTCACCGTCCCGCGCATCGCGGTGCGAATCGAGCTCAACGATCAGGCTCGCCTCGACGCCATGCAGGAAGGTTCCGGCGACGTGCTCGACGGCCTCGGCACCTCGGGCTATGCGATCCTGCAGCAGCAAGCACCAAAGCTTCGTTTGCTGCACCTGCCCGATCTCTACAGCTTCTTCATTTACACCAATTTGCGCCGCCTCGGACTTGACGATCTGCACGTGCGGCAAGCGATGCTCTACGGTTGGGACCGCCGTGCCGTCGTCCGCGGCTTGTTGCACGGCGACGCGATCGTCGCGACGGGCGTCGTCCCCATTGCGCTTCGGCTGTGGTACGATCCCAACGTTCGGCGGTACGACTACGATCCTGCGCGCGCCCAGGACCTGCTCGATGCGGCCGGCTGGCCCAAAGGCAACGACGGTATCCGTGAGAAGAACGGCCACCGGCTCGCCTTCGAGCTCCTACTAACAGGGGCCGACGCTGCGACCGAGGATCTGGCCGCAGAGTTTCAATCGGATATGCGGGCGATAGGCGTCGCGATCACGGTCCGGTCGCTCGACTTCGCCACCTTCCTCACGGAAACGCAGTCCCTTCATTACGATTTGGCTCTCGGCGGCTGGGGCGGAGTACCCGATCCCGATCAATTCACGCTGTTGGAGTCGAAACAAATCCCGCCCACCGGAAACAACCTGATGTCCTATTCGAATCCGACCGTCGACCGAGACGTCACGCTGGGGCTGCGCGCGCTCGAATACTCGGAGCGCAAGGCCCTGTACGATTCGATGCAGCGCGTAACGGCCGAGGATCTTCCGGTGCTGTTCTACATCAACACGTACTATCGCGCCGCTTTCAACCCACGCGTGCGAGTGAGCGTCAAGGACGTCCTGCCCGATCAATACGTCTTTCGCGACGTCTACGCTTGGAGACTCGACCGCTGACCGCTTACATCGCGCGACGACTGGCCGGCGCGATCCCGCTGCTGCTGCTCATCAGCCTGATCTCCTACGGTCTGATGGGACTGGCGCCGGGCGGTCCAACCGCCATCCTCTCGCAGCAGGCCCGTTCCCTGACACCTGCGGCACGGCATGCCTATGAGGTTGCGCTTGGACTCGACAAGCCATGGTACGTGCAATACTTCTACTGGCTCAAAGAGCTCATCGTCCACGGAAGCCTCGGCAATTCGTTCGTCGATCAGCGCCCAGTCCTCGCAAGGATAGCGGAGAAGCTGCCGATCACCGTCGAGCTCCTGAGCTTGGCGCTCCTGCTCACCTTGGTCATCGCCATTCCGATCGGCATCCGCGCCGCGGTAAAGCGAGATTCGTTCTTCGACAATGCTTCAACCGCCATCGCGCTGATCGGTTACGGCGTCCCCGTCTTTTGGCTCGGCATCCTCCTCATCGACGTCTTTGCGATGCACCTGCGCTGGCTCCCCGGCTCCGGGATCAACTCGGTTGGGCGCGAAGGCGACCCGCTCGATCTCTTGCGGCATCTCATTTTGCCGGCGTTCACTTTGGCGATCGTGAGCGTCGCCGGCTGGCTGCGCTATCAGCGCGCCTCGATGCTCGACGTGCTCGACGAGCCCTACGTGCAGACGGCCCGCAGTAAAGGACTTCCCGAGCGGGTCGTCTTGTACCGTCACGCGTTGCGCAACGCTCTGCTCCCGATGATCACGCTACTCGGTTTGCAGCTTCCCGGGCTCGTCGGCGGCGCGTATTTCGTCGAATACATCTTTTCGATCCCCGGGATGGGGTATCTGGGAATCAACTCGATTTTTCAGCGCGACTACCCGACCGTCATGGGGATCACGATGCTGTCCGCGCTGATGGTCATCCTCGGCAATCTCCTTGCGGACGTGCTCTATGGGGCAGCCGATCCGCGGATCCGTTACGACTGATGCGCTTCGCGCAGCGTTACTTCAGGCGACCTGCGTCGCTGCTCGGCGTCGCAATCGTGTCGCTCATCGCGGCCGTCGCAATCCTCGGACCGATGGTCGTTCCATACTCTCCCATCGCTATTTCGCACGTGCTACTGGGGGCGCCGCAGCCGCCGTCGCTGGCGCATCCACTCGGAACGGATATTCTCGGACGCGACGAGCTCGCCCGTGCGATGGTTGGTGCGCGAATCTCGCTCACCGTCGGGATCGCAGCGATGATCATCGCAATTGTCGTAGGTACGCTCTACGGCGCGATCGCGGGCGCTGCGGGCGGCGTTGCCGACGCCGTTCTGATGCGCATCGTCGATGCGCTGCTCTCGTTTCCTACGTTTTTCCTCGTCATCGCCGTCGAAGCGCTCACCAATAAGTTCGCGCTCGGCATCATCATCTTGGTCATCGGGCTACTCTCGTGGATGGGCGTCGCGCGGCTGGTGCGCGCCGAAGTGCTCTCGCTGCGAGAACGCGACTTCGTCGCCGCCGCACAAGCGCTCGGCGCCAGCCCCGAGCGCGTCCTCTTGCGCCACTTGATCCCAAATTCGCTCGCGCCGGTGATCGTCGCCGCGTCGTTTGCCGTCGGCGACAACATCCTCACGGAGGCGGGGCTCTCTTTCCTTGGACTGGGCGTGCAGATCCCGACCCCGTCGTGGGGCAACATGCTCCAGGACGCGCTCCTCCCGGCAGTACGATCGGCGTGGTGGCTCGTCGCAACGCCGGGCGTGCTGATCGTCCTGACGCTCTTCGGCTTTACACTGATCGGCGACGGCTTGTCGTATGCGCTCGGCTCATCATCGACGCGCCGCTAGAAACCCCACAAACTCAGCTGCGTCCGGGTTTATAGGCCCCGAGCGTCTTCACCGCGGCGTCTGCGAAGCTCGTGTCGACGACCTGGCTCATCGCCACGTCGCTCGTCAGCAATCCGTGCTGCTTGTAGATGTCGTAGTCTTCCGCGAGGCTCTTTACGTTGACGCGCCCGTTCGGATCGATGCTCGCTGCCCACATCTCGCGCAGGATCTGCTTGTCGACCTTTAGCCCGTCGCTATAGATATCGATCGCCTCAGCGGCCGCCGGTCCGGTCATGTGACCGCCGCGCACCGCGTCGTTGTAAAAGCGAATGGCGCGAACATATGCGACCATCCAACGCTTGGCAACGTCCGGTCTTTTGTCGATAAACGGGCCGCCGAAAACGACCGTCGTGATTTGCTCGCCCGGATAGAACGCGTCCGCACCGCAGATGCGGACTGCGTAGCCGGCCTTCACCGCTTGACTCGACCACGGCTCAAGCCCGATCGCGGCGTCGATCGAACCGTTGCGAAAGGCGACCACCTGATCGGAGAAACTCAGGAAGATATGATCGAGGTCGTCGTATTTGATGTGGCCTTTCTCGCAGGCTTTGACCAGTTGACACAACGGTGAAGCGCCTTTGGCCGGCTCAGCGACCTTCATGCCCTTAAGATCGGCGTAGGATTTGTACTTGCCGTTGGTGACGAGGTCTTTGCGTACCATTAGGTTCGAGAAGCCGTAGCCCGGAGGGTCGGAGCCGCGGTCGGCTACGATCTTGATCACGATCCCACGCGCGATCGCGTTGTACAAGCCCGCCGACGGAGCGCCGCCGCCGACGTCGATTTGCCCGGTCCCAAGCGAGGGCGTCATGAGGGCGGCCGCGTCGAAATTGATGAAGTTCGCTTTGATCCCGGCGTCGCGGAAGTAACCCTTGCGCTCCGCGATGAGGAACGGTCCGTCTGCCACGCTGTTCACCGAGCCGATATTCACGGTATCGAGATTTTGACTCGACGCCGTGGAGACGATGCTGCTCGAAAGCGCGACGGATCCGACTTGTGCAACGAACGCAGAACGCTTCATGTGACCTCCACCTAAATCGTCAGGAGCGAGTAGACGCCCACGAGCGCGACGACCAGACCGCTGAGGACCTCGCCGTACCGTTCGAGCGCGCCGAACGAGACGCGCTGGAGGCCCGCAATCGCGGAGACCGACGTCACGACGTACGTAGCGATCGTCGAGACCGCGAAGACGACGGCCATCACTGCCAGCAAGGCCGCCCCGTGCGTCGAGGCGGCCAGGAAGGCGGGCAGCCCTTCAAACATCGGCGAGGAGCCGAGGATCAACACAAGCGCAGTCCGGCCTGCGATCGCATGCCCATGCTCGTGCATTATGGCTGCTCCCGAAGGGCTCACGTGTAAGTCGTGATGCTCGTGCCAATGGACGTGCTGCGTTCCGTCGTTGTGCCCGTGCAGGTGCGCATGCCCTTGGTGCTCGTGATCGCTCCCCGCGCGAACCTCTTGCCAGCCGCCGTAAGCGATCCAGAGTCCGAAGGCGATCAAAGCACCGGCCGCGACGAGATTGACCACATAGCCGTAACGCGACGCGATGGTCGCGCCAAGCACCCACAACACGATTCCGAATGCAAGCGTCGAGGTGACGTGTCCGAACCCCGCGAGTGCGGCCGCGCGCGCGGTCTGCAAGCGCGTCCAGCCTTGCTGGCGACCAACGACGACGATCGGCCCCCAATGATCGGGGACCAGCGTGTGCAAGACGCCAACCGCGGCGACGGCGACGACGAGGACCCACGCAGTCGTCATAGGCGCCTACCGCAGCGCCGCCTCGGTTGAAACGTCGCTTTCAAGCAATCGCGGCGATCCGTCGCCATTCAAGAAGCGCGGCAACTCGACCGCCGAGAACTGCATCCCGGTGTAAAATTTGCCGAAGGCTGCATACTTCGCGCTCGCTTCATCGAAGCGCATCTCGTAGATCAGCTTCTTGAAAATTAACGGATCGTCGGCGTAGAGATCGACGCCCCACTCCCAATCATCGAACCCGATCGAACCCGAGATCACCTGCGTGACGAGTCCATGGAACGAGCGCCCGACCTTGCCGTGCTCGACCATCAGTTTGGCGCGCTCTTCGAACGGGAGCGTGTACCAGTTTACGGTCTCACCACGCTTTTTGTCCATCGGGTAAAAGCAGACGTAACGGCGGCGCGGAATCTTCGCCCACAGGCGCGCCGCATTGCGCGGATTCTTCTCTTCTTCGGCCAAGAGCGCGTCGAACGCTCCGTTCCATTCTTCCGAGTGCGGCTTGTGGTCACGCTTGCGCAACTCGGCGTGGATGCGGCCCGTCGCCTCGTACAGCCCCAGCTCCAAAATGGAGACGTACGACGCCTGCGTCTCCAGGTAATCGGCCAGCCGAAGCCGTTCGACATGCGTCTGGACTTCGCCGAGCGCATCGAACGACTTCGCGTAGTGCGTCAACATCAAATCGCCCTTGTGCCCCAGGATCTGCGCGAGGCCGCAGTCACCATCCCGGTCTGCCGCAAGGTCGCGAAAGACCTTGACGGCCTCCATCTCGATCTCGAGCCGCTCAGACGGCGAGACCCGGCTCCACGCACGATGACGGAACCGGAACATCCGGTGCAGGATCTTCCAGCTATCGAGCGATTCAGGAACCTCAGGGTGCCGCATGCCAGAGTTTTCGTCGCGTGCGCTGCATCTCCGCGCGAACTTCGGCCTCGAGCACCTCCGGATGCTCGCGGTACTTGGCCCAGAGTTGAGGCATGTGGGCGATGTCGTTGAGGACGCGAGCGTAGACGGCGTTCACCGGGGCGCGCAGGCCGGCCCCATCGGCGGCCCGCGCAACGGCGCCGTTGAGGACATCGACTTCGCTCTGATTCTTCCCGGCGCGCAGATCCAGCAACAGCGAAGGCGGCTTGCGGCCGCGGGCGCTCGCAATCCGGTTCGCTAAGACGACTCGCGCAAGCGGCGACGGCAACGTCGCAATCCCCTGCAGCGCGCGTACCGGATATCGGGGCAGGTCGATCGGGACGATCCCGAGCTTGCTCATCACCGCGCGGACTTCACGGATCGCACGAATCTCGAGCGTGAAGATATCGCTGAAATGCACCAACCGCTCGGGGAGGACGTTCAAGATCGCGCAGGATGCGTTGGCAACGACGTTCAGCGTGAGCTTCGACCATTTGAGCGCACGGTAATCCGCGGCTGCTTTGACCGTTAGGCCGGCTGACCCGAAAGCGGCGAGCAACCAATTGTGCGAGACCGATCCGACCGGCGCGAACGCGATCCCGCCTTCATGCGCCGCCGAAACGTGACCGTCGCGATCGCGATCGACCGGGACGGTCAGCGCGCACGCGACGACGGCGTCCGCTCCGAACGCAGCCGCCAGCTTCTCTTCGTTCCCGACGCCGTTTTGCGGCGAAACGATCGTCGTCGCCGCGGGGTCGCGCAGCGCCCGTCGCAACGTCTCGATCGCTCCGTCCGTGTCGTACGCCTTCACGGCGACGATCGCGAGCTCGGCGTCGATCGGCTGCACCGCCTCGAGATCGCGCGGCGCGTACGTGACGTTGTTTCCGATTCGCTCGAGCAGCTCGCCCAGATAGGTCCCAAGCGCGCCCGCGCCGACGATGTAAACGTTCACGTGCTCCCAAAACCGCCCGATCCGCGCTTCGTCGGAGAAAGCCCGTTGACCGTTTCGAAACGCGCCTGCGCGACCGGTGCGACGACCATCTGCGCGATCCGATCGCCACGTCGAACGGTGAAAGGTTCGCTTCCCAAGTTGATCATGAGGATGCCGACCGCGCCGCGATAATCCGAATCGATCGTACCCGGAGTATTGAGTAAGGTAACGCCGGAACGCAGCGCGAGCCCGCTGCGCGGCCGGACCTGCACTTCGTAGCCGGGCGGGACCGCGAGTGAAAAGCCTGCCGGTATGAGCGCGCGCTCGCCGGGAGCGAGGACGACGTCCTCCCGGATGGCCGCTGCAACATCGGCGCCCGCTGCGCCCGCCGTCATGTAAGTCGGCAGATCGAGACCGTCGCTTTCCGGTAGTCGCATGACTTCAATGCGGACGTCACCTTGGGACGTCACTTTGCCAAGAGATCTCGAAGCTCGGCTTGGAAGCTCTCGACGTCCCGGAACGAACGGTACACGCTCGCGAAGCGGATGTACGCGACTTTGTCGAGCGCCTTGAGCGCCTCCATGACCTTCTCGCCGATCAAGGTCGAGGCGACTTCGCTCTCACCACGGGAAAACAGATCGCGCTCGAGCGCGGCAACGACCTCTTCGAGCGCAGCGTCCGCGATCGGCCGCTTCTCGCACGCACGGCGCAGGCCGCTCAAGATCTTGTCGCGGTTGTATTGCTCGCGCCGGCCGTCCTTTTTGACGACGAACAGCCGCGGCGCTTCCATACGCTCGTAGGTGGTGAAGCGATGTTTGCACGAGAGGCACTCACGCCGGCGGCGGACGACGCTCTCGTCGTCGCGGGAGTCGACGACGCGCGTCTCGCTCTTACGACAGGTGGGACAGATCAGGGGCCGGATGCCTCGTTCTATGGGAACGGCCCCAATATGTTGGGGCCGTTACCAGTATAGAACACAAGGGCACGAGTCGTAAAATCGTGCTTCCCTGTCCTAAGACGCTGCTCCGATCTTGAACATCTTGGTGCCGCATTGGGGGCACTTGCCCTCAGTTGCGGGGCGGCCGTTCTTCATCGTAATCTGGACCGCGTCTTTCATCTCGCGCTTCGTCTTGCACTTGACGCAGTATGCTTGCGCTGCCATTACCCTCTCTCCGTGGTCGGGCGGTTTTTACGGCCGTTCGAGCCCCCTAGACGCACGGCCCCCTAGCGTGAAGGGCAGGCATGGAGACTGGGGAGCCCACCTACGTCCCGGCCGGCGACCTCGACGGCCTCTCGGCTGGACGGACCGGCGGGCTGCGGCTTGCCGGCCTCTACGTCCAAGGGAGCCTCGCGGCGCTCTCGGGGCCGACCGTCGCGGTCGTCGGGACCCGGGCGCCCAGCGATGCGGGGCGGAGGCTCGCCCAACGCCTCGCGGAGGGCTTGGGGCGCGCCGGCATCTGCGTGATCTCGGGCCTTGCCCTGGGGATCGACTCGGCGGCGCACAGGGGTGCGCTGGCGGCCGGTGCGCCGACGATCGGCGTGCTTGGCGGAGGCCACGCGTGCTTTTATCCGTCCGCGAATCGCGGGCTCGCCGAAACGATCGTAGCCGGCGGAGGCGCGGTCGTCTCACCGTTCGCGCCGCGGCATCCCGCGCGGCCGGCGCAATTCTTGCAGCGCAACGCCCTTATCGCCGCACTCGCCGACGCGGTTGTCGTCGTTGAGGCGGCCGCGCGCAGCGGTTCACTCAATACCGCCGCCTGGGCCGCCGACGCGGGAAAGCCGGTGATGGCGTTTCCGGGCGACGTCGATCGCGCGAAAGTGGCGGGCTGCCTTGCCCTCATACGGGACGGCGCGCTGCTGGTACGCGATATCGACGACGTCGTCGCGGCGCTTCCGTCGTTCGGCACGATACCTGCAGCAATCACGTCGCGATGCGCATACGAACCGCAAAGCGAGCTCGAGCGCCGCCTCCTGCGTGCGCTGCACGACGCCGAATGCGACGTCGACGCGTTACTCGCCGGGATCGATCACGATCCCGGGCACGTCCTCGCGGCTCTCGCCGATCTCGAGCTCGCCGGCGCGATCGAGCGGCGCGGCGGAAGGTCTTATGCGCTCGCCAAAGCGTGATGGATGCACGTTCGCTTGATCGCCGTCGGCCGCTTGCGCGAGCCGTATATCGTCTCCGCCGCAGAGGACTTTCGGGCGCGCTTGCGCCCCTATCACCGGCTCGAGGAGATCGAGGTGCGCTCCGACGATGCAATCCTGCGGCACGTCGAACCGGGCGACGAGGTATGGTTGCTCGAACGAACCGGGACGCAGCTATCGAGCGAAGGACTGGCGCGCAAGCTCGAGGCGATGCAAACCCACGGGCATTCGCGCTTGACCCTCATCGTCGCCGGGGCATACGGAGCTCCGGCCGGCGTCGTCGAGCGCGCCGCCTTCTTGTGGTCACTCTCCGAGTTGACGTTCTTGCACGAGTGGGCGCGGGTCATCGTGCTGGAGCAACTCTACCGCGCGGCGAAGATCATAAGGAATGAACCCTATCACCACTGAGCGCGACAAGCTCGCGCGGAGTGTCGAAAAGGCGGTGCGTGAGCTCGTCCCGGGAAGCGACCCGACGGTAGACTTAGAGCCACCTCGCCGCCCCGAACTCGGCGACTACGCGACAAACGTCGCTTTTACGTCGGCGAAAATCATGCGCAAGCCGCCGCAAGAAATCGCGGACCAAATCGTGACGCGCCTCAACAACGACCCTGCGGTGCAGGCGCTGCAGGTCGTGGGGACCTCGGTCGGTGGGTTCATCAACTTTCGCATGTCCCCGGCGTCTTGGCAGGGCGTGGTCGCCCACATCCTCGCACAGGGTTCGGAGTACGGGCAGCGCCCGAAGTCGGGCGAGCCGATCTCCCTCGAGTTCGGCAGCGCAAATCCGACCGGGCCGCTGGTCGTGGTCCAAGGTCGCGCGCTGTCGATCGGTGCGACGCTCGCCAACGTGCTGCGCTTTGCCGGTCATGAGGTCTTCACCGAATGGATCATCAACGACGCCGGCTCGCAGCTCGACACGCTCGGACGTTCCTTGTACGCGCGCTACCGGCAGCTCTGGGATCCGGCCTTCCCCTTCCCCGACGACGGCTACCCCGGCGACTATTTGATCCCAATAGCCGAGTCGATCCGGGAGCGCGACGGCGAGCGCTGGATCGCCGCAAATGAATCCGAGTGGCTACCGTACTTTTCGAAGACCGGCCGCGACACGATCGTCTCCGAGCAACAGGCGGTTTGCGCGCGCTTTGGCGCGACTTTCGACCTTTGGCAAAGCGAGCGCGAGCTCCACGATTCCGGTGCCGTCAGTGCCGGGATCGAGGCGCTGAGCGCCCGCGGTTTGACCTACGAACAAGACGGTGCGCTGCTGGTGCGGACGACGGAGTTCGGCGACGACAAGGATCGCGTCATCATCCGCTCCGACGGGCGCCCGACGTACTATGCCGGCGACGTTGCATATCACTACGCCAAGTTCGCGCGGGGCGATCGCGTGATCGACGTCATGGGACCCGACCATCACGGATACATCTCTCGTCTGAAGGCAATCGCCGCGGCCTTCGGCTATCCGGGGAAACTTGACGTCCTGATCGCGCAGCAAATCACCCTGATGCGCGGCGACGAGCTGGTCTCGATGAGCAAGCGCGCCGGCAACATCGTCACCTTGGCCGAGATCATCGACGAGGTCGGCGTCGACGCGGCGCGCTTCTTCTTCGTCATGCTCAGTCCCGAGCAGCCGCTCACGTTCGATCTGGCCCTCGCAAAAAAACGGAGCGACGACAATCCCGTCTTCTACGTGCAGTACGGACACGCGCGCATCGCCTCGCTCGTCCGCCGGGCGCTCGAACGTCACGGTGCCCAGTTCGTCGAGCGCGCTCGTAAGGGCGAAGGTCTCGCGCGCCTGGATCATCCGGCGGAGCTGGCGCTCATCCGGCGCTTGGCGGAGCTCGGTGACGTCGTCGAAGGCGCGGCCAAAGCGCTTGCGCCGCACCGTTTGACGAAGTACGCGCGCGACGTCGCCGCAGAGTTCCATCAGTTTTATACCGTGTGCGTCGTGCTTGGAGACGACGAGGCGCTCTCCATCGCGCGGCTTGGGCTCGCTATCGCGGCTCAGACCGTGCTGGCGCAGGTCCTGGGACTAATCGGCGTCAGCTCGCCTGAGTCGATGTAACGACCGCTTCTTCCATCATCGGCGACTCGTCGACTTCGATCGTGACGCGCATGTGCTGCGCGTGCTCCTCGTCGCTCATCTGCGCCCGCACGATGAGCGGCGCGACGAAATATTCGAACAGGACTTTGATCAACGCCGCCGCCGGTATTCCCAACAACAGGCCGGGAAGCCCAAACGCTTCCCCGCCGGCGAAGCTCGCGAACATCACGCCGATCGGTGAGACGCCGACGGCGTCGGCCATGACTTTGGGTGAGATGACGCTGTCCGCGATACGAGCGATGACGAAGATCACGACCGATACCCACAAGACCATCCCGCCGCCCTGCGGGATCGCGAGGACTGCCGCGATCAGTTGCGCGACGATCATACCGACGTACGGGATCGCGTAACCGAGCCCGCAGAGCAATCCGGCCAAGAGCGCAAACTGGAAGTGCATCGGCAGCAGACAAACCCAGCACGCGATCCCGACGATGGAGCACACGATCGCTTCGCCGGCGACGAAACTCCCGAAAATGTGCGCGATCTCGTGCAGGAGCGCATTCCCTCGTTCGCGCCGCGACGGCGGCAGGAGCGAGATCACCCCGTTCGCGATCCCCTTGCCTTGTGCCAGCAAGAAGAATGAAAGAATCAG
This sequence comes from Binatia bacterium, assembly GCA_035604635.1. Classification (GTDB taxonomy): domain Bacteria; phylum Vulcanimicrobiota; class Vulcanimicrobiia; order Vulcanimicrobiales; family Vulcanimicrobiaceae; genus DATNIC01. The sequence continues at coordinate 18,305 of DATNIC010000136.1, forward strand.
AGCCGAGATCGCGACGAAGAAGGCGTTCGCCGTATCCAAGACGATAGCGCCGACCGAAGCGACGAGCAGCGTCATGAAGTCCTGCGTTTTCGCGGCGAGTTGAGCCTGAATCTGGGTGAAGGCGCCGACGACCAACACGTCACCGAACCGTGCGCTCAGGATATCCTCGATGCGCTTGAACCAGATGCGAAAGAGGTGCGTAAAATCAGGGGCGTTCACGATGAGCGCCTGGATCTGCGAGAACGTCGCCGGGACGATGAGGAACGCCATGGTTACGATCGCTGCAGTCAGGACGCCGAAGACCAGCGCGATCGCTCCCCAGCGAGGCATGTAGCGCTCGAGCCGCGACGTCACCGGGTAGACGCCGAGCGCGACGATCGACGCGAGGACGAAGATCGAGATCGTCCGGGGGATCCGCCCGACGACGAAGACGATGGCCGCAATCGTGACGATCGCAATGCACGCGACCCAAATGCGGTGAACGAGCCGGGCGCTCACAGCGGCTTGCACATCAGGCGTCGTTCGGTGATAAAGCCGGCGCGCTCGTAGAGACGCAACGCCGGGCCGTTCTCCTCGGTGACCATCATCGCGATCGTTGGGAGATTGCGCTCGCGCGCGATCCGTTCCGCTTCGGCAAGGAGCGCCGCCCCAATGCCCTTGCGCCGCGCTTCGGGCTCGACGGCCATGTAAGCGACGAACGCTTGCGGTGCCAGCGTCACTTCGTCCGGCATCCCATCGAGAAGGAGCAAGAAGCCCTGCGGTGTGCTGCCGTCCTCGGCGATCAGGATCACGTGCGGCTGCGTGTAGACGAAGTCGACCAGGCGCTCGAGACTGACCTGAGCCATCGCCGGGATCGCATCGCGAAACCTCGAGACGCTGTCCATAACCGTCCGGCCGCCCAAATCGACGATGAACGCGCGATCGCGATCGTCGCCCGTCCGAATCGCAACCGCCGCGTTCATGCGAGGGCCGCGGGGCGCTTGCGCCAGGTCGGCAGCAGCTCTTCGAGGGCGCCGATCAGCGCTTCGTTCTCGGCTTGCGTCCCGACCGTGATCCGCAGGAAATTCGGCAGATCGACCCCGTCGCCGGAGCGGACGACGACGCCGCGCCGCATCAAGTCTTCGTACGCGCGCTCGGCAACGGCCGGCACGCGTACCGCCACGAAATTCGCCGCGGTCGGATAGGCGAAGAGGCCCAGGCGCGCGTACTCGCGATCCACGTATGCCTTACCGGCGACGTTGAGCGCGATCGATCGCTCGACGAAGTCGCGGTCGCCGAATGCGGCGATCGCGGCCGCCATTGACGGCCCGCTGACGTTGAACGGGACGCGGATGCGGCGCATCCAGTCGATGAGCGTCGGATTGCCCAGCATGTACCCGACGCGCGCCGACGCCATCCCGTAGATCTTCGACATCGTCCGCGCCACGAGGACGTTCGGACGCGAAAGGGCGACGGCGACACCGTCGACGTGCACGTTCTCCGGCATGTATTCGCCATAGGCTTGATCGATCAGAACCAGGACCGTCTCGGGGATCTTCCCGAGAAAGCGCGTAAAGTCGGCGCGCTGCACCGCCGTCCCGGTCGGATTGTTCGGATCGCACAAGACGACGAGCTTGGTGCGCCCGCCGACGGCGGCGAGCATCGCGTCGAGGTCGTGCACGCCGTCGCGCAGCGGGACCTCGCTGACCTTCGCGCCTTGGACGTGCGCATATTTCGGAAAGAGCGAGAACGTCGGCTTCGCCATGACGACATGCTCGCCGGGGTCGACGAACGTCGAGAACGCGAGCCAGACGAGCTCGTTGCTTCCGTGACCGGCGATGACGTTCTCCGGCGCGGCGCCGTATTGCCGAGCGGCCGCTGCGCGCAGCTCCGGATAGTCGTCGTCGTCGTAGACGTTGAGCTGATCGAGACGATGCAGCGCGTCGAGCGCCGCCGCCGGCGTCCCAAGCGGATTCTCGTTGGACGAGAGCTTGACGACCCGCCCCAGACCAAAACGCTTGCGGGCTTGTTCGATCGTCGTCCCCGCCCGATACGGCTTGCGCTCCAAAACCGCTTTGCGGACGAGAGCACTCGAAGGCTCCGTCATGCGAGAAAACGCGACCCCGGCTCTTCGAGCGGCACGCCGCGGACGCAGAACGGACAGTTCGAAGCGTCAAACGATTCGACCGGGATGTCGAGCAATGCGACGGTCGGAACACCGAGCTCGACCGGCTCTCGACGAACGATGATCCCGGCCGCGACGACCGACGCGCCGGCGCCTCGAACGACGTCGATCACCTCCTTGACCGACTGGCCGGTCGTAATCACGTCCTCGACGACGGCCGCACGGTCGGCCGGCCCCAGCGCAAAACCTCGGCGCAACGTCGGGACGCCGTGCTCTTTCTCGACGAAGATCGCCTTGGTCCCGAGTTGCCGCGCAACTTCATATCCCAGGACGATCCCGCCGACGGCGGCGCTGACGACGATCGTCGGTTCGTAGCGGCGCAACTGCTCGGCGAGCGCACCGGCGACGGTCTCGACGAGTGCGGGGTCTTCGAGGATGCGAAACTTTTGAACGAAGCGATCGCTGTGCCGTCCCGAAGAGAGCTTAAAATGCCCCTCCAGCAGCGCGCCGCGCCGCGCCATCTCCTCGCGCAATCCGCCGAGGGAGACGCTCATCGAGCGGCTCCCACGGTGCTCATCTCCTCGAGGATCGCACGCGCCGCAGCGACCGGGTCGTCCGCTTCGGTGATGGGACGGCCGACGACGATGTAGTCGGCGCCGGCCTGCAAGGCCTCGGCCGGCGTCGCGACTCGCTTTTGATCGCCGTGCGCGCTCCCGGTCGGACGGATCCCAGGACAGAACGTCGCAAAACCGGTCCCGAAAAACGACTTGATGTCCGCGGCTTCATGGGGGCTGCAGACGATGCCCCCGCAGCCGGCGTCGCGCGAGAGCGCGGCAAGCCGGATGACGTTCTCGCCGGGCCCGCCCATGAGTCCAAGCTCGTTGAGATCTTCTGCTCCGATGCTCGTCAAGAGCGTCACCGCAAAGATCGCCGGCTCGGGGATCCCGAGCGCCGTTGCGCTTTCCGACGCCGCCTCGACGGCCGCGCGCATCATCTCGTTCCCGCCCAGCGCATGGACCGTGACGATCTTCAAACCGGGGCGAACGACCGCGTTGACGGCGGCCTCGACGGTCCGCGGAATATCATGCAGCTTCAGATCGAGGACGTAGGGCGTCTGCTCCCCGGAAAGCTGCGCTATAAGCGCGTCCCCGAAGGCGTACAGCGCTTCATACCCGATCTTGAACGTGACGCCGAGCGGGCGCAGGAGCTCGACAAGGGAGCGAGCGCGCTCGAGTTCCGAAACGTCAAGTGCGACGACCAGTTGACTGCTCACCCCGAGTCTCCCTCATATTGCTGCGCGTCGGCGAAGCCGACGTTTGCTTTGCCGACGATCTCGCGCAAGCTCCCGTGGCCGTGCTTCTCGAGGTAGGCGCGCAATCCGTCGGCGACATGCAGCGGCGCGCGGGGATCGGTGAAGTTCGCCGTCCCGATGCAGACCGCGCTGGCGCCGGCCAGAAAGAACTCGAGCGCATCACGTGCCGTCTCGATCCCGCCCTGGCCGACGATGGGAATCTTCACCGCGCGCGCGACTTCGTAGACCGCAAGCACTGCGATCGGCCGGATTGCCGGACCCGAGAGGCCACCGGTGACGTTGCCGAGCATCGGCCGGCACCGCTCGACGTCGATCGACATCCCGCGCACGGTGTTGATCACCGCGAGCGCGTCCGCGCCGGCCGCCTCCGCTTCACGCGCGATTGCGGCAATGTCGGTGACGTTCGGCGAGAGCTTGACGATGATCGTCTTGTCGGTGACGGCGCGGACGGCGGCGGTTACGCGCGCGGTTAACGCCGGATCGCAAGCGAAGGTCTCGCCCTCGTCCGCAACGTTCGGACACGAAATGTTGACCTCGAGTGCGTCGATCTCGCTGCGCGCCGCAAGCCGCTCGCCGACGTACGCGTAGTCGTCGACGGAAAAACCGGCAACGCTTCCGATGACCGCGCAGGGCCGCGTTGCAAACTTCGCGACGTCGTGCTCGAGGTAGTGCTCGATACCGGGATTCTGCAGACCGATCGCGTTGAGCATCCCGCCGGGCGTGTGGACCAGGCGCGGAGTGGGATTCCCCAACCGCGGATACCGCGTCACGCTCTTGAGGACGACGCCGCCGATCAAAGAAAGATCGATGAACGGCGCGTACTCCTCACCTGAGCCGTAACAGCCGCTCGCGCCCAGCGTCGGATACGCGAGCTCGAGCCGTCCGATCCGGACTGCGAGCGGGCTTGTCGCGACGGCCGCCTTTTGCATCACCACCGCAGCTCGTGTGCCCAGAAGACCGGCCCTTCCTTGCACACCCGCGCGTTCGCATGCTCGCGCCGCTCGTGGATATCCGCAGCCGGGAAGGACGGCGCTCGCGGGCTCGCCCGATCGATCGGGACGACGCAGCCCCAGCACGCTCCGACGCCGCACCCAAACGTCTCTTCGAGCGAAAGCTGGGCTGCGACGCCCAGGTGCTCGGCTTTGCCGGCCGTCGCGCGCAGCATCGGCGTCGGCCCGCACGCTATGATCAGCTCCGGCGGTTTGCCTTGTTCCAACAGATCGGTCACGAAACCGCGGTAGCCGCGCGATCCGTCGTCGGTCGCACAACGGACGCTCGCCCCCACCCCTTCGAAGAGCTCGACGTCGACCAGCGCCGCTTTCGTGCGCGCGCCGTAGAGCAGCTCCGCGCGCGCACCGCGCTCGACGCAGGTTTTCGCCGCGAGCAAGACCGACGCGAGGCCGACGCCACCCGCGACGATTGCGACGCGTTTGGGAAGATCGTCGAGGAAGAAGCCGTTGCCTAGCGGAGCGAGGACGTCGAGCTGATCCCCCGGCTGCAGCCTTGCCAGCTCTGCCGTGCGCGAGCCGACTATGATCAGCATCACGCTGATGCGACTTCCGTCCGCTTCGTAGATTCCAAGCGCGGTCGCTGCTGCCACGCCCGCCGGCGGGATCGCCATGAGGAAATGTCCGGGTTTGACGAGCGCGACGAGCTCAGGCGCTTCTAAGCCGAGGATGACGATACCGGGGCCCGGCTCGCGCCGGTCCAGCACGACCGTCGCATGGATCGAAGGCGCAGCGAGCGCGCTCTGCATCGGTGGAAACTTCGTTGTAACCCGATTTTTACATCCGAATGCGACAAATAACTGAACTCAGGCGTGCAATTAGCCGTTTATATGTAGTAGAATCTGTCGGAAGGAGGACCGCCGATGCACGGTCTCGTGGTCTTCAAATCGTTAGCCGACGCGCTAAGAGCGGGCTATCAGATTTACGATCGCACCGAGAACGGCTACCTCGTCCGCATGAAAACCGCGGCGGGGTGGGCCATGGCAATCGTAACCTGTAAGTAGGCTTTTTTCGACGTCATCAGCATGAGAGGACGCCCCGGCGTCCTCTCATCGTTTTCTAAGGCCACTGCTCGAGCGAGCGGAGGAACCGGCCCCCGGCCACCCGCAACCTTCCTCCTAATGCCGGACGAACGCCGCTATACGATTTTGGTCGTCGAGGACGACGCACAGATTGCGCGCGTCCTCCAGCTCGAGCTCGAGCACGAAGGCTACGTCGTCGAGGTCGCTCGCGACGGCCTGAGCGGCTTGGAGAAGGCGCTCAAGGAGCCCGATCTGATCGTTCTCGATCTCATGCTCCCGCGCATGGACGGTCTCGAAGTCACCAAGCGAATCCGTGCGAAGAGCCGGACACCGATCATCATGCTGACGGCGAAGGACCGCATCCCCGACCGCGTCGCGGGCCTGGACATCGGCGCGGACGACTATGTCACCAAGCCGTTCTCGGTCGAGGAACTCCTGGCGCGCGTCCGCGCCCGGCTGCGAGAGCGTCATCCGAGCGACAATATCCTCCACTACAAAGACCTGCTCATGGATCGCGACCGGCATGAAGTCGAGCGCGGCGGTAAGGCGGTCCATCTGACGGCCAAGGAATATGCGCTGCTCGAGTACCTGCTGCTGCATCGGAACAAGGTGCATACGCGCGACGAGCTGTTCAACGGCGTCTGGGGCAGCGACTTTCTCGGCGACTCCAATCTGATCGACGTTTACATCCGCTACCTGCGCGCCAAGATCGACGACGGCTTCGACGACAAACTCATCGGCACGGTCCGCGGAGTCGGCTACACGCTGAAAGACTAACTTGCACTCGCTGCGGACTCGCATCGCGGTCTCGTACGCGATCCTGCTGGTCGCCGTCATCGTCGTGATTGCGATCGCATTGAACTTTGCTTTCAGCTCGATCCTCTTCGATCAAGCCAAGACGCGCGCGCTCTATGCGGCCGACGAGATCACACGCGTCACGAGCAGCGGGCTCTCGGTCCTCAACGAGCCGGTCGAGCTCATCCTCGCGAACCAATACAATCTCGACCATTGGGCAGGGCCCTCGACACTGATCCAAATCGACAATCCGCAGGGCGATACCCTAGGAAAAAGCTCGAACATGGGCGGGCTGCATTTTCCGCCGGCCGCCGGGATGCAGCCCGGATCGCAACGGTTCACGACGCTGCGTACCGAGTTCGGCAACGTCCTCGTCCTCGATCGTCCGATCGCCTCGAGCGGCCGCGTCGTCGCCGTGATCCACGTCGGCGAAAAACTGGACCTGGCCGATGCGGCGCGTGCCCGCGCCCAACTGATCCTGCTGATCGTCACGATCCTCGCATCGATCGCCGTCGTCATCGCTTCCTATGCGATCGCTCGGCCGGCGATCGATCCGATCAATCGGCTCACGAAAGAGATCGACGAGATCGGCTCCGATCGGCTCGACCGGCGCCTAGGTTGGACGACGCGCTCAGACGAGGTCGGCAAGCTCGCGGCAACGTTCGATGCGATGCTCGCACGGCTCGCCGAAGCCTTTGCGCGCGAGCGACAGTTCATCTCGGACGCATCGCACGAGCTCAAGACCCCGCTCACCGTCATCAACGCGAACGCGCAGATGCTTGCGCGCTGGGCCGATCGCGATCCACAGATCCGCGACGAGAGCTTGCAGGCGATCATCGCGGAAAGCGCCGCGCTCGCGCAGATGGTCAACGGGATGCTCACCTTGGCAAAGGCCGATTCGGGCGAGGAGATTCCCAAGGAGCCGCTCCCGCTCGACGCGCTCGCGCAAGACTGCGTGCACCATCTGGAGGAGCGCGCGCGCGCCAGGGGCCTGCAGCTTCGCTACGTCCCGCGCGACCCGGGGCTGACACCGCTGGTGATGGGCGACGAGAAGCTGCTGCGTCAAGTCGTCACCAACCTCATCGACAACGCGCTGAAATTCACCGAGACGGGAGGGATCGAGGTGAGCGTCGGGATCTCGGGCGACCAGGCGGTCATCGAGGTAGCCGACACGGGCCCCGGCATCGCGCCGGAGGCCGCGGAGCACATCTTCGAGCGCTTTTACCGGGCCGACGCATCCCACTCGCGCGCCATCGAAGGGACCGGCCTGGGCTTGGCGATCGTGCGCAGCATCGTCCGGGTCCACGGCGGGGCGGTCACCGTCCGGCCGCGACCGGGCGGCGGGTCGCTCTTCACGGTCCGGCTCCCCCTCCTGGAGGCCGTCCCGAACCCTCAGAAATCTGTCATCGAATCTTCATGACCCCCCGCCGGAGCCCGCCTACAATCGGAGGGTGTCAATGGCCTGCAACGTGCTGCGCGGTGCTGCCGCCGTCACGTTTCTCTGGTGTGCCCTGCAGGCGGGTACCGGCGCGGACGCGCAGCCCGTCTTATTAGACACGGGCGAGTCGCCCGTCGTCCAAGTTGGGATTCGCAGCGGGACCATCGTCATCGACACGTGGGACCGGCCCAACGTCAGCGTCGAGTCGGCCGACGATGTCAACGTCCGCAAAGTAACGGCACGCTTCGGCAACGAGCCGGGAGCGATCCCGATGAGCGTCCCGATGCTCTCCGCGCCGGTCCGGACACCACAAGGCGATGATGTCACGTTGCCGCCCGAAAACTTCGTGTTCTCGACGGTCAGCCCGGGCGCGCACGAAGCGGTCCTCGTGACCGCGACCGACGCGGTCGTCGCTACCGTCCATATACCGGCCAACACCGCGCTGCTGGTCGTCCGTTCCGGTGGAGCCTCACAGATCGAAGTCAATAACTACCGGTCCGGGACGATCATCGTCCACTCACGCGCGGGCATCGTCCGGCTGAACAACGCCGGCGGCGACGCCTTCGTCCAAGTCGTCAACGGCACCATCTTCGCCAACAACTCGAATTTCAATCGGATTCGAGCACGCACCGCGGTTCGCAACATCGCCTTCGAGCACTGCAGCGCAAAGCAAATCGAAGCGACGAGCGTCGCGGGATCGATCCTTTATGACGGCGGGACGCTTCAGTCCGGGCTCGCGCACTTCGAAAGCGATCGCGGAAACGTCGCGATCGGCCTCAACGGCGGCGCTCGCATCGCCGCGCGTTCCGGCACGGTTGGCCGCATCTACACGGCGTTCGATTCGCCGACGAACGTTCAGCAACACAGCGGCGACGAGACCGTCACGGTCAGCGGTGGTGGGCCGCTCGTCAGCGTTGCATCGACACAGGGCTCCGTCTATCTCTACGATGGAGCGCTCGCGGCGAAAAAGCAGCTCAGCGCCGAGTGGGAGCCCATCAAGCAAAGCTTCCCCGCAATCGCAAAGGCGCCGCAGCCGCCGGCGCAGACGCAGCCGCAAACGCAGAACAAACCCGCATCGTCGACGACGACAACCGAGAAGACTCAGACGCAGCAGCAGAAGCCCGCCGCCGAACCGGCCGAGGGAACGGCGCCGAAACCTGCGGCTGCGCCAGTCGAAGCGAAACCACCGCCTGCCCCACCGAAGACGGCCCCGAAAGCAGCTGCTCCGCCGCCACCTCCCCCTCCGAAGATCGCGGCGCCGGCACCCGCGCCGGCTCCCCACCCGGCAGCTCCGAAAGTTGCAGTCCCACCCCCCGCACCGCACCCGGTCGTCCTCCCGAAAGCCATCGGAATCCACTAGCTCTTAAGAAGAGCTGCAGTAGATCAGTTTACGACCGAGGCGACCTCGGTTTCCACGTCGAGCATCCACCCGTCGCGGGCGGCGTGGACGCGGATCCCGAGCTCGTCTTCGAGCTCGGCCGCCAGGCGATCGGGATCGCGTTCGAGCAGCCGCGTCCCGAAATGCGTAAAGACGGCGACCCTCGGTCGAATCTCGGTGACGATTCTCCGCGCTTCTTCGAACAAGAGATGATCGACGTCCATGCTGTCGCTATACCGCAGCACGTTGACGATGAGGACGTCCGGGTCGTGCGCCTTGTAGTCTTCGATCAGACCCGCGAAAAAGCGCCCGCACGGAAGATACGAGACGGTCCGGCCCGCATACCGAAAGTGCATGCCGAACGTCTCGACGGAATGAATGTGCTTTATCGACGTGCGCAACTCGACGTCGTTGATCGCGTACGGTCCGGAACGCTCGACCAAGAACTCCTCGCGCTTGACGAATTTCCGCACGTAGGGGAAGATGACCGCCTCCCCCTCGAACGCGTCGCGCGGCGCGAACAGCGCTCCACGCGGACGGTAGCCTCCTTGCGACATCGCCTCGACCATGATGTTCACGTCGTTCGCATGGTCGAGATGCTTGTGCGAGAGAACGATCGCATCGAGCTCGACGGGATTGCACGGCGGGATGACGGAGAGCGCCCGGACGAGAGCGCCCGGTCCCGGATCGACGTGAATCTGCGTCGCGCCGAAGCGCATCCACATGCCCCCGGACGCGCGAATTTGGCGCGCGACCGTGAAACGCGCACCGCCGGTCCCCAAGAAGCGGACCGAAATCACCGGTTCCACTCGCGCAGATTCAAACCCATCGCGGCGAGATCGTAGAGCGTTCCGTCGGCGCCCTTTGCATGATCGAGCAGTGTCCCTTCGTGGCGAAAGCCCAGTTTTTCGAAGACGTGGACGCTGTCGCGATCTTCGATGAGGATGCGCGCGGCGAGTTTTTCCAGTCCCAGGACGAGGCCGTTCTCGACCGCTGCACGCAGCAGCTGCGTCCCCAGACCCGCGTTGCGCAGCTTCGGTTCGACGACCGCGACGATGTTGCCGACATGCAGCGTCCACGGGACGTTGTAGCGTTGAACGTAAGCGAACCCGACGATCTGCTTGCCCCGTTCGGCAAGCGTCGCGACCGTCTCGTGCGTGTTCACGTCGAGCCAACCGCGCAAGACGTCTTCGTTTCCGACGTCTTGGCGAAAAAACAGCAGATCACGCTGCGGCAGCGCGCGCAGAAATTTGCCGAGCGCCGCAACGTCGCCGTGCCCGTACGGGCGCAACGCCACCTCCGACCCATCCCGGAGCTTCACGTTTCTTCCTTGCTGCGTGGGATCAGCCACTCCTCGATTGCAGGCCAGAGGACGTCGCGCGCGGATCGGCCCGCGACCAAGCCGATGTGGCCGCCGGGGAGGACGAGGAACGTGCGGTCTTCGCTCGAGGTGCGCTCGATGAGCGGACCGATCGACGCGGGCGGCGAGATTTCGTCCCGTTCGGCCGCAATCGCCAAGACCGGTGCGGTGATCCGGCGCAAGTCGATCTTCTCACCAGCGATCCGCAAACCGCCACAGATCAACCGGTTCTCGCGATAGAAAGACGTGATCCAATCGCGAGCCGCCCGGCCGGGGAAAGGGATCCAGTCGTCGGACCATTCGGCGAGGGCGGCGTAGGCTTGATGCGCGCGCCGATCGCGGGCGTTCTCGAAGAAGCGCAGGGCCGCGCGGACTTTCGCAGTCGGACGCAAGAGCGTAAATGCCGCTTCGATCATGACCGCGGGGACGTTGCCGAACGTCTCGACGACCTGCTCGAGGTCGAGCACGGCGGGACTGCACCATTCGGCGAGCTTCCCGCCGTGCGCGAAATCGACGGGCGCTGCAAGCGCGATGAGATTGTTCGGCGGCTTCAAGCGGACTAGCGCGGCGTAGACCACTGCCAGCGTCCCGCCCATGCAATAGCCGAGCAGGGTGACGGGATCGCTGTTCGCATCGTCCCGTATCCGCTCCAACGCGGGCGACAAGCGGTCCATCAGAAGGTCCTCGAGGCCGAGCTCGCGATCTTCGTCGCCCGGCACTCCCCAGTCGATGAGATACACGTCGAAGCCCGCGCGCGCCAAATACTGCGCGAGCGAGCCGCCGTCGTAGAGATCGAGGATCGAAGCGCGATTGATGAGCGCCGGGATGAGGACGACCGGCACCGCGAAGCGCCGGGGCGACGCGTGATAGGCACGGACGGCGAGCTTTCCATGCCGGGCAACGACGGAATGCGCCGTCATCCGCGATTCAGGCTCACCAACCCATGTAAATGCCGCCGTTGATGTTGAGCGACTGTCCCGTCATGTAGTCGGCCTCGGTGACGAGAAACCGAACGCCGCGAGCGATCTCTTCAGGTTCCGCGACGCGATGCATCGGGATCCGGTTCAAGATCTGCTCTCGCACGTTTTCGGGGACCGAGCGCCACATCTCGGTGTTGACGAAACCCGGGCAAATCGCGTTCACCGCGATGTTATAGCGTGCGAGCTCGATCGCCAGCGATTTGGTGAAGCCGATGATGCCGGCTTTCGCAGCCGAATAGTTGCACTGCCCGAAGTTGCCCATCTGGCCGACGAACGAGGAAACGCTCACGATTCGCCCGCCGCCGTTCTCGATCATCAGCGGGACAATGTAGTGGCACGTGTTCATGACGCTGGTCAAGTTGGTATCGATCACCTCGTGCCAGTCTTGCAGCGTCAGCTTGCGAAACGTCCGGTCGCGCAAGATGCCGGCATTGTTCACGAGGACGTCGATGTGCTTCGTGCGCTCGAGGACGCGGTCGACCATCGCTTTGACGTCGTCCGCTTTCGAAACGTCGGCCGCTTCCGCGTGGGCGTCGCCGCCCGCTTCTTTACAGCTCGCGACCATCGCGTCCGCCGCGGCCTTCGAGCTCATGTAGTTGATCACGACGTACGCGCCGCAACGCGCGAGCTCGCGCGCGATAGCCGCGCCGATCCCACGGGAGCTGCCCGTCACGAGCGCAGTTTTTCCGGTCAGACTGCCGACGCCGATCTCGTTCCGGCGAATTGCGGTTGCTTCCATGGGGCCTCTTTAGTTGGATGCTGGGGCCCGATGGCTTCGCACTGCGCCGAGGACTTCCTTAGTGGTTTTTGCCTTTAGTTTTCCGGTCCGACTTGCGGCCTTTTTTCTTTTTCTTTTTGCCCTTGACGGGCTTCACGCGATCGTGCAAGGCTTCGACCGCATCGGCCAACGACTGAACGGCGTTCGTGAGGTCGTCGAGACGCTTGCCGAGCGCTGCGACGTCGGCGCGCGACGGAAGATTGGCAGCCTCGAGATAGCGCGCGACGTTCTCGCGCGAGAGGGCAGCAGTGGTTAAGTACGTTTTCAGGGCAGAGGCGAGTTGTTCGGGAAAGGCGCTCGAGCCCGTCATCCGCTCGAAGAGCTTGCTCCATTGCTCCTCTTGCGCTGAGAAGGTCTTGCGCCAAGCGGAGAACGGGTCTTCCGACCCGTTCCCGCGCTCTTTCTCGTTAATTGGTGCTGACCGTGCGCGCCTGCATCTCTTCGACGCGCTTGGTGAAGCCTTCGAACTGCTTGTCCGTCGTGTCTTTGACGTAGTTCAGGTTCGAGATCATCGTCTTCATGAGGCCCCGAGCCGACCCCATCGTCTTCTCCTGCCAGAGCGCACTCTGTGAAACGAGCGTCTGGCCGAGCTTGGCCGCCGCCGTCCCTGCGTGCTGCAGTTCCGAGACGGTCAGTTCGACGATTTGGTTGGCACGATCGAAGTTCTCGCGGTAGGTCGTTTCCATCGCGGTCGATGCGTACGGGCGCGTCAAGACCTCGTAGGCGGACTTGCCGTAGGCGAGGTTGCGCTGCTGCGCTTGCGAGTACGCGTCGACGAGGGTCGCGTATGTTTGGCTCGCAAGATCGACGTAGCTCTTGGTCTGCGCGTCAATGGTTTCGTTCATCATTTTCCTTTTTCTCCTTTACCCATTGTCCGGTATAGAGGCTGAAAAAGGCATCGAGATTCGTGCGGTATTGCTCGAGCGCGGAGCTCCACAGTTTGAGCGCGTCGCTGCCGGCGTCGGTCAGCGTATAGATCCGGCGCGCCGGTCCCTGTTCTTTGGGGTCCCACCATGAGGAGATGTAACCTTCTCGCTCGAGCTGCCGCAGAGCGCGATACACGGTCCCTGGATCGGAGACGACCGCAAAGTTCTCTTTGAGCTCCTTCATGATCTCGTAGCCATGGAGGTTGAGGTCCTTGAGCATCACCAGGAGCCACGCCATGAGGTAGTTCTTCGGGGTCCCCCGGGGAGGGAGGCCCGCGTCGGTCTTGCCGTTCGTATCCGTTGTTTTGTTCATTTCAGCCCTATGTGCATTTTACATATACCTGCATGGTGCGTCAAGCGCTTAAGCCGCTGGTGACTTCCGCCGTTTCGGCGGCCTCATCCAGGGACGACGGGCGCTCGACTACGTCGGTAACCAGACAAACCGCCTGGCCGTCGACGACCTTGTCGCCGGCCTGGTTGAAGCACTCGGTGACGAGCGTCAGGACGCCCTTTTCCGCCCGGTACTTCGAGACCGAGACCGTCGCCGTGATCGTGTCGCCGATGAAAACCGGCTTGAGGAACGAGACGTTTTGGCTCAGGTAAATCGTCCCGGGGCCGGGGAACCGCGTCCCCAGGACGGCCGAGATGTAGGAGACCGCGAGCATCCCGTGGGCGATCCGGCTGCCGAACCGGGTGGCCGCCGCGTAATCCGCGTCGAGGTGGACGGGGTTCGTGTCGCCGGAGACCTTGGCGAATGCCTCCACGTCCTCGGCCGTCACCTGGCGCGTAATCGATGCGCTTTGTCCCTGGCGATACTCCATTCGGTCCGTCTCCGTAGCAGTCTGTATCTGGGTTTTTCCCCTAAGGACAGAACACCTAGCAGCGCATAGTAGGTGGCATGTTCCTACGGAACGCTTGGTACGTCGCAGCCGAAGCCTGCGAGCTCACGCGCGAGCCGCTCGGCCGGGTCGTCCTCGGCGATCCGATCGTGCTGTATCGGAAGGAAGACGGCAGCGCGTGCGCCCTCGCGGACCGCTGCGCTCATCGGCGCGCACCGCTGCACAAAGGCCGCGTCGTCGGCGATACGTTGCAATGCGGTTACCACGGCTTTGTCTTCGACTCCGCGGGTTTGTGCATCGAGATTCCCGGTTCCGACATCCGGCCACCGGTGACGGCGCGCGTGCGGAGCTATCCGGCGTGCGAACGGCATCGTTACATCTGGATTTGGACCGGCGATCCATCGCTCGCCGACCCCGGAACGATTCCCGATTTGCGCACGAACGACGATCCGGCGTGGGCCTCGACCGGCGAGCGAATGCCGATTGCCGCCGACTATTTGCTGTTCGTCGACAATCTGCTCGATCTCTCGCACGTCGCGTTCGTGCACCGCGGGACGATCGGTAGCGACGACAGCGCGGCATCACTTCGGCTCGAAGGGGGCAAAGAATCGATCCGTCTGGTGCGCGAGGCGCAGAGCATTCCGACGCCGCCGCTGTATCTCAAACAAGGCTTTGGACCACGCGCCAACCAGACGAAGGTCATCACGTATCTCCCGCCCGCGAGCGTGACGATCGAAATCACGACGACCGAGGTCTCTGAAAACGGCTCGACTCCCCGCAGCAAACACATCCTCATCATCAACGTCATTACGCCCGAGACCGAGCGGACGAGCCACTATTTCTGGGCGAGCACCCGCGATTTCGACATCACCGACGCCGAGCTGACAAGTTTCTTCAACCGCGAAACACGCAAGGCGTTCCTCGAAGATCAAGCCATCTTGGAAGCCCAGCAGCGTTCGATCGACCTCGATCCGTCCGTGCCCGACGTCCTCGTCGGCGTCGACGTCGGTCCGATTCAAGCTCGCAAGCTGATGGCGCGCCTTCTCGAAAAGGAGAGTTCACTCGCATGCACTTCCTAAGCCGCGCGGCCATGACGATTGCCGCTATCGCAGCCCTGTGTTCTCTCTCTGCTCCGGGCAGCGCTCAGACGACGCCGATCCGCGTCGCGATGATCCCCAACGAGCCGGCGGTCGAGGTCTATTTCGCGCAGGACATGGGCTTCTTCACGAAGGCCGGAATCAACGTCGATATCGCGCAAAATCCCTCGACGCCCGCGATTGCCGCCGCCGTTGCGCAGGGAACATACGACATCGCGTACGCGACGATCTCGACGCTGGCCGTCGCGCACGTCAAGGGTCTGCCGTTCGTCATCATCGCGCCGGGCGTCGGCAACCTGCCGGGGAAAGCTGCAGGCGCGATCATGGTCCCGGCTAACTCGACGGCGACGACCGGCAAAGATTTCAACGGGAAGACGTTCGGGACTGCGGGATTGAACACGCTCGCCGAGTACATGCCGCGCGCCTGGATCGACAAGCACGGCGGCGATTCCACGACGGTGAAGTTCGTCGAGATTCCGTTCCCGGAGACGCCGGACGCGCTTGCCGCGGGGCGCATCGACGGGTCGTATCTGACCGAGCCGTTCATCACGATCGCCGAGGACAGGAAAGTCGCGAAGCTGCTGACGACCGGGGACGATGCGATCGCGCCGCGCTACACGTCAACCGCGTGGTATACGACGTCGGCTTGGGCCAAGGCGCACCCCGATCAAGTCGCGCGCTTCGTCAGCGCGATCCATGAGGCGGCCGTCTGGGCAAACAAGAACCCGGACAAAGTCGTGCCGATCGTCTCGAAGTACCTCAAATCCGATCCTGCGCTCACGGCTAAAGCATCGCGTCCGTACTGGGTCGAGCAACTGACCACGGCGCAAGTTCAGCCGTGGATCGACGTCACCGCGAGGTACGCGAAGTTCGCGCCGTTTCCAGCAGCGGATCTCCTCTACGTAGCGCCCCGGTAGCGTGGGAGCAGCGCCAGCGCATTCCCGCGATTGATCGCCTGAAGATCGGCCGTTCGCAAACTGCAGCCGGCTAGACCGGTGACGTTTTCGGACGAGAATCGGTAAGGAAAGTCGGTGCCGAAGAGAATGTGCGATGTCGGAACCAGCTTCATGAGTGCGCCCATCACTCCGGGATTCGACGATTGCGCGGTGTCGTAGTAGAACTTCTTCAGCTCATAGTCGACACCGTGGGGAAGGACGGCTGCAAACTTGGGGTCGCGCGCTTGAAATTCGAAGCGCTCGATCAAGTAGGGCATCGTTCCGCCCGCGTGTGAGAAGATGATCCGCACGTCGGGATAGCGTGACGCCGTCCCGCTGAAAACGAGGCTTGCAATCGTGCGCGTTGTATCGGTTCCGAACTCGATCATGTTGTCGTTGAGACCAGCCAGCTGATTAACGCAGCACGCGTTGGAAAGCGGGTGCGTGAAGACCACAGATTTGCGCCGATTGAGTTCTTCCCACAACGGCGAGAAAGCGACGTCACCGAGCCACTTATTGCCATAGCTCGTCGCCATCGCGACGCCGTCCGCGCCAAGTGCGTCCAACGCGTAGATCGCTTCACGCAGGCTGCCTTCGACGTCGGGCAACGGCAGTTCGGCCCAAAATCCGAACCGCCCCGGATACGCATGGCGCACCTCGGCCGCATACTCGTTGACTCTGCGCGCCAGTTGCCGCGACGTATCGAGGCCGCCGAAATAGACGCTCGGCGAGCGCGGCATCGACAAGAACGCCGTCGCGACGCCGGCTTTCTCCATGTCGGCGAGCGATTTTTCCGGCGTCCAACCGACGAGATTCGGCGTGACCGGCCGCGGCTTCACCGCGTCGGCGAAAAACGGCGGATTCAAATGATGGTGAACGTCGAGCCGAAATGGCCTTTCGCTCGGTGTTTGCGCTCGAGCGGCGCTGCTCATCAGCGCGCCCTCTGCGGCAAAGACGCCGAGGCCACGTAGAAACAGCGCTCGATCCATACCTCGCATCCTATCGCAGGACGGTCCGCAAATGCAATCGGGCGCGAAATGCCTGCGAGACGACGTCGCCCGCCACGACGAGCGCGACCGCGAATATGACGTACGCGATAAGCTGATGGTAGAAGAGCAGCTGTTGCGCGTTGAAGATCGCCTGGCCGATCCCGCCCGCGCCGATCATCCCGAGCGTCGTCGACGCGCGGACGTTCCACTCCCAGCGGTAGGCGAGGTGCGAGAGCAGCGCGTTGAGCGCGCCGGGGACGAGCCCGACCAAGGCCGCGGCGGTCGCCGGCGCGCCGGTCGCGACCAAGGATTCCGCCTCCGTCAGCGGCGCGATTTCCAAGCTCTCTCCGAACAGCTTTCCCAGAACGCCTGCGGTGTGGAGCGCGAGCGCAACGGCACCCGCCTTCGGCCCCAGACCGACGATCGAGAGCGCGAGGAGTCCCAGCGCAAGCGGCGGGATCGCGCGAACGATCGCGAGACCGAAGCGCGAGATGATCATCGGGACATACGACCACGGCGCGTAGCCGGTCCCGCGCATCCACCCGAGCGCAATCCGCGGCGCAGCAAGCAACGCGAGCGGTACCGCGAGCAATGCCCCGCCGAACGTCCCAACGATCGCGACCACGATCGTGACCTCGATCCCGTCGGTCGCCGTGGCAATGACTTTCGCCGAAAAGTCGGGCGGCATCTCGTCGGCGAGAAAATGGACGACGCGGGGCAGCGCGCGCGCGAGATCGCTCCCCGACACGTTGCCGCTCAACGCGATCCCGGCGACCCCGGCGGCCGCGATGGCACAGAAGACGCCGACGGCTGCGAACGCCGGAGCACGCTCCCGCAGCCAGCCGCTGAGCGCATCGACCAAAATCACGATGACGACGAGCCACGCGATGTACATGAAGAACTCATGGTAGTTTGCCAGATTGAAGCTTTGGACGATCGCCGATCCCAGGCCGCCCGCCCCGACGATGCCGACGATCACGGACCCGCGGATGATGCTCTCGAGCGCGTAGGCGGCAAAGCCGACGAGCCCCGGCCATGCTTCCGGGACGAGTCCGATCAAGAAGCTCGTGAGCGGGCTCGCGCCGATCGCGCGCAATGCTTCTTCGGGCTCGCGGCGGACTGCGAGGAGCAGCTCGGCGAAGAGCTTTGCTAGGACGGCGCCGGTATTGATCCCGAGCGCCGTCACGCCGGCGACCGGGCCGAGGCCGAGCGCCGCGACACAGATGATCGCCAACACGAGGTCGGGTATCGCGCGGACGGCGGTGGCGAGGAAGGCGACGATCTTTCCCACGATGCCGCCTCGAACGACGATCACTGCGGCGGGGAGCCCCAAGGTGAGTGCGATCGCGAACGCGCAACCGGCGATCGCGAGCGTCTCGAACGCAAGCTGAACGATCATATCGAGAAGAGCGACGTTCCGGCTGCTTCGTCGCTGACGACTCTCCCATGATCCAAGCGGATCACGCGGTCGAACGACTCGGCCAACTGCGGTTGGTGCAGCGAGCAGATCAGCGTCGTACCGCGCGCGCGAGAGTCGGCGAGCATGAGATCGACGATTTCTCGCGCGAGCTCCGGATCGAGCGACGCAGCAGGCTCATCGGCGAGGACGAGCTCGGCCTGCTGAACGACCGCACGCGCAATGGCGACCCGCTGCCGTTGCCCCCCGGAGAGCGCGAACACGCGATCGCGCAGCCGCTCGGCGAGGCGGACGCTCTCGAGCGCCGAACGCGCCGCCTCCGTCTCGCCGCCATTCGGCGCGAACGTGCAGCGCAAGGCGTCAATCGTCGAGCGTTTCCCAAACGTCCCCGCCAAGACGTTGGCACGGACCGAGAGCCGCTCGACGAGCCCATGGGTCTGAAAGACGACCGCGATGCGCGAGCGAGCTTCGCGCAGTGCATGGCCGTGCAGCGTCGCGAAATCGGTTCCGTCAAAGAGCACCTTGCCCGACGTCGGGACGAACGCGCCGTACGCGAGCCGGAAGAACGTCGTCTTCCCCGCGCCGCTCGGGCCGACGAGCGCGAGACGCTCGCCGCGCCCGACGCGGACGGAAATGCCGTCGAGAGCGGTGTGTTTACCGTACCGCTGCTCGACGTCGATGAACTCGAGCACTACCTACGAGAGGAGCTTTAACCGATCGGCAGTCGCTCGGATTGCGCTGTATTCTTGGTCGAAGGCCACGACGTATCTCGAGGCCCGCAGAACGCTCAGCACGCTCGGGTCGATCAAATTCAAGAACGCATCGCGCAAGGCGCTGATCGACGCCGGATCGAGATCCTTGCGCGCGGCCCAAACGTAGTCGACGAACGGCTCGCTCGTGTAGAAAACGCGGGCCTTCGCAGGGTCGATCGCCTTGCTGTTGACCATGCTGCGATAGACGGTCTCATCGAGTGCTCCCGCGTCGACTTGACTGCTATTAACGGCGATCGCCGTCGCCGGATGGTTGCCGGTGAAGCGCGCCGTGATGTCCTTCTCCGGATCGATCTTCGCGTCGTACATGTCCTTGGCGGGGATCAAGTGCCCTGACGTGGACGCGACGTCGCCGAAAGCAAAAGTCTTGCCTTTCAAGCCTGCCACCGAATTGAGATTCGCGTTGGCCGCGTTGCAAATGAAAAGCGAATGGAACTGCTTGTCCTCGGCGCGCTGCACGACCGGGATCACGCCGTAGTGTTTGCGCGCGATGACGTACGTCAAGCCGCCGAAATGCGCAAAATCGACGGTCCCGCTGCCGATCGCGGTTACCGTAGCCGCATAGTTCTGCGGGATGATGAGATTGATTTTCCTCTTGAGTCTGCTTTCGAGGTAATCGACGACCGGCTTTTTCTCGGCGATCGTCTGCGGGGTCGAGCCGACTTCCGGGATGAACGCGATGCGCAGCGTATCGTCCGCGCGCACGGCGCGGGGGATGCCCACGGTCCCGGCCGCTGCGATGCCGGCCAGGAACGTACCACGACGAAGGGGGTCAGTTCGCAAGGTAACCTCCACGAGAGAAAAACGCTTTGTATGTAGCATGACGACCAGTCCACGTCAACGTCCAGTTGCGTTCTACACGCATCCCTGCCCCCGTGAAGGCCCGGATCTCTTGCGCGCGGCCTGCGACGTACGCCGGTACGCCGGTCCCGGAACGCCCGATCCCGAGACGATCGCCGGCGAGGCCGCCGACGCCTTCGCCCTCTGCTTTTTCGTGCCCGACCATATCGACGCTCGGCTCTTGTCCCGGCTGCCGCAGCTGCGGATCTTGGCCGGCTTCGGGAAAGGCTACGACAACGTCGACGTGGCCGCGGCTACGGCGCGCGGGGTATGGGTGACGAACGTCCCCGATGCGCTCACCGCGGGGACCGCAGACCTCGCCTGGGCGCTGCTCTTAGGCTTGGCGCGCGGCGTGCGCAGCGGCGACGCGCTGGTCCGTTCCGGCCGCTTCGCGGGCTGGAGCGCCGACGCACCACTCGGGACGAGCGTCAGCGGAAAGACGTTGGGCATCGTCGGATACGGCGCGATCGGACGCGCGATCGCGCGGCGCGCGAGCGGTTTCGACATGCGCGTGCTGCATTGCGACCTCACTTCAGGGACGCCGCTCGACGAGTTGCTGCGGAGCTCCGACTTCATTGTCCTCGCGCTCCCGCTCACCGACGCAAGCCGGCATCTGATCGATGCACGGCATCTCGAGCGCATTCGGCCGTCGGCGTATCTCGTGAACGTCGCGCGCGGCTCGGTCGTCGACGAAGCAGCAGTTGCAGCGGCGCTCGAGCGCGGCGCGCTCGCGGGCTACGCGAGCGACGTCTTCGAAGTGGAAGACCGCCAATACGATGATCGGCCGCGGCAGATCGATCCGCGCCTGCTCGCGGCGGAGCACACGCTCTTCACGCCGCATGCGGGGACGGCGACGCGCGAAGATCGCGGGCGGCTTGCGCTCGTGCAGGCGCAGTCGGTCCTCGACGTCCTTGCCGGCCGCCGTCCGGCAACCGCCGTCAACGACCTCTAATAAAGCTCGATCCGATAGCCGTTCTGCAAGCGGCGATCCGTCGCGGCCGCATCTTCCGGCGTGCCGCCGCGAATATCGGTCATGATCGTCCCGTAGCTTGGAAATGCACTGCGTTCAATGTGCTTTGCCGGATTCCACAGGTCGGATCGAATCAGCGCCTTGGCGCAGTGAAAATAGCATTCTTCGACCGTCACGACGATCGCGGAGCGCGGAAGTTTGCCCTGCACGGCCATCGACTCGAGCAGCTCGGGATCGGTGCTGATTCGCGCGGTGCCGTTGACCCGCAGCGTCTCGTTCATCCC
>DATNIC010000137.1:0-5966 GCA_035604635.1 Binatia bacterium
ATCGGTGCTTATGCCCATGGCGCGCCGATTCGGATTCTGAGCGCGGAGAATACCGGACAGAACGACATCTATTGGTACGTGAAGGCCTCGAGCCCGATCAGGAGTTTCGCGGACATGAACGGCAAGTCGATCGGCTTCACGCGCCCGGGGTCGTCATCGTTCATTGCCGAGCATTTGATGGCGACGAACTTCAAGGTGAATCCGAACTTCGTGTCGTCGGGCGAGATGCCGGCGACTCGGACGATGGTGATGAGCAACCAACTCGACGCCGGCTGGGCGGTCCCGCCGACGAATCTCGATCTCGTCAAGCAAGGGCAGATCCGCATCATCGGGCGCGGCTCGGACGTTCCTCAATTGCGCGGTCAGACGACGCGGGTGAACCTCATCAACCTCGGCTTCCTCAACGAGAAGCGCGACGTTGCCTCGCGGTTCCTGAAGGTTTACGTGCAAACGATCGACTGGATGTATGCACATGAGGACGAGTCACTGCGGCGCTGGGCCGGCTGGAACAACGCCGACATGGACATCGCTCGCGAGTCGATCAAGTACTTCCCGAAATCGGCCTATAACCTCGGCGTCCTGTACTTCAACCAGAGCCTCGACGACGCGCTGACGTATAAGGCGATCGACAAGCCGCTGACGCTCGAGCAACAGAGAGATATTTTTGCCCAAGTCGCGGTAAGGTAGCGCATGACCTTTACTCGACGTTCCCTCGTCGCCGGCTTGGCGGCGGCCCCGCTTTCGCTCCCGGCTTTTATCCGGTCGGCCCGGGCCGACGATCTCATTCGTCTCGCCGTCCCGCAGAAGGGCAATTGGGACTCGATGGTCGTCGTCCAAGGCGACGAGCAGGGCTTGTTCAAGAAGGCCGGGATCGATCTCGACATCACGTACACGTCGGGCGGCTCCGACACGATTCAAGTCGCGGCGACCGGCGGCGTCGACATAGCGATGGCGACCGGGACGACGGCCGTGATCGGTGCATTTGCGCACGGCGCGCCGGTCCGGATCATCAGCGGGCAGTTCACGGGCGCCCCCGACCTGTATTGGTACGTTCGCGCTGACAGCCCGATCAAGAGCATGGCCGACATGAACGGGAAGACGATGGGCTTTTCGCGCCCAGGCTCCTCGACGTTCGTCGTCTCGCACCTGCTCGCCAAGCGCGCGAACGTCACGGCGAATTTCGTTTCGGCCGGCGAGCAGTCGGCGACGCGGACGATGGTGATGTCGGGCCAGCTCGACGCAGGCTGGGCCTCGGCGCCCAACGGCTTCGATCTGCTGGGCGACAAGAAGATCCGGGTCATAGCGAGGGGTTCGGAGGTTCCGGAGATCCGCAACCAGACGATTCGCGTCAACTTCAGCAACCAGAAGTTCTTGGCCGATAAGCGCGACGTCGCGAGTCGCTTCAACAAGATCTACGCGCAAACGATCGACTGGATGTACGCCGACACGAAGGATTCGCTCAAGCGTTACTTGGGCTGGAATCCGGCCATCTCGCAGGCCGCGGCGCAGCAGGCGCTGAGCTATTTCCCCAAAGCGGCCCTCTCGCTGACCGTTTCCGGTTTCGACTTGAGCCTCGAGGATGCGCTGACGTACAAGAGCATCGAGCGGCCGCTCACGTCCGATCAGTCGAAAGAAATCTTCAGCGTCGTCTACGCCGGCCGGTGACGAAGGCGAACCGGCGGCTGGCGCCGCTCTATTCGATCGGGCTCCTTCTCGTCCTCGGCGCCTTTGTCGAACTTGCGGTCCGCGCCGGTTGGCTGTTGCCGAACATCGTCGCTCCCCCGAGCCTCGTCATCCCGGCGTTCGGCGATCTGCGCGCCAACAACGAGATCGTCGAGCCGTTCCTCAACACGTTCTTTCACGTCGTCATCGCCACGGCTGCTGCAGCCGCGCTCGGCCTGCCGTTCGGCTATTTCCTGGCGCGCAGCCCGGCGTTCGACCAGGCATACCGCGGGTGGCTCGCCGCCGCGTTCGCCTCGCCGCTCGTCCTGCTCTATCCGCTCTTCCTCGTATTCTTCGGCCGCACGTACTTCACGGTCGTCCTGATGAGCACGATGGTCGCGTTCGTCCCGATCGCGATCAACGCACGCGACGCCTTCATGAACATCCCCCCGGTCCTGCTCAACGTCGGTAAGAGCTTCAAAGTCGACAAATGGCAGCGCTTTGCGATGATCGAGCTCCCGGCCGCGGTCCCGACGATCTTCGTCGGCCTGCGCCTGGGCGTAATCTACGCGCTCGTCAACACGATCGGCGTCGAGTTCCTGATCGACTTTGGCGGCCTCGGGCGCGTCGTCTCGGATCTCTACGCGTTCTTCAACATCCCGCAGATGTACGCGGAGATTCTGCTGATCCTCGTCATCAGCATCGTCCTGCTGTGGACGCTCGATCGCGTGCAGCGTTGGGTCCGTCCGCAGTGAGACTCGGCAGGACGCGGGTCATTCAGGCCGTTACCTTGATTGCGCTCTTGGGCGTTTATGAAGCGCTCTCGCGTTCGGGCCGCTTCTACCAAGGCGCGATTCCGCCGCTCGCCGACATCGCCCAGGCGTTTTTCGCGCAGTTGCTGCAGCCCGATCTCTACCTGAACCTGTGGGTTACCGCGTACGAGGTCGTGCTCGGCTTTGTGATTGCGATGGTCTCCGGCGTTTTGCTGGGGATCGTTCTGGGCACGACCCCGCTCCTGAGCACGGTCGTCACGCCGTTCGTCGATTCCCTGGCGACGACGCCCAAGATCATCTTCCTTCCGATTGCGATGCTCCTCGTCGGGACCGGGCCACCGTCAAAAGTGCTGATGGCCGCGCTCTCGGCGATCTTCCCGGTGATGATCGCGGTCGCAGCGGGGATGCGGCAGATCAGTCCGGTCTTGATCCGCGTCGGGCAAAGCTTCCGCTGCAGCTGGTGGCAGATGGTGACGAAGATCTACATGCCCTCGCTCAGACTGCCGATCATCAGCGGCGCACGGCTGGGCTTCGGGTTGTGCATCATCATCACGCTGCTCTCGGAGATCAAGATCTCGAAGCTCGGCATGGGCTTCTTGACGATCGATGCCTACAACCACTATCAAATTCCGCAGATGTACGCGCTCCTGCTGCTGATTTTCATCATCGCGGTTGGGATGAACGCGCTGCTCAGCCGTCTTACCGCGCGGTAATCATCTCAGTCTTCTAAGACGACGGCACGGACGGGAGACGCTTCGGCACCCGCGATTTTCAGCGGGAATGCGAGCAGCGTGACGCGCGGCTTCGTGATTTGATCCAAGTTCTGAAGATAGGTCAGCGTTATGATGCCCTTTTCGTTCAGGAGTCGCGCCGTGTCGAAGGTGCGCGGGGCATCCGGAGCGTCGGCACCATGATAGAAATCATAACCGATGATTTTTACGCCGCCCTCGACGCACCATTCCACGGCGTCGCGGGTTAAATAGGGGCAGCTTTTCATCCAAGCCGGTGAACCATCGTAGTTCTTGTTCGCATCGGTCCGCATGAGCAGGTGATCGCCGTGTTGGATCACGCTCCCGACCGCGCGCCGCAATTCCTCGGCCGTTATCGCTTTGCCGGGAAACGTGTGCCGCAGATCGGCGACGACCGCCGGCCCGATGAACGTCTCGATCGGCAGATCGAGGACTTGCGCGCCGCCCTTCACGTTGTGTTCGGGCGCGTCGATGTGACTGCCGGCATGCAGACGCATGTGAACGCCCCGGACGATCTGACCTGCGCCGCCCGGGGCGTCGTGCTCTTTGAGGACCTCGAGTTCGAACTGCATGTCCCGCTTGAAACCCGCCGGAGTCCGCATGTGAAAAGACTCCGCATCGAGCGTGAGGCTGATGTCGATCACCTTTCCAAAGGCCGTCATAATCTCACGCAACCGGGAGGGCCGCAGCCGGGAACGGCTTTAGGGCCTCCAGCGGCTCCCGTCAGCCCACGTGACGGAGAGCGCTTTACAGCTGCTCGTTTGTTTCCCGGCAAACGTCACGTCGCTGTAGAGGCTGAAGTGGTGGTCGATCTGATCGCCGGGCGAGAATACGCCTTCGTCGACGACGTAGCGGACGAAGTTGCGGGACGCGTTGCGATAAGCCACCTGAAAGTTCACGCTAACGGCTGCCTTGGGTCCCCGGTTGACGTAGACGATTTGCGTCCCGCTGGCGTTGTGGCTGAACGCCTTTGGAACCGTGATGAAGCAGTGCTGGATGACGATCGGGTTCGGCGCGGCGTTGGCGGGCGCCGGCAAAGCAGCGAATGTGGATGATAGGATTGCGAGGCTCATAACGTAGCGCAGCATTAGGGCTTCTCCTTATTCAGAACAGGGGAGGCTTCTTGACGGCACGAGGCGTGCCTGCAGCCCCGGCGAAGGGGCTTCGCATGCGCCGACGCGTCCCACGTTCGGCTTTCGGCGAATGGAAACCCGAGAGCGCGCGCGACCCGTTAGGGCTTCTCGCCGAGCAGGAAAAGAGTCGCATTGCGGAACTGCT
This sequence comes from Binatia bacterium, assembly GCA_035604635.1. Classification (GTDB taxonomy): domain Bacteria; phylum Vulcanimicrobiota; class Vulcanimicrobiia; order Vulcanimicrobiales; family Vulcanimicrobiaceae; genus DATNIC01. Next base: position 4,463 of record DATNIC010000137.1, read on the forward strand.
GCCGCTTCGCCACGAGCGGATGGCGGCCTCACCCTTTGCGTTTTACCGGGGAGCGGCCGTCGTGATGGCAGCGGATCTCGCGACGCTCCCCGTGACGGGGTTGCGCGTTCAGGTGTGCGGGGACGCGCACATCGCAAACTTCGGCGGTTTCGGTACGCCGGAGCGGGACATCATCTTCGACGTGAACGATTTCGACGAAACGTTGCCCGGCTGGTGGGAATGGGACGTGTTGCGCATGGCCGCGAGCGTCGTCCTGGCCGCACGCACTCTTGGGTTCTCTACACCAACAGCGAAGCGCGCGGTACGCGAAGGCGTGCGAACCTATAGGCGAGGCATGTTACGCTTTGCGACGCTCTCGCCGGTCAACGTGTGGTACGAGCGCATCGAGCTGCGCGAGCTCATGCGTCAAGCGACGCCGGCGCAGCGCCGCGACCTTCGCCGTCATCTCAAGCAGTCCGAAGCGTCGACCGCGCGGCGACTCTTGCCGAAGCTGACCGCCGGCGAACAACCCCGCTTCGTCGACGAGTCGCAGACGTTCCGGCGAATCGGCCTCGAAGGGGACGTGGCCGTCAACGCGCGCACCGTCTTGAAAAAGTACCGCGAATCGCTGCTGCCTCACGTCCGTACCTTGATCGATCGCTTCACCTTGCGCGACATGGCGCAGAAGGTCGTCGGCGTCGGGAGCGTCGGTACGTTGTGCTTGGTCGCGCTGTTCATGACCGAGAAGAACGATCCGCTGATCTTGCAGCTCAAGGAAGCTGACGCTTCGGTCCTCGAGTCGCATCTTGGACGAAGTCCTTTCAAAAATCACGGCGAGCGGGTCGTCCACGGTCAGCACTTGATGCAGGCGGCCAGCGACATTTTCTTGGGATGGACGACGAGCGAAGGCAAGGATTTCTACGTCCGGCAGCTGCGCGACATGAAAATCTCGATCGATCTGACCTCGATGTTGCCCGACCAGCTAGTCCGCTATGCGCGGTTCTGCGGCTGGACGCTTGCCCGCGCCCATGCACGCTCCGGCGATCCGTGCGCAATCGCGGCGTATCTGGGTGAGAGCGACCGGTTCGAAACGTCGGTCGGACGCTTTGCGCGCACGTACGCCGACGTGACCGAAGGCGACTACAACCTGTTCGTCAAGAAGGCTCACGTCCCCGAGGGGAAAGACGATGCGCTCACAAGCTGACAACGAGCGCTTAACGCTCATTGCCGTCGCGATCGGCGATCCCTCGGGCGTCGGCGCGGAGATTACCGTCAAGTCATTGCAGACGCGGGAACCGCAGCAGCGAAGCCGCGTCATGCTGATCGGGAACCTAGACGCAATCGAACATGCTGCGGGCTACTCCGGCTGCGACCTGCAATTCGTCACGGTCGCGAATCCAAGCGAAGCGCGCGAAGTGCGCGACGGCATCATCCCGGTATTCGATGACAAGGCCGTCACGATGGCCGACTACACGATCGGAAAACCGAGTGCGGCGGCGGGTCGCGCGACGTACGGCTGGATTGG
>DATNIC010000138.1:0-22453 GCA_035604635.1 Binatia bacterium
GTCCGAGCCTCCTGCACGGGCTCCAACCGGCCGCCCGCCAGGCATGATTTGTGCTTTTAGGGGCCTTTCAGAGAAAAACAAGATACTACCGGAATATCTTGACTATGATGGGGTGAGGGGGTACGCTGAGAGGGATGGCAACTGAGCTGAAAACTCCGGGGGCGGACCTTTCCGAGGATTACCGTCACGGGTTCCATGACTCCGAAGAGAGCTATGTCTTTAAGTCCGCTAAGGGGCTGAATCGCGAGATCGTCGAGCGGATCTCGTCGATGAAGAGCGAGCCGGAGTGGATGCTTGCGTTTCGGCTCAAAGCCCTGGAGCTGTTTCGCGCGAAGCCGATGCCGGCATGGGGCGACTTGGCCGCGCTCTCCGAGATCGATTTCGACGATATTCACTATTTCGTGAAGTCGACCGAGGGGACCGAGAAGTCGTGGGACGACGTTCCGGACGACATCAAGCGGACGTTCGACCGGTTGGGGATTCCGGAGGCGGAACGCAAGTTTCTCTCGGGCGTTTCCGCGCAGTACGAGTCTGAGGTCGTCTATCACTCGATCCGCGAGGATCTGGAAAAAGACGGCGTCCTCTTCTGCGACATGGACACCGCTCTGCGCGAGCATCCGGAGATCGTCAAGAAGTACTTCGCGACCATCATCCCGCCGGGCGACAACAAGTTTGCCGCGCTCAACTCGGCGGTGTGGTCGGGCGGATCGTTCGTTTACGTTCCGCCGGGTGTCGAAGTCAAGACGCCGCTGCAGGCTTATTTCCGCATCAATACCGAGAACATGGGCCAGTTCGAGCGCACCTTGATCATCGCGGACAAGGGCTCGAAAGTGCATTATATCGAGGGCTGCACGGCACCGCAATTCTCGACGAGCTCGCTGCACAGCGCGGTCGTCGAGTTGATCGCGATGGAAGGCGCCTCGATCCGGTATACGACGATCCAGAACTGGTACCGCAACATCTTCAACCTGGTCACCAAGCGTGCGGTCGCGTACAAGAATGCGACGGTCGAGTGGGTCGACGGTAATATCGGCTCGCGCCTGACGATGAAGTATCCGGCCATCTATTTGATGGGTGAAGGGGCGCGCGGCGAGATCCTTTCGGCTGCGTTCTCGGGCGAGGGCCAGCATCAGGACGCCGGCGCGAAGGTTATCCATGCCGCGCCGAACACGACGTCGGTCGTCACCAACAAATCGGTCTCCGCGCACGGCGGCAAGACGACCTACCGCGGCCTGGTTGAGATCTATCCGGGCGCGATCGGCGCCAAGACGCGCGTGAAGTGCGATGCACTCATCATGGACGAAAAGTCGGCCAGCGACACGAAGCCGACGATGAAGATCCACGAGCAGCAGTCGACCGTCGAGCACGAAGCCAGCGTTTCGAAGATCGGCGAAGAGCAGATGTTCTACGCGATGTCGCGCGGTTTGTCCGAGGCGGATGCGACCGCGATGATCGTCAACGGCTTCTTCGACTTTTTCGTCAAGGAATTGCCGATGGAATATGCCGTCGAGCTCAACCGGCTGATCAAGATGGAAATGGAAGGCGCTGTTGGCTGACGGCCAAGCAGTCGCCAAAATGAACGAAGTCGCGCCGGGTACCACCCGGCGCGTCGTCGTTGACGGCGTTGAAGTTCTCTTGTGCAACGTCGAGGGCCGCATCTACGCAGTCGAAGACGTCTGCACGCACGACGGCGCACCGCTCGATCAAGGTGAACTAGATGGGAAATGCATCGTCTGTCCGCGGCACGGCGCAACGTTCGACGTGACGACCGGCGCCGCTCTGACGCTCCCCGCGGTACTGCCGGTTACGACGTATCCCGTCCGCATTGAGGATGACGGCATCTACGTCGACCTCTAAGAAACCTCGACACGTGCACAATTATGCGACGCATCATTGGCCACGTGCACAAGGATGTGTGGATAAGTCTGCTGCGCTCGCCTTTAGCAAAGGGCTAAAGCAGATTTAACCTCCTTTTGTGTACAATGAGCGCATGGTCAGGTTACTCATGTGCTCGCCGCCTTCGATTGTGACTCGTTCTTCCACGGCCATGCGGCAGTGGGAGCGGCTCGTCGAACTTCTCGGCGTTGCAGGCGAGGTATCCATTGAATGCATTGACTCGCAGGCAAGCAGCCTCGACCAAGCCTCTACCGCCGATACCGCGCTGATCTGCGGCAACTTGGCTGTTATGAGCAGTTCGCGGGACCGCACCGAACAGGCCGTTTACCGCTCTTGGCTCGCCGCGCGCGGTTATGCGACGACGGCGCTGACCCAGACGCCGTTCGCAGGCGCTGCCGATGCTCTATTCGACCGCGTCCGGCCTTACTTGTACGTCGGCTATGGTCAGCGGACCGAGCGCGCGGCGGCGATCGCGCTCGCCGAGCTCACGGATGCGCGCGTCATCCCCGTACGGCTGACCGACGGACGTTTTCGGCACTTGACGAGCGCGCTCTGCCCGCTGGGCAGCGGCCATGTCATGTACTATCCCGACGCTTTCTCGCCGCAGAGTCAACGCTTGATCCGTACGGCGATTGAAGCGGACTGGCTGATCGAGCTTTCGGCCGAAGATGCGCTGGCCTTCGCATGCTGCCCGATCGAGATCGACGATGCCCTCGTCGTCGGCGAAATCACGCGCCAGCTCCGGTCGCGACTGCAATTCGCCGGGTACCGGGTTTTTTCGACGGACCTCTCCGAGTTCGGGCTCACCGGGGCCTCGCCGCGGACGCTTGCCCTGCGGCTCGATGATGGCCCGGCAGCCGGCGTGGCGGCATAACCGCACGTTGACTCCCGGCTTGCGCCGGTGGTAAACTTCCCAGGTTATGTACGCGGTTATTGAGACCGGCGGGAAGCAGTTCGTCGTCTCTGAAGGCGACGTGATCAGGACCGATCTCGTCGATCTCGAGGTCGGAGCCGATGTGGTCTTCGACCGGGTGATCCTCGCGAGCAAGGCCGCCGGAGCGGTCGCGGTCGGGAACCCCGCCATCGACGGCGCGAAGGTTCAGGGCACCGTCGTCCGCCAGGCCAAAGATCGCAAGATCCTCGTCTTCAAGTACAAGCCCAAGAAGCGCGTACGCAAACTCTTCGGCCACCGCCAGCGGTTCGCCGAAGTAAAAATCACGAAGATCGATCTCCCCTAGCGGGGATGCTCGAAGTCCGTTTTCGCCGGGACAGCCAAGGCCGGCTTTCGTCCCTGCATGCGTCCGGACACGCGGATTGGGCTGAAGAGGATACCGACGTGGTATGCGCCGCGGTCGCTGCCCTTTTGCAAGGCGCATGGCTGGGGCTCAAGGAGCACGCACACGTCGATGTCCAGGCGAAGCGTTCCAAAGGCGAGCTTGCGCTCCGTTGGCCGAAAGCGGAACGGGGGCGGGCCGACGTCGAGGCGATCCTCGCGACGGCCGAGCTCGCGGTCGCGCAGATTGCCCTCCAGTACGGCGACCACGTCCGGTGTTCGCGTGAGGCGGAAACGGACGACGACTCATCGTAGCATCCGGTGTGATGACAAACGATAAGGCGACTCCGCGCTCCGCTTCGGGCGGCGAAAATCAGAGCGGTTCGAGCGAAGCAGGCAGGACGCTTCTCATCGGGATCTTGGGCGGGCTGGTCTCGGCAGCGGGTTATCTCGTCTATCAACGACTCCCCGACGAGCAAAAGGAGCGGATCAATAAACAGGTCCGCGCCACGGTCGAGAGTCGGCTGAGCGAAATCCGCCAGAACTTCAATATTTAGCTGAGCCGGCTCGGCCGCGGGCACTGGCGTGAGCGTGCGCTCATCGCTTGTGTTTTGCGTGGCTGCCGTTCTCTTCGCTCTCCCTGTACGCGCGCCGGCAGGCGACCTCTACGGAGCGTACGCGCGCGCCCTGCAGTACTTCGACCCGGCGCTTTCCGCCACGCAAAGTAAGCGGCTCGCGATGCGCGCCATCGCGGAAGCCGACGCGTTCGCCCTCGATGCGCGGCTGGTCGTCGCCCTGGTCGCCGTCGAGTCGGGCTGGAACCCGGCCGCGGTCTCGCCCGCGGGGGCACGCGGGCTGGGACAACTCATGCCGCAGACCGCTCGCGACCTCAACGTCGATCCGGCCGACCCTGCCGCCAACCTCCACGGCGCCGTCCGCTATCTGCGCGCACTGCTCGACCGCTATGCGGCCCTAGGTCTGCAAGAGCGCTACGAGCGAGCTCTTGGCGCTTACAACGCCGGCTCCGCGGCGGTCGACCGGTACGGATCCGTCCCGCCGTATCCCGAAACGCAAGCCTACGTCCACAAGGTCATCGGTTTGTGGCGTAGACTCGCAGGTCTCTAAGCCTACTCGACGCGGTATTCGGGCTCGCGCTTGAGTTGCGGAAGGGGAGCCGCGGCCGGCTCGGGCGGATCCTCAACCGCTCGCTCGGGCACCGCCTCGAGGGCGTGCGGGGTCGCCGCTTCAGCAGTACCGTAGTGCGGCTTCGGCGGCTCGAAGTCGTCGGCGGCGCGCTCCATCTCGCGAATGAACGACTGCGACGTGTTCTGGACGTCCCGCATCACGTGGCCGACCTTGCGGGCCACTTTCGGGAGCTGATCGGGACCGAAAAGCATCAGCGCGAGCGCACCGATGATCGCCATGTCGGGGACGGATATCATGAGAGCAGGGCTTCATTCGCGGCCCGTACAACTGGACCCGTCCGCCCCTCTCGCTCCCGAAGGCTGGCATCGGCGGTTGAAGATCATTTACACCCGCGGCAACCGTACGGAAACCTTAGCCTCGATAGCAACGCTACGAAAAATACTCAACCGTTTCGTAGCGCACCGCGTGTTTTATGAGGTCTCCAGCCGCAACAAGCGCGGCCACGAGTTCTTCTCGACGAAGAACACGTTCGTCGTCGGGACGATCGAAATCGTCAACCGCGACTACTTGACGATCACGATTTTCGACGCGCACAACTCGGCGCATTCGATCGAGATTCTCAATCCGGCGGCGATGCGAATTTACGACGAAACCCTGGGCAAGGGTTTCGCCGTTTCGTTTTTGAGCGAAGCGCCGGGCGGCGTCGAATCGCGCTGCTACCTGCGCGACGAAGGCGAGGAAGGCGAAGGGATCAAGGAGCGCTGCGCGCTCGAGAAGATCACGCTACCCCAGCTCTTCGAGTACCTCGAAGAGATTACGCACGTCGACGCCGTCGCCGACTCACCCAAGCAGTAATCTCCAGCCGGGTGGCGCGCCGCAGGTGCCGAACCGATGCGGCACGGTCGCCCCGGCGCCGCAGAGCGACGCCGAGATTATGATGCGCCGGCGCGTAGCGGTCGTCCAGGCGCAGCGCAGCCTCGTAGTGGACGATCGCCTCGTCGACCGCGCCGTCTTCGAGCAGCATGTTGCCCACGTTCACGATCGTGCGAACGGACCGTTCGTCCAAAACCAGCGCGTCGGCAAGCAACGCAACCGCGCTCTCTCGCTGGCCCGCCCGGATCGCCTCGATCGCCCGATCGTTGAGGACGCTGACGGGATCGTCGTCGAACATAGTCGGGAAACGTTATGCTAATCGTCGATGTCCTCACCTTGTTTCCCGAGATGTTCGCTCCGTTCATCGGGCTCTCGATTGGCGGACGCGCGCAGGAGCGTGGTCTCGTCGATATACGCTTGCATCATATTCTCGATGCACTCGATCCGGGGGAGCGCGCCGACGACGCGGCCTACGGCGGCGGTCCGGGGATGGTCATGCGGCTTGCGCCGCTTGCGCGGATCCTCGACACGATCTTCGCCCAGGCGCCGGACGGCGAGCGCCGGTCGATCATCCTGACGTCGCCGGCGGGAAGGCCGTTCGTCCAGGCCGATGCGGAGCGTTTCGCCGGTCTAGGGCGCTTGGTGGTCCTGTGCGGGCATTACGAGGGGATCGACGATCGCATTCACGAGCTCTATCCGCTCGAGGAGCTTTCACTCGGGGATTTCGTCCTGACGGGCGGCGAGATTCCGGCGCTGGCCCTCATCGACGCGACGATCAGGCTGATCCCGGGCGCGGTCAACGCCGAGTCGCTCGGCGCCGAGTCCTTCGGGCCGGACGGGCTCGATTACCCGAGCTTCACCAGGCCTGCGACCTTTCGCGGCATCGACGTCCCCGAGGTCCTCCTCTCGGGCGACCACCGCAAAATCGCCGAATGGCGTCGCCAGCAGGCTCGCGACCGAACGGCGAGCCGCCGCCCCGATTTATAGGACTTCGCCGGGTGGCCCCCCGACATTGCGCCCCTAGATGCGCCCGTGCTACAATCTGCGGGTTGCCCCGACGAGGGGCTTTTTCTGCCGCCCGAGCATCTGTTGTTACGATCATGAACGTCATCGACATCATCAACCGCGAGCAAGAAAAGAGCGAAGTCCCCGTGTTCCGGCCCGGCGACACGGTCAAGGTATACTCGAAGGTCGTCGAGGGCGGCAAGGAACGCGTTCAGATGTTCGAGGGCATCGTCACCGTCCGCAAGGGTGGAAGCGCGAGCGAATCGATCACCGTGAGGCGCATGTCGCACGGCGTCGGCGTCGAGAAGTCGTTCTTGCTCCATAGCCCCCGCGTCGAGCGGATCGAGGTGAGCAAGCGGGGCCTCGTACGGCGCAGCCGCCTGTATTATCTCTCCGAGAAAATCGGCAAAGCCGCGCGCATCAAAGAAAAGAAACAAGGGGCTTAGTCCCCGGGTAAAATCACGACGTGAGCCCTATCGAGCTCTTCGCGCTCATCTGCGTTTTCGCCGTCGTCCGTATTGCGATCAGCATTCGTCCGGGCGTCTTGGCCACGGTCCCCGACGGAACGCAATCAATGCGGACTGTCGTGCGCGAGTATCTCGACGCGTTCATCGTTGCGGGTCTCGTCGCGCTGTTCCTGATCACGTTCGTCGTGCGGACGTTCTACATTCCGTCCGGCTCGATGGAGCCGACGCTACAGATCCATGACGTCCTGCTGGTCAACGAATTCGAGTACCGCTTCATACCGCCGCGCCACAGCGACATCGTCGTTTTCAAGCCACCCGTCGAGTCCTCGAACGATTTTATCAAGCGGCTCATCGGCGCGCCCGGCGACACGTTGCGCATCCACAATGGGATCGTCTTCCGCGACGGGCATCCGCTCAACGAGCCCTATGAGGCGCAAAAGCCGAACTACGAGCTCGAAATCAAGAACTACGGTATCTACGTCGACGGCAGCCGGCTCGACCCACAGCTCGCAAACATCCCGCCGAAGTCCGCTTGGCAGGCGTCCGATCGCATACCGAACGGCTATTATTTCATGATGGGCGACAACCGGAACAACTCCGAGGACTCGCACATCTGGGGTTTCGCGCAACAAAGCGGTTCCAAAACGAATTTCGTCGGCCACGCGTTCTTGCTGTTCTGGCCGCTCAACCGCGTTCGTATCTTGCGGTAGAAAGCGCAGCACTCTGCGCTGCGCTTGGCACTTCGCAAAGCTTCCGGCACGCTGCGCCGGAAACTTTGCTGCGCGCCCCCGTGCGACTGCGCGCACGGGACCCCAACGTTATAACGGCGAAAACGTTGCTGTGCTAACCCAGTCTCCGTGGGGGACCTCGCACGTCAAGACGGCCGCGAGCATGGCGATACAATTGTTGCTGCTCGCATTCATCGCCGTCGCCTTTTTCATCCGCACGCCGCAGGTCTCAGGATTCTCGATGGCCCCGCATATCGACTCGGGCGAGTTCGTCGTCATCAATACCGCGGCGTATCGGCTCGGTGCCGTCCGTCGCGGGGACATCATCGCGTTTGAGCACGATCGTCCCGCACCTTCCGTCTACCTCAAGCGCATCGTCGGTCTGCCTGGCGAGCGCGTCGAGATCCGTCACGGAGCGGTCTTCATCGATCGAGCGCAGCTCGCCGAGCCGTACGTCCGCTATCGCGACGACCGCTCGACTGCGCCCGTAACGGTCGCGGCGGGAAGCTACTACGTGCTCGGCGACAATCGCGCGAACAGCGATGACTCGCGCGACTGGGGCCTCGTCCCCTCGGGCGAGATCATCGGCAAAGCCGTCGTCGCGATTTGGCCGCCCGCACACTTCGGCGCGCTATGATGACGCAGCCCATCCAGTATTTTCCGGGACACATGGCCGCGGCGATGCGCAAGATCGGCGAGGCGCTGCGCCTCGTCGACGTCGCAATCGAGGCCGTCGACGCGCGCCTCCCGGCCACGAGCGCGAACAGCGATTTGCGCGTCCTCCTCGGACACAAGCCGCTGGTCACGGTCCTCACGCGAGATGACTTGGCCGACCGCGACGCGACCGCTGCTTGGGTGCGCTTCTTGCGCGCCCAAGACCGGACCGCGCTTGCGGTCGATGCGAAGCGATACGGCAGCGTTGCCGCGATCGTCGAGGTCCTGCGCAAGTATCAAGACGGTCGATCGATCCGCATCATCGTCGTCGGCATACCGAATTCCGGCAAATCGACGATCATCAACTCATTGTTGCGGCGTCACGCTGCGAAAGCCGAGGATCGGGCCGGCGTCACCCGCGCGCTACAGTGGTTTCGGGTCGATCCGCTCGTCGAGCTGATGGACACGCCCGGGATCCTCGTCCCGAAGATTGAGACCGAGGAGGCGCAGTGGAAGCTCGCGCTCAGCGGCGCCCTGCCGCGCGAACGCTACGATCCGCAGGACGTCGTTGCTCGCTTTGCCGCGTGGGATGCGCAGCGGCCTCGCCGTTTCCCGTCGCTCGAGGAGTTCGCCGGCAAGCGCGGTTTCTTGCGCAAGGGCGGCGAACCCGACTTACACAATGCCGCCCGTGCGTACCTCACCGAATTCAACGCGGGGACGTTCGGCCGGATCACGCTCGACGAGCCCCCGGTATGAAAAACGACGAAGTCCGCAAGAAACGCCGTCGCAAAGCCGACGCCGAACACCGCCGCCTGCTGCGCTTGCACCGATACGAACAAGCGGCGTTTGGGCGCGGCTTCGAACTCATCGGCGGGATCGACGAAGTCGGACGCGGCCCGCTCGCCGGCCCGGTTGTCGCCGCTTGCGTCGTCGTGAATGGCCCGTTGATGCTGAGGGGACTCAACGATTCCAAGCAAGTTCAACCGGAGCTACGCGTCGAGCTGGCCGAGCAGATCAAAGCACGATGCGTCGTCTGGGCCGTCGGCGTGGCGAGCGTCGCGGAGATCGAGCGCCTCAACATCTATTGGGCAAGCATCCTGGCGATGGAACGCGCCCTCGAAGCGCTCACGCTTCCGCCGGCGTACTTGCTTACCGATGCCGTGCGCATCCGCTCGTTCCCGGGCGCGCAGGAGCCGGTGATCAAAGGCGATGCGAAGTGCGCAACGGTAGCAGCCGCCTCGATCGTCGCAAAGGTCTATCGCGACGCACTGCTCGTCGAGCTTGACGCGCAATATCCGCACTACGGCTTCGCCGAGCACAAGGGCTATGCGACCCAGCGCCACATCGAGGCATTGCGCCTCCACGGCCCTTGCCGGGAACATCGGCGCGCATTCTGGCGCGTGCAAGAGGCGCTGATGCTTCCGGGGATCGTCGGTGGCGAGCAATCGTAGGGCCGCGTTCGGCCGGCAAGGGGAGGACGCAGCGGCGGAGCTGCTACGAAAAGCGGGCTATGCCGTTCTGGGGCGAAATGTTCGAATTCCTGGTGGGGAAATCGACATCGTTTGTCTAGACGGCGATGTCGTGGTATTCGTCGAGGTCAAGTCTCGCTCTCATGCAGCCTATGGAACGGCCCTCGGTGCAGTCGACGCCCGTAAGCGCGCGAAACTGCGAGCCCTGGCAGCCGACTATCTTCAAATCGTGGCCCCCGGGCGCCGAGCTCGCTTTGACGTCGTTACCTTCGAGCGAGGCCGCTTGAAGGTCCACAAGGACGCGTTCGCGTGAGCGAGCTCCTCGGGCAGACCATCGCGTCACGCTACAAGATCGAGTCGCTCATCGGACGGGGCGGGATGGCCGACGTCTATCGCGGCATCGACACCGTCCTGCAGAGACCGGTCGCGGTGAAAATACTCACCGAACGTTCCGACGACGTCCGCAAACGCTTCCTGCGCGAGGCGCGCGCGATGGCGATGCTCAGCCATCGCAACATCGTCGGTGTTTACGATGCGGGCGAGTTCAACTCCACTTCTTACATCGTCATGGAATTCATCGACGGCCGGACCTTGGGCGACATCCCGCAGACCGAGTTGACGATGCACAGGGCGGTCCGCTTTTTCATCGATCTCTTCGAAGCACTCGCATTTGCGCACGAAAAAGACATCGTCCACCGCGACATCAAGCCTGCCAACATCATGATCCTCAAGGACGGGACCGTGAAGATGATGGATTTCGGGCTCTCGCGGCGGACGACTGACGTTTCGATGGCGACGCAAGCCGGCGAAATCGTCGGGACGATCGCGTATCTCGCGCCGGAGCGATTTCTCGGCAAGCCGGCGGACGCGCGCAGCGACCTCTATTCGGTTGGGATCGTGATGTACGAGATTTTCACCGGAGCCCTCCCGTTCAAGAGCGAGAACGACGATCTCGTCTCGGTCATCTTTGCACATGCCAACGAGCCGCCCGTCCCGCCGCGGGCGCGCAATCGCAATATCCCGGCGCCGCTGGAAACGATCATACTGAAACTCCTGGAGAAAGACCCGGACCACCGCTACCAAACGGCCAAGGAAGTTGCAGCGGATCTGCGTGCGCTCATCACGCCGGCCGCCGGCGCAGCCCAGAGCAAGGGTGGCGCCGGTGCGGTTCCGGGCAGCTCAGCCCCCGCGATCCCGACGCCGCGCGAACCGATCGCGCCGGCCGATGCTCCACCCGGCGTGGAAGAGGCTCTGCACCAAGCATTCGGCAACACGCAGTCGCTCAATCAAGCATACGCCGACGTCCTTTCGGGCATGCTCGCGATGCGCAAGCACGACTACGCTCAAGCCGCGCATGCGTTGAAATCGGCGATGGCAGTCCTCAAGGGACGCAATGACCTGGAGTACGCGAAGACGGCGCTCAAGTACGCGCTCATGGTGTACCAGAAGAACTCTGAAGGGGAGAAGACTGTGCCTGCGGAGCTCGAGGAAGCGATCAGCGCGTGCAACGAGGCGCTGCCGGTCCTCCGGGGCAGCAATCAAACCAAGGAGACCGAAGACGGTGAACGTCTTCTTTATGCGTTGCATCGGGTAGCGACGACCCTGAACTAGATGAAACGCCTCGTTCGCAGCAAGGGTTACGCGCGCGTTCGCTTTGCGCTCGGCTTTCTTTATGTCGCGTTCGGGGCGCTCATCATCGTGCAAATGATGCATGGCGTGGGCCTGCGTCTCCAAGCCTTGCCCGGCCTCGCACTCGGAGCAGCCATGATTGGCCTTGGCGCGCTGCGCATCCGGGCCGGCTGGCCGGCGGAGTCCGCTCGATGACGATCCTCGTGCACGTGAATCCGGTGGGGGCCGTCATCGCCTTTGCGGTGCTCCTGAGCGTCACCCTAACGTTGTGGTGGATGCTCCACCCGCCCCGTTCGCGCGCAGACATCGCAGCGCGCGCAGCGGAGCAGACGCTCAAGCATCTCGTCGGCGCCATCATCGTTGTCTTCTCGTCTGAAATTCACTCGGAGCACATGATGGCGCTCGCGGCGCGCATCGCCAAGGGACAACGGGCTGACGTTCTCGCCGCTTACGTGGTCGAGGTTCCGTTCATGCTTCCCGCCAACGCGACGATGGAGGTCGAGGACCGCACGGCGCTCGACGTGCTCGCCGCGGCCGAGGCGATCGCGCAGAAGTACGGTACGTCGATCCGCACGACCACGATCCATCACCGCCAAACGGCCCAAGCCGTCCTCGACCTTGCCAAAGGCGAGCAGGCGCACCTCATCGTCATGGGATCGTTTCGCGAGGGGAAGTACAGCGGTGCTCCGCTCGGCCGAGCAATCGAACAGATCGCGGCCCACGCCAAGTGCGACGTCCTGATCGGCGTTGAAGGCGAGCACGGCACGGTTCTGACGACGACCGGCGAAGCCCGCGCAGAACTCACCAGCCCCTAAGTCAGCGTGCCACGTATCTCTTGCGCAACTGTTCGAGGATGACTGCGAGCAGGATCACGCCGCCGAGTACGATCTCCTGCGTATACGACTCGATGTTGAGCAAGTTCATGACGTTATTGAGGACGCCGATCAAGAGCGCACCGATGAAGGTCCCGATGATGAGACCCCGCCCACCCATGAGACTCGTCCCGCCGACGACGGCCGCCGCGATCGAGTTGAGCTCGAATCCCTCGCCGGTCTGCGGCGAGCCCGACGCAAAACGCGCCATCAAGAGCAAACCGGCGACCGCAGCGCACGAGCCCGACAGGACGTAGACCATGGTCTTGATGCGAACAACGTTCACACCCGCCAACCGCGCGGCTTCCTCGTTTCCTCCGAGCGCGTAGACGTAGCGTCCGAAGCGCGTTCGGCCCAGCAAGATCGCGAAGACGACCACGATCGCGAGCATCCACAGCACCGCAACGGGGATCCCGGGGAGTCCGATCGGCGCAAGCAAACCGCTGCCGACGTAGCCGATCCCCATCCCGTTGAAAGCATCGCTGTTGACCGGGATCGGACGGCCGTGCGCGATCTTGTACGCTAGCCCGCGTGCGATCTGCAGCATCGCGAGCGTCGTGATGAATGGTGGAAGGCCTAACCTCACAACCGGCAGGGCGTTGACGAATCCGGCTGCCGCCCCTACGGCGATGCCGACTGCCAGGGTCGCAACGATCAACGCAAGCCCGCCGAACGGCATTGCATTCGCGAAGATCGCCATCACGACGCCGGTCAGCCCGACGAGCGAGCCGACCGAAAGGTCGATCCCGGCGGTGATGATCACGAGGGTCTGCCCGACGGCCAAGATCGTGTTGTACGTGATCTGCCGCAGGACGTTGGTCATATTGGTCGGTGTCGCAAAACTGCCGCCCGTCAAAGCGTTCACGACGATGACGAGTACCAACAGGCCGACGACGACTGCCGCCGTCCGCACCGCGGTCAGAGGCTTCAGGCTGCGACTCCGGTCGCGATCGCGATCACGCGATCGGGCGTCGCCTCGGCGCGCTCCAGCTCGGCAGCGATCATTCCGTCGCGGACGACCAGGATGCGATGCGACATACCCAAGACTTCAGGGAGTTCGCTCGAGACCATCACGATCCCGGCCCCGTGCCGCAACAGCTCGACCATGAGCAAATAGATCTCGGCCTTCGATCCGACATCGATCCCGCGGGTCGGCTCGTCGAAGAGAAAGACCCGCGCCTCGCCGACGAGCCACTTCGCGAGCACGACCTTCTGTTGCGTGCCGCCGGAGAGATTGCGCGCGATTTGCTCGGGTCCCGGCGTACGGATGCGCAGCTCGTCGATGAACTTCTCCGTCACCGCGGTCTCTTTGCGGCGATCGACGAACGCTCCGGCGTCCGTAAATGCGGCAAGGTGTGCAAGGGTCGTGTTCTCGCGAACCGTCATCCCCAAGATAAGGCCCTGAGCCTTACGGTCTTCGGTGATAAACGCGATTCCGGCCTCGATCGCGCTCTCGGGCGACGTGATACGGACGGTCTTCCCGTCGATCGAAACCGTTCCGCGCACCGGGACGTCGGCACCCGCGATGGATCGCAATATCTCCGTCCGTCCCGCACCGACAAGCCCGGCGATCCCGACGATTTCGCCGGCACGCACGTGCAAGCTCACGCCTCCGACGCGAGGCGGCCGCGCCAGATCGCGGACGTCGAGCACGATCGGCGCATCTGCGGCAACGGCGGGCAATTCGGGGAAATGCGCGTCGAGCTTGCGTCCGACCATCAGCCTGATCATCTCATCCGGAGGCATCTCTGCAAGTGGCCGCGTCTCGATCGCCTTTCCGTCGCGCAGGACCGTGACGCGATCGGCGATGCGCGGCAGCTCCTCGAGGCGATGCGAGATGTAGATGATCCCGACACCGGACGCCTTGAGCTTTGCGATCAACGCAAAGAGCCGGTCGATCTCGCGTTCGGTCAAGGCGGCGGTCGGCTCGTCCATCACGAGGATCCGCGCCTTACGCAACAGCGCTTTTGCGATCTCGATCATCTGTTGCTGCGCGACCGAGAGCCGGCGGACCGGGACATCGAAGGGAAGCGCGATCCCGAGCTCGTCGAGGATGGCCTGCGACTCGCGCCTGGCCGCGCCGGCGTCGAGAAAAATCCCGCGTTGCGGCTCCTCGCCAAGCGTGATGTTGTCGATCGCGTCGAGCTCGGGGACGAGATTGAACTCTTGATAGATCATCCCGACGCCCAGGCGCTCGGCGGCTCGCGGCCCGTCGATCGCCACGGTCTTGCCGTCGATGGCGATCTCGCCGGCGTCGGCGCCGTGCGCGCCCGCGAGGATCTTCATCAGGGTCGACTTGCCGGCACCGTTCTCCCCGACGAGGGCGTGCACTTCGCCCGCATAGAGCACGAAACTCACCCCATCGAGCGCACGCACGCCCGGAAATGACTTCTCGATCGCGCGCATCTCAAGGAGCGGCGCCCCTGATTTCATCGCGCTACTTTGCGTCGGCCTTGGTAAACGTCCCTACCGCGACGGCGATTGCCGGCGGCGGCTTCTGTCCGGCAAAGTACGCGTGGATCGCGTCAATGGTCTTCACGCCGATTTGATCGGGATGCTGGATCGCATCGCCGTACATCTTCCCGGCCTTGATCGCCGTTCGCGCTTCCGCGGTCGCATCGTATCCGATCACCGCGATCTTGCCGCTCATCCCGGCCGCGTCGATGGCCCGGCTCGCGCCAAGCGCGGAGTCGTCGTTGATCCCGAATACGCCGTTTAGGTCGCGGTGGCTCTGCAGAATGTCTTCCATGACGGAGCTCGACTTCGCGCGCTCGCCGCCGCCGCTGACGTCGGCGACGATCGTTACGTTCGGGCACGTCGTTTTCAGCGCAGCGCGAAAGCCGCGCGTCCGATCTTGAACGCTCGTCACTTCGGGCTCGTCGATGATCGCAACCTTACCCTTGCCGCCCAATGCCTGGCACATCAACTTCGCGGCCTGGGCGCCGCCTTGTACGTTGTCGGATGCGATGTGCGCGACGACCTTGCCCGATTTCGACGTGTTCGCAATATCGGCCGTGAAGACGGGGATCCCGGCCCTGTTCGCCTCGACGATCGCGCTGCCGATCGCCTGCGAGTCATACGGCGTGAGGACGATCGCGTCGACCTTCTTCGCGATGAAATCCTCGACTTGGGACTGCTGCTTCGAGTTGTCGCGGCTCGCGTCGACGACGTTCACCGTGTAGCCGTACTTTTTGGCCTCGGAGCGCATCCCGTTCTCCATGTCTTGGTAGAACTGCGCCTCGCGATTCTGAATCGAGACGCCGATGACTTTGCCGCCCGCGGCAACCGCGGCTTCGAAAAGGCCTCGGCCGGCGATCGCGGCGGCCAAGACGATCCCAATCAACGCTCCCTTGCTCAAGCTTGCATCCCTTTCGCGCCCATGCGTTCGAGCGCGCGCATTCCATGAACGTGTGAATTGGGCCCCCCGGTGCCCGAGCCGGGGGGAGCCCCTCTTGAGAGGCCCTTCCATCAAGGGGTGGCTGACGCTTAAGAAACCGCGATGGAAAACTAGAGATATGTGCATTTTCCAGGCAGCAATATTAAGAAGTCGGCCTCTCGGGCATGCCTTGTCGCCTCGTAGGAGCGGCGGACCCTTATCCACAGCGCTGCGACCTACGCCTGTGCAACATGTGGAAATGCCTTGGGCTCCGCGCATCCCTTGCCGCGCTGGGCCAACGGCGTGAAAAGGGCGCGGGGGAGGTCGGGAATGCTTGCTTTGGCCTTTTCGGCGGCAATGTTCGGGATCGACGGGTATGTCGTCCGGGTCGAAGCCGACAGCTCCGCGGGGACTCCCACTCTCTCGATCATCGGGCTCCCCGACCGGGCGCTCGGTGAGGCGAAGGACCGGGTACGCGCGGCGATCATCAACTCCGGCTTCCCCTACCCGGCGGGACGCCTTCTGATCAACCTTTCCCCGGCGGACCTGCGCAAGGAGGGCCCGGCCTTCGACTTGGGGATCGCCCTCGCGCTGCTGGCGATCGACGAGCGCGTCGACCGGCTGGCGCTCGGCGAATATGTGGTTCTCGGGGAGCTCGCCCTCGACGGCTCGTTGCGTCCCGTCTCCGGAATTTTGCCGATGGTCTTGGCCGCGCGCGCCGCGGGCTTCACCAAGCTCATCGTGCCGCGGCAAAACGCGGACGAGGCACTCCTCGTCGAGCGCATCGAGCTCTACGCGATCGAATCGCTTCCCGACGCGGTCACGGTGATCGCCGGCCATGGGGGCAACCGGCGTGCGCACGCCGGCGTCGTCCGTAAACACGGACCGACGTCGCTCGGCGATTTTTCCGACGTCCGCGGGCAAGTTGCCGCGAAGCGCGCCTTCGAGATTGCGGCAGCGGGCGGGCACAATCTGCTGCTGCTCGGACCGCCCGGATGCGGGAAGACGATGCTCGCGCAACGGCTCGCCTCGATCCTTCCCGAAATGTCGCGCGACGAGTCTTTGGACGTCACGAAGATTTACAGCGTCGCCGGCTTGCTCGGCACGGGCTGGGGTATCGTCGGACATCGCCCCTTTCGGGCGCCGCATCACACGATCAGTCAAGTCGCGCTCGCCGGCGGAAGCGGCCGCCCCGGCGAGATCAGCCTCGCGCACCACGGCGTCTTGTTCCTCGATGAGCTGCCCGAGTTTCATCGCTCCGCGATCGAGGTCTTGCGGCAGCCGCTCGAAGAAGGCAGCGTCACGATCGCCCGGGCCGCCGGGACGTTCACGTACCCCGCCAGCTTCACGCTCGTCGCTGCAATGAATCCGTGCCCGTGCGGCTTTCGCGGCAGCCGCGTGCACGACTGCCGCTGCGACGACGCTGTCATTGCGAAGTACGCCGGGAAGGTCTCCGGCCCGCTGATGGACCGCATCGACATGCACGTCGCAGTCGCGCCGATCGAGCTCGACGAGTTCATCGGCCGCCGGCCGGCCGAGCCGTCAGCAACGATTCGGGAACGGGTCGAAGCGGCGCGCGAGCGGCAGCGCGTCCGGTACCGGGAAACCGCGATCTCCTCTAATGCCGCCGTCCCCCCCAATCTCGCACGCACGTTCTGCGCGCTCGATGATGCGTCGGTGGCGCTGCTGCGCGGGGCGAGCACCCGCGGCTACGTCTCGGCGCGGGCGTTCGACCGAATCGCTCGGGTGGGACGCACGATCGCCGACCTAGCCGGCCAAGCGACGATCGCGCGCGAGCACGTCGCCGAGGCGATCGGCTACCGGGCGATCGAGCGCCTTACGAGCCGCGTCGCGTGACTTCAAATGAGATTCTCGCGGGCTGGCGGAAGAGACTATGGGCGAGGGATTTCTAACGATGTCCGATTCCACCGCCTCCGTGAGCGAACAACCGGCCGAAGGGATCAGTGAAGATGCCTTCGGATCGCTCACGACGGCGCGCCCCTCAGAGGCCGTCGAGACGCCGGAAGCGGCGGAGCCGGTCGTCACCAAAGAGGAAAAGCTCAAGAAGCTGATCCCGGCGGAGCACCGCGAGAGTTTTGCCCACAGCGCGACGTGGTGGCAGAACGACATCGAGATCTTTAGGCATCGCGAAACGGGACGGTATCTCTACCTGTCCAAAGAGGCCGAGCACGAAACGAACGTGCACGCCTATCAGTACACGGCCAATGGCCACAGATTCGTCGAGGTACCGATGGAGGCCGCGATCGCGTTTGCGACCCTAGGCGAGAAAGTCGCCGAAAAGAAGCACTATTAGGGCTACGTCCCGCATTGCGCGCATCCCGCGGGATGGCTCTCCCCGATGTGCGCCTGGACTCGATCGATCGTCTCCTGCGCTTCGCGCATCACGCGCGAGACGTCGATCGCCGTGAGTTGACCGTGACGCTTGAGGATGCGGCCGTCGACGACGACCGTATCGACGTTCACCGGATGCGCCGACTGCACGATCATGTGCACCGGCTCGGTGAACGGCGCCATATTCAAGGCGTCGGTCCGAACGAGAATCAAATCCGCCCGCTTCCCCGGCGTCAAGGATCCAACCTTATCGGCGATTCCGAGATCGCGTGCGCCGCCGATCGTCGCCATCTCGAGCGCTTGCCGCGCCGGCAGCGCGAACTCGCTTTGTTTGCGCCCATTCTCTTGATTCTGGATCCCGCGCATCGTCGCGAACATGTCCGAGTGCCCGCAGAGGATCGGCGTATCGATCGAGAGGCTGATCGGGCAGCCCGTCGCGAGGAACTCGGTGATCGGTCCGAAGCCGAACCCGGTGCGCATCTCGGTGTACGGGCTGACGCTGACGTGCGTCCCGGTCCGCTTGATCCGCTCCAGGTCGCCGGGCGCCAGATTCGTCGCGTGCACCAGCTGGACGTCGGGGCCGAGCAGCCCCGCATCGTCGAGGGCTTTGATGCCGAACGTCTTCTTCGGATCGGTACCGATGTGCGACGTGATCGGGATCTTCAGGCCGCGCGCAAACGCCCATTCCTTTCGGCAGATGTCGATGGTATTGTTTTCCGGACCGCGCGACGCGATGCCGAGCGTCAGGAGCCCATCCGTTTGCCCGCCGAAATACAGCCTCTGCACGCGAACGACGTCGTCGAGGGGCAGCGTTTCGTTCGGGCCGGTATTGCGTGAATAACCGTACGAGAACCGAGCCCGCCCGCCAACCTCGCGGTGAACCGCAATCTCCGCGTCCGCATAGGCCGGAGTGAGCAAATTGTGCGACCAATTGTGAACGGTCGTCAATCCCGTGTTGAGCGCCTCCGCCAGCGCGAGCCGGACGCCGCGTGCGTTGTCTTCGGGGGTGAACAGGACTCCCAAGACCCGGCTGAACGGGAAATAGCCGGTCTTCGCTTCGTCCCCGGCAAGGTTGCGTGCCGCCGTCCCCCACATGTGCCAGTGCGTTTCGATGAGACCCGGCAACGCGATCATCGTCCGGGCGTCGATCGTCCCAGCGCCGGGCGCCGAAAGATTCGTTCCGACCGCGACGATCTCGCCGTTGCGTACGTGAATGTCGGCGTTCGGTAGATCGCCGAGCTTCGGATCCATCGTCAAGACGTAGGCGCCCCGCACGACGAAATCGCCGCGCCCCGGGAGCTTCGGCATCGGGCTCGACGATGCAGCGAACCCTGGTTGGGCGACCGTCTGTAGTGCTCCGAGCGCTGCGGCTCCGGTCAAAAGCCCGCGCCGCGTCGTCTTGCGCATCACGCTGCGATTCGCTCGTGCAGCATCGGCATCACGCGCGTGCCGAAGAGCTCGAGGTTCTTGCGCGTAAGATCGGCCGGGAGCGTGCCGAACTGCATCAAGCACAGTTGGTTGCCGTAGCCGATCATCTGTTGCGTTTCCAGGATCTTGCGAGCGACCGTCTCGACCGAGCCGCAGATGAAAGAGCCTTCTTCGAGCAGTTCGTCGATCGTCCGCTCGATGCTGTG
This sequence comes from Binatia bacterium, assembly GCA_035604635.1. Lineage (GTDB taxonomy): Bacteria > Vulcanimicrobiota > Vulcanimicrobiia > Vulcanimicrobiales > Vulcanimicrobiaceae > DATNIC01. The sequence continues at coordinate 19,375 of DATNIC010000138.1, forward strand.
CCCCGCCTTCGCGCTCATCACCGCTTGCGCCGAAGCGGCGCTCAAATATCCGGGCGGACGCGAGAGCTGCGACGGCATGCGCAAGAATTTGCCGATGAAGGCCTCGATGTGCGGCTTCGCCTCGGCGTAAGCCCGCTCGTCCGTCTCCGCGACGTAGATCGGAGCCATCCAGCCGAGCTGATCGGGCGAAGCGGTATAGCCGTTCTTCTGCGCTTCCTCTTTGTACATATCGAGGAATCGTTTCACCGCGGCGACCGGGCTGTAGGTCTGGAGATACGTATACTTCTTCTTTGCCGCCCAAACTATCGTTTCGCGACTGCCCTGCGACGGGATCCAGATCGGCGGATGCGGCTTTTGGTACGGTCGCGGCCACGTGTTCACGTATTGGAAGTCGTAGTGTTCGCCTTCGAAATGGAACGGACCGGTCTGTGTCCACGCACGCACGATCAAGTCATGAGCTTCGAGAAAGCGCGCATGCGATTGCGCGGGGCTGGTCCCATACACGTAATACTCTGCCCCGATGCCCCGCACGAATCCGGCGATCAAGCGCCCACCGGTGATCCCATCAAGTATCGCAAACTCCTCGGCAACTTGAAGCGGATTGTTCAAGAGCGGGAGCGCGCGGCCGAGGACGGCGATCTTCCCCTTGATGCGCCGCGACAGCGCGCCGGCGATGACACCCGGTGTCGCCATCAAGCCATACGCTGTCTGATGATGTTCGTTCACGCCCACTCCGTCAAAGCCGAGCTGATCTCCCAACTCGAGTTCGTCGAGGTAGCGGTTGTAGAGCTCGTGCCCGCGCGCGGGGTCGAAGTAGCTGTTCGGGAGCGTCACCCACGCCGTATCGTACTTCGCGGTATAGTTGAGATCGAGGTTCGCGTACGGCATGAGATGAAAGAGGAAAAACTTCATAAGATCGCTCCGCTTCGGAGGCTAACCATGAAACGTTCGGAAGCCGTTGCCCTCCTGAGTTCCGCGTTCCTGGCATCGCCGTCCGCCGTGCGCGCGCAAGGGCCCCGCGCGCGGCTGCGCGTCGGCGCCAATCCCGGCGAATCGCTTGCGGAGGGCCTGCTCGCGGCGGAGGGCGGCTTCTTTTCAAAGGCGGGGATCGACGCCGAGGTCGTCACGGTGACCAACGGCGGCGCTATGACGGCCGGCATCGTCTCGGGCGCGATCGACATCGGCCCGAGCAACGTCGCATCGATCTCGGCCGCCTATGTCCGCGGCTTGCAGCTCAATCTGTTCGCGCCCAGCGTCCTGATTTCGTCGAGCAACCCGCCCACTACGATCATCGCCGTCCTCAAAGATTCGCCGCTGCGCACCGCCAAAGACTTTGCCGGTAAGACGTTTGCGCTCAGCACCGTGCGCGACTTGCAGCAAGCCGCCGTCATGACGTGGCTCGACAAGAACGGCGGCGATTCCAAGAGCGCTACCTTCATAGAGATCCCCAATCCCGAGCAATTGGCCGCGCTCGAGGCCAAACGTGTCGACGCCGCGCTGCTCGTCGAACCGTTCCTCAGCGCCTCGAAAAACGACACGCGCATGGTCGCGCGCCCGTACAGCAGCTTGGCAAGTCAGCTGATGACGTTCGGCTGGATCGCGAACAAGAGCTGGTACGACGCCAATCCGGCGCTCGTCGGGCGCGTCGTCGGCGTGATCCGCGCAACCGCGCAGTGGGCCAACCGCAATCACGCTGCGACCGCGACGATCATCTCGAATATCTCGAAGGTTCCGAAAGAGACTTTTTTGACGATGAACCGTCAGGTCTTTTCCGAGGGCAAGCTCGATCCCGCGTTGATCCAGCCGATCATCGATGCTTCGGCGCACTACGGGTTCTTGACGCGGGCGTTTCCCGCGTCGGAGATGTTCGCCCCGAACGCAGGTTAGCCCAGCGCGGCCAACCCCGCGCGCGCGACGATCTCGTCCTCGGGGGACGGACGCCCCGAGACGCCGATGCCGCCGACGCACTGACCTTGGTACTCGATCGGCAGGCCGCCTTGAATCGGCAAGAGGTTGGGAAAGTTCAAGAAGCCGGTCCGATCCTTGAGGCGCTCCTCCCATTCTTTTGTCGAGCGTTTGGTAAGGGCGGCGCCGCGTGCTTTCGCGACCGCGATCTCGCCGCTCATCCCCTCTAGGCTGCCCATCCGCTCGACATGCGCGATGTAGCCGCCGTCGGTAACGACGGCGATCGCAACGTCCCAACCGTTCTTGGCCGCCTCGGCCTTTGCGGCAGCGACCATCTTCGCGACGTCGGAAGGCTCGAGCGTCGGCCGATTGCGCATTAGAGCGCGGACAGCACGTCTCGACCGTGCCCCTCAACGTTGACGTTCGGCCAAACGCGGCTCACTTTGCCGTCCGTTCCGATCAAGAACGTCGTGCGCGCGACACCCAGCGTCTTCTTCCCGTCGCGTTCGCGCTCGACGATCACGCCGAACGCGTCGCAGATTTTCGAATCCGTATCGGCCAACAGCCGAAACGGGAAACTGAACTTCTCTTTGAACGCGTGCTGCGACTCGACCGAGTCGCGACTCACTCCGACGATCTCCGCGCCCTTCTTCCCGAAGTCGGCGTAGAGATCGCGGAACTGATTACCCTCGTTCGTTCAACCCGGCGTGTCGGCCTTAGGGAAAAACCAAACGACGAGCGGCCGCTTCAAATCCTTCAGCTTGACGTCCGTTCCGCCGTCGTCTTTCACGGTGACGTCCGGCAACGCGGCTCCGGTCTCGATCATGACTCCTCCAAACTCCCTGCGAACGTATGCGCAGTTACGGCACGATGCCGAAGTACTCCCTTAGCGCCCGGGACCGCGCCTCGTCGCCGGCAAGTTCGCGCTCCTGGGTCGAAGCCGCCCGCACGATCTTCAGCCGCCGGTCGACCAAGGTAATCCGGCCGTCGAGCGTCGCGAGCCCGACCACGGGGACCGCGACGAACGGCGCGTCAGGTGCGGTCTGATGTTTGAAGCACATCGCCGCAAAGGCGCTCATCTCGTGCGGCTCGAGATCGAAACGGTACAAATCGGTCCACGCATCGCCGGCGCGCATCTGTAGAATCCGGAGCGGACCGTTTTCGGCGAGCCGGT
>DATNIC010000139.1:0-8346 GCA_035604635.1 Binatia bacterium
GCGCCCCTTGGCCCCCGCGCCCGCCCGCCTATCATAAGGAAGACGATAGCTGGTGCTAGTGCGCAGCCTCCGGCGCGCCCGGGCCTGAGATCGACTCGCATATTTTGCGGAGTTCCTGCAGGATGCGTTGCGCCGTCTTTCGCGCGACCTCCACGCTGAAATCCTTATCGAGCGTCTTACCGCTCTTCCCAGGCACAGACGCGTACGTTCCGCGGACGATCGCCACGCAATTGCCGATAGCCTCGGCGTTCACGTGAACGTTCAGGAAACCGTCAAACCACGGGAGCAAACCGCCCGCATCGGGTTTCCACTGCATCGGCGTCGACGCGACGACGAGGTGATCGACTTCGGGTTCGGTGTCCGCAAACGTCCTCGGCTGCCCGATCTTCACGTTGAAGTAGGCCTTTACGGTCGGGACGAATACGGACTCCGTCTTGCCTGTACTGTGGTTCTCGTGGAAGCACCGTTCGAGGCACGCCACGACTTGATGCGGCTCGCAGCCGATGTTGAGTTTCTCTACGATCTCGGTCACGATCAGAGACAATATCACGACGGCATTTCGACGCCTTGATGGTTTTGTCGGGAGCATCGTAAAGAGAGAAAAACAGTGCGGATCGCAATTTTTATCGCTCTTCTCTCGTTCTCGTTCGCCGGCCCGAGCTTGTCAGCAAGCCAAGCGCAGACCGTGATTCGGATCGCAATCTCCGACACCGATCTCTCCGTCGAGCCGCTCTATGCGAGTGCGGGCTGGTGCGGCCGACTGGAATCGAACCAGCAACCTGAGGCTTAGGAGTCCCCCGCTCTATCCAATTTGAGCTACGGCCGCATTGCACCGCTCGTATCCGTCGGCTTCGGCGGGCCGCGGCCGGAAGCTTGCCAGGACATCGGGGCCTTAGAGGGACCCCTCGAGGTTAAATCGTCATTACAACGCGTTCCGACGGCCCTTCTCCAACCTCATTCCCAGACTCGGCGGCTAGTATCATGAGCGAAGGGAGCAATCCTATGAACAAACTTCAAATCACGGTTGCGGCGGCGCTATGCGCTGCGACGCTCGGACTGGGTACGATGGGCCCCGCGAAGGCCGACGGCGCCGCGTCGACGCGCAACATTATCATCGGAATCGGCGCACTCGGCGCTGGACTCGCGATCGGGTCGAACGTCGTGCACAAAAAGGCCCAGACGAACGTGATTACCGGCTACACGTCGGACGGCGCAAAGGTCTACAGCGACGGTCGCGTTCTTATACCGAACGGGCAGAGCTACTACCCGACGGACTACGGTCAGACGGTCGCCTGCAACAGCGGCAACTGCACGATCACCGGCGGCGACACCAACGCCCCGTACAGTTCACCGAACTAGTACCCCAAACGCAACCCAAAAAAGCCGCTGGTCCCGCCGGCGGCTTTGGCTCCCCCAAAATAGTAGCGACCTACGAGCGAGACGTTTCGAGCAAGTCTCAACCCGGCCAGCAGATCGACGCTGAAGCCGCTCCCACCGGCTCCGTCGAGATTACCGATTCCAGCTCCGACGCCGGCGTAGAGTGCACCCGGCGTCCGGAGTTCGCCCGTTACCGCATACCGGCCGGGTCCACGAAACGGAACGGCGACAGCGATCTGCGGGATGTAACCTATTGGGATGTGCGGGACGCTCGCGCTTAGGACGAAACCGCCCGACGGTCCGACCGGATTCGGCGCGAATTCGCCGATCGCGATCGACGGACAGACCGCGACCGCGATCGGAACGCAAGCACCCGTTGTGTCGTCGGCTCGAGCGGACTCAGTTGCGGCACCGGCCCCGACAAGCGCGGCGAGCAGCGCCGGAAGCAACCGGCGCAGGCACGGACGCATCATTACATGCTAAATCGGCTGCACTGCAAAAAAAGCCTTCCCGTCGCGTCCGGCCAAGGATCGCGCATGGAAACTTTCCGCTCGATCATCGAAGGGAACGATGCGATCGTTGCACCCGCGGCGCTCAACCCGCTGATGGCGAAGCTCGCCGAAGCCGCCGGATTTCGCGCGCTCTACCTCAGCGGTGGATCGCTCGGCTGGCTCATGGGAATCACCGAAGCCAACCTTACGCTCAACGACATGGTCCATGCCGGGATCGATATTCGGACGGTCTGTGCGCTCCCGCTCATCCTCGACGCCGCCGGGGGCTGGGGTGACCCGATGCACCTGCATCGCACCATCGCCATGACCGAACGCGCCGGCTTCAGCGCGATCGAGATCGAGGACCAGTATCTGCCCAAGCGGGCGCATCACCACATCGACCACGATCGGATCATCCCCGCGGAGATGATGGAGGCGAAGATCCGTGAGGCCGTCGCCGCGCGCCGTGACGGAGATTTGGTCATCATCGCACGGACCGACGCGGCAAAGACCGACAGCATCGACGAAGCGATGCGGCGCGGCGAACGTTATCGCCGCGCCGGCGCCGACATGCTCTTCATTTATACGCGCAGCGCCGAGGAGATGCGCCTCGTCGGCGAACGGTTCGCGCCGCCCCTCATGATCTTTGCGCCGCGCGACGGGACCGGGGCGCTCAAGTTCTCCTTGGAGGAGCTCTCGGCGCTGGGGTATCGCGTCATCGGCGTCCCAGTCTTGCCGCTACTCTCACTCCATCGGGCGCTCCGTCAAACGTATGAGAAGCTCGCTCGCTTCGAGCTCGATCCCGCGCTTGGGCCCGACGGCGCGGAGCCGGAGATGAAAGCCGTCTATAAGACCGTTGATCTTGAGCGCCTGTTAGAAATCGAACGCCGAACCATCGAGCTTTAAGCCAACTGCGCGACCACAACGGCCGTCACGAGTGCCATCCGGACGCGCCCCGCGACGGCATGGGCTTCGAAGAGCACCCGCGACTCCTCGGCCAGCGCATCGAACCGCGCGCCGCTTTGCGGCAAATAGGAAGTGCTGCGCAGGCGCTCGCGTAAGGCCGCCGCATCGAGCACGTGCTCGCCGCCCAGATCCGTCCGCCGCACGGACTTCCAGCCGCTCCACTGCTCGAAGGCAGCTAGCGCCTCGGCACGCAGGCGTTCGGTCTCGTCGGTTGCAAAACGCCGGACGAGATCGCCGTAGCTCGCCGTAAACGGATCGCTCTCGTCTCGTTCGTAACAGACGGCGACCGCGCGGCCGCCGGGCCGCACGATTCGCGCGATCTCCGCAAAGGTCGCGGCGCGCTCGAACCAATGAAAGGCCTGAAAAGCCGTCACGATGTCGACGCTCGCGTCGGGCAAGCCGGTTTGCTCGGCGCCGGCATCGACCCACGTCACGCGGCGCATAAAACCAGCTTTTGAGCGCATCGCGGTATTCGGCTCGACTGCAAAGACCGTCGCGCCGCGTTCGGCCAGCAGGCGCGACGAGATCCCGGTGCCCGCTCCCAAGTCTGCAACGCTCAACCGCGCGGGTTCGCCGAGGCCTTCAAAGACCAACTCGATCGCCTCGCGCGGATAGACCGGCCGCCCTGTATCGTACGCCGCCGCATGACCGGTAAAGCGACCCCGAGCGTCCACACTCAACTGCTTTCACGGAGCGCGACGGGTCTCATCTCTCCGCGCGCCCGAAGCCGCGCGGAGAGAGAAGGCGATAGCGCGCCGCGCGCCATCAACGGGTGTTACCGGTTATTCCCGTTGTATCCATTGCCGTTGACGACGTCGACCTGGCTGGCATTGATGTTGCCGTTACCGGCCGAGGTGCCGCTTATGGAAATGCGCATGCCGGGCATCAGGCGCGTCCCGCTCGGATTGATCACGGTCCCGTTTTTGAGGAAGACCGTGTAGCCGTTCTGGAGTGCGATAGCGCTGCCTTGGACGGAGGAGATGACCGCGCTATATTGGTTGTAAGAGCCGTTGTTGTTGTTGTTGTTGCCGTTGTTATTGCCGTTGTATCCGTTATTATTGTATCCGTTGCCGTTGTATACGTTGTCGTTGACGACGTCGACTCGGGTGGCATTGATGTTACCGTCACCGGCCGAGGTGCCGGTCACCGAAATACGGTTGCCGGGTTCTAGACGCGTCCCGTTCGGAGTGATCACGGTCCCGTCTTTGAGGAAAACCGTGTACCCGTTCTGGAGTGCGATAGCGCTACCTTGGACGGACGAGATGACGGCGCTATATTGGCTGTACGCACCGTTGCCACTGCCGTTGTAGCCGTTGAGGTTGACGACGTCGACCTGGTTGGCATTGATATTGCCATTCCCCGCCGGCGAGCCCGATATCGAAATGCGCATCCCGGGTTCCAGACGCGTCCCGCCTGGATTGATCACGGTCCCGTTATGAAGGAAGACCGTCGGGCCGTTTTGGAGCGCAATGGTGCCGCCGTTGACGGACGAGATCACGCCGTTATACTGGTTGGAGCCGTTTGCCTGAGCGGAGCCAATTGCCGGGACCGTAAGTAAGGCAATGGCTAAAAACCCGCTTGCAAAGCGTGTGAAGTTCATGGGGCTGCTCCTTTCAGAAGCTAGCCCTGAACATATACCCTGATTATCTCTATTATCTCAAAGAACTCGCGGGAGTCGTTCGCCGGCTAGGACCACCGTCCGAACGCGAGTCCGATCCCGGTCCCCGCTTCGGTTCGATAAACCGGTATATACTCCGACCAAGCGTGACGTAAGCCGTCGAGCATTCCGCCCAGCGCGATCCAGTTGCGGATCTCCGATGAGCCGTCGTACAGCAGCTTCGTCGGGACGGAGCGTAGCGTTTTTGCATCGCCGCTGCGCAGCGCGTCGAGCACCGAAGTGTCGAGAGATTCATTCGTGACGAAGTGACTCAGGCCACCCGAGGCAATGACCGCAACGCGCAGATCGCCATCGAAGGCTTCGACCGCGGCACGCAACGTTGCGCCCATGTCGTAACAACGCGCCGGTGTCGGCTGATTCGGCGGATAGTACGTATTGAGGATGATTGGGACGATCGGGACTGCGCGCTCGCCCATCAAACGCATGACCACGAATCCGAACGCGTGCCCGAAGCCCACCTTCTCCGGCTCGGGGACGCCGTTCTGGATCGCGACGTCGAATCCCGACTCGATGAGCCGCTCGATGAATGCGCGCGCGAGGTCCGGACGCGTAGCAAAGCGGCGGTTCTCGTCCATCCCGTACATGCGCGCGACCATTTTCATCCAGGTATATTCCGGATCGTTGGCGCGCGGGTCGTCGGGTTGGACGAAGCGCCGCGAGATCGCCGGATCGCCGTAGAAGACGGACATCGCGGGCATGTTCGCGTCGGTGAAAAGTTCGTGCTCGTCGTCGCCGATCACGACGACGACATCCGGATTCACTTCGGCTAAATCGAGCGCTAGGCGATCCAAACATCGCTCGGCCGCGTCATCCTGCTCCCGCCAGTTCGCCGGCACGGCGCTCGATGCATATTTGGGCCCGACGCGTTCGTAAAGTTGATCGTAAGATAACTCCGTCCCGTCGACGTCGAAAAGATGCTGGTTTTTCCGATCGTTCCGAGCCCGCGTCTCCCAATCCGGGGCGTCGAGTGCCAGGATCGGCGAATGCGAGGTCCCCATTGCCAAAACGACTTTAGCCACGATCTTGCGCTTAGCGCGCGCGGGGACTGCCTCCTCTGCCGTGGAAAACCGCACCTATGCTGAAACCGGAAGACAACGAGAGGCTTGTCCGCGTCGGCCCCGGGACACCGGCCGGCGAACTTTTTCGTCGCTACTGGCAACCGGCCGCATCATCGACCGAGCTGCCCGAGCCCGACTGCCCGCCGATCCGCGTCCGCATCCTAGGCGAAGATCTCATCGCGTTCCGCAACACGGACGGAAAGGTCGGGCTGATCGACGCTTATTGCCCGCATCGCCGCGCGCCGATGTTCTTCGGCCGCAACGAAGAATGCGGCCTGCGTTGCGTCTATCACGGTTGGAAGTTCGACGTCGAAGGCCATTGCGTCGACATGCCGTCGGAGCCGCCGGACAGCCTGTTCAAGTCGAAGGTCACGATCGCCGCGTATCCGACCATCGAGCTGGGCGATATCGTGTGGACCTACATGGGTCCCCGCGAGCAGATGCCCGCGCCGCCCGACTACGAGTGGATGCGCGCGCCGCGCACGCACCGGATCATCTCGAAGACCTACGAAGACGCCAACTACCTACAAGGCCTCGAGGGCGGGCTCGACACGTCGCACTCGTCCTTCGTCCACAACGAGCGCCTCGGAGATCGCAACTGGATTCGCAATCGCGATGGCGCGCCGCGCCTCGACGTCGAGAAGACGGACTACGGCTACTACTACACTTCGACCCGCGACATGCAGGAAGACGGCCTCTACGTCCGCGTTTACCACTACGTGATGCCGTTCCAGCAGATGCGCGGGAGCGTTACCGCGCTGACCGGAGGCCGCGCGGAAGTCCCCAAACTCGACGGTCACATTTGGGTTCCGATCGATGACGAGCACACCAACGTCTACAATTTTGCGTGGGCCTACTCGAGCGACGTTCCGATCACGCCGGAATATGCCGAACAATGGGAAGCGCTGAACGGCCGCGGCAAAGACGATCTCATTCCGGGGACGTTCAAGCTCAAGAAAAACCTCGCGAATGACTATATGATCGATCGGCAGCGTCAAAAGACGCAGACGTATACAGGGATCGTCGGAATCAATACGCAGGACATGGCGCTGCAAGAGGGGATGGGGCACATCGTCGATCGCTCGAAAGAGCGACTCGGGACGTCCGACAAGGCGATCATCATGACGCGCCAGCTCCTTCTCGAAGCGACCTACGACGTCGAAGCCGGGCGCAAACCGCGCGGGACGGAGCCGACTACGTACCGCAACGTGCGACCGTACGACGACTATGTGCCCAAGGGCGCCGACTGGCGACAAGAATTCGCGGGCAAGCTCGCCGCGAAATGGTAACCAAGACGGGGACTTGAAACGGTCCCCGTTTTGATCCTTGCCAGCGTCGATCCCATAACCTTCGGGGTCATCTCCAGCCGCCTCTCGGGGATCGTGCAGGAGATGCAAGACAGCATCTTCCGCACGGGCTATTCGACGATCGTCCGTGAATCGCAGGATGCGAGCTGCATGATCCTCGACGCTGACGGAGACGTCGTCGGCGAACACGTGATCGCGCCGCTGCACATCACCGCGCTCCCGATCGTCGTGCGCAGAATCCGCGAGCTCTTCGACGGCGACTTGGGCCCCGGCGACATCTTCATTACGAACCACCCGTACGCAGCCGACGTCACGCATTCGATCGACATGGCCGTTACCGGTCCGCTCTTCGCCGGCGACCGACTCGTCGCGTTCTGCGCGAGCATCGCGCACAAGAGCGATCTCGGCGGCGCCATCCCCGGGACCGCGAACGGAAGCGCGCGCGAGCTTTTCCAGGAGGGGATTCTCTACCCGCCGGTCCGCTATATGAAGCGCGGTGCGCTCGTGCGCGACGTCGACGCGATCTTGCGGGCGAACAGCCGGACGCCCGAGCTCGTGTTGGGCGATATTCGCGGACAGATCGGCGTGTCGCGGCTGGGCGAGCGGCGCCTCTTGGAAACGATCGAACGCTACGGCCTGGAAACCGTCCTCGCAGTCTTTGCCGAAAAACAGGACAAGACCGAGCTGCGCGTGCGCCGCGCGCTAGCGGCCTGGCCCGACGGCATCTCGGAGGCCGAAACGCTGATGGAAGGCGACGGCGAGGAGGTCATCCGCTATCACGTCCGCGTCGAAAAATCCGGCGATCGCATCGTCTTCGACTTCACCGGATCGAGCGACCAAACGACGATGCCGATCAACGTCCGGCCGTCGATCGTCCGCGGCTGTTGTTATTACGCGATGATCGGGATGATCGATCCCGACATTGAGAACAACGGCGGCCTTGCGCGCGTCGTTGAGACGCGGCTGCGGTCCGGCTCGGTCCTCGACCCGCATTTTCCCGCACCGACGAACGCGTACATGACGACGGCGGCGGCCGTCACCGAAGCGATCGTCGCGGCGCTGAGCAGGCTCGCTCGCGATCGGCGCGTCGCCGGCGTCGGCGGCGTCGGCGCTTTCGCGCTCGCAGGGACGCGTCCGGATGGGGCGGCGTTCCAGACCTATGAGCTGCTCGGCTCCGCATACGGCGCGCGCAGCGGTCTCGACGGAATCTCCGGCGTCGCGGTCTTGCTCTCGAATGCGCGGACTGCTCCGATCGAGATCATGGAGACGGAGTTTCCCCTGCGCTTTCGCAGCTTTGGTTTGATCGCCGATTCGGGCGGCGCGGGAAGATATCGCGGCGGTCTCGGATTCGCGCGCGAGTACGAGCTGCTTGCGCCCCAAGCGCAGATGACGCTGCGCGGGGGAAAGCACGCGATCCCGGCGTACGGCATCGACGGTGGTTGCGCAGGACGGCTCGGCTCGCTCGTCAC
>DATNIC010000140.1:0-13476 GCA_035604635.1 Binatia bacterium
GCGATCGCCGACCGTCAGGCCGACGACGTCGACGTAGAAGTCCTTAGTGGCCTCGCATACGGCCGTAGTGATGTTGACGTGGTCGAGTCGTTGAGCGCCTACTTTACCCATGTTAGGGTAAAGGATAGCGGCGCCAAGGTATCCTGCTCAAGGGGACCCCGGCCAAGACTTTCGGGACGTCGACGTGGCCGTAGAAGCGGACGTGGCCGTTCCATTCCCGCGCCATCAGGGCGACCGGCATGCCTGGGAAAACCCGCTCCTCTAAGAGGAGGACGAGCCGTTCGGCTTCGGTCGGATCGTGGAGGACGCTCGGTGAGACGGTCGCGAGTGCGAAGGTGGTGCCTCGCTCGTTGATGACCGCCCCCTCGAGGGTCACCGGCGGTTGCGAAGTTGTAAACATACCCCGTCTCTAGATAATCGGTGTACGCTGTTAAGATTTCATAAAGCCGAGAGGAAAACCCTTGACAGCGCGCAACCGTGCTCCCCGTCACGCCACCTTCAAACTTTCTTCTTAAATTCCATGGCCAGCGAGTTCATGCAGTACCGCAGGTGCGTCGGGGCCGGGCCGTCGTCGAAGACGTGGCCGAGATGGGAGCCGCAGCGCGCGCACAGGACCTCTTCGCGGATCATCCCGTAGGTCGCGTCTTGCCGGATGATCACGTGGTCCTTGGCGATCGGCTGGTAGAAGCTCGGCCAGCCCGTCCCCGACTCGAACTTGGTCTCCGAGGCGAAGAGCTCGTTCTGGCAGGCCGCGCAAATGAAGATGCCCTTGTCGTGGACGTTGAGCAGCTTGCCGCTGAACGGCGGCTCGGTCGCCGCCTCGCGCAAGACCGCATAACGATCGGGCGAGAGCTCCTTCTTCCACTCCGCGTCGGTCTTCTTGTCGGGAACGTTCATTGCCGGCCTCCAATGCGGGACCCCCTCGAGCAGTGCGAGGATGGCAGCCATAAACTGTGTCCGTAGCATAGCCCCTCCAGCCTACGCCATTCAGCTTCGCGAAGGCTGTATTCCCGCTTACGGGACGACGACCGCGGCGCCGTCGATCGCGTCGTTCTTCACCGCGAGCAGGGCTTCGTTGGCCTCGGCGAGCGGAAAACGCGTGATTTTTGGCCGTAAGTCGATCTCTTCGGCCAGCCGCAAGAAATCGATCGCGTCTTGCCGGGTCATGTTCGCAACGCTACGGATCTGGCGCTCGCCCCACAGGAGCGAATCGTAGTCGAACGCCGGAATCCGATCGAGATGGATCGCGTTGATCGCGACGACGCCGCCCTTGCGCAGCGCGCCCAGCGCCGCGACGACGACGTCGCCGCTCGGCGCAAAGGTGACCGCACGGTCGAGCTTCACGGGTGGAGTGTCGGTCTCGCCGCCGACCCAAAGCGCGCCGCGCTCGCGCGCGAGCCGTTGATGGGATGCGCCGCGCGTCGCAACGTAGACCTCGCAGCCCCATGCGTGCAGGACGTCGATCGCCAAGTGCGCCGATGCGCCGAAGCCGTACAACCCGACGCGCTCGCCGCGTTCGACGCCTGCGACGCGAAGCGCGCGAAAACCGATGATCCCCGCGCACAGGAGCGGCGCGACCTGATCGTCGTGCAGCTTCGCCGTCAGCGGATAGACGAAGTCGCTGCGGGCAAGCGCGTACTGCGCGTATCCCCCGTCGACGTCGTAGCCGGTAAACGAGATCGCATCGCAGAGATTCTCGTGACCGCTCCGGCAATAGGAGCAGCTCCCATCGGTTCCGGCGATCCACGAAACGCCGACCCGGGTCCCCAGTGGCAGAGCCTCCGTCGCGCCGCCGGCCACCTCGCCGACGACTTGGTGACCAGGGACAAGGGGGCTGCGGTGCGGCGGGAGCTCTCCCTCGCAGATGTGCAAGTCCGTCCGGCATACTCCGCAGGCTCGAACGGCTAAAAGCACCGTCCCCGGGCGAGTCCGCGGGTCCGGGATTTCGTCGATCTGGAGCGGTCGCCGAGCGACCGGACCCGGCGTCTTCAAAAGCGCTGCTCTCATCGGAACCGTTTCGGCGCGTGATTACTTAGTAAGCATAGATGGCAACCCTGCGATGCTGATTCTCTTAATCGAAGATAGCCCGGCCGACGCCAAAATCGTGCAGATCATGCTCGAGAGCTCGGACTTGAAGGATGACGCCCGGCTCATCCATGTCGAGTCGCTTGCGGCGGCCAAGGCGGACCTAAAAAAACACACGTTTGACGTCATCCTCCTCGACCTCGGACTCCCCGATGCGAGTGGGCTCGAACCGGTCATCAAGCTGCGAGCCGAGACGACGACCCCGATCGTCGTTTTGAGCGGCGCGGGTGACGAAGCGATTGCGACGATGGCAGTCCGCGAAGGAGCGCAGGATTACCTCGTCAAGGGGCACGTTGACGAGTTTCTCCTCAGCCGCGCCTTGCGCTACGCGATCGAGCGGGGAGAGGACGTCAAGCGCATGTCGACGCTGGCGTTCTACGATGCTCTCACCGGTCTGCAGAACCGGCAGTCGCTCATGTTGAGCTTCGAGCAGGCTCTGGGGCGGGCGCAACGCGATCATTCGCCGGTCGCATGCATGTTCGTCGATCTCGACCACTTCAAGGAAGTCAACGACACGCTCGGGCATCATGCGGGCGACCAAGTGCTGATGGTCGTTGCGCAGATTCTGCGCGATGCGGTCCGCGGGAGCGACATCGTCGCACGAATGGGCGGCGATGAGTTCGTCATCGTCCTCTCCTCGATCAAGAAGCCGGCCGATGCGGCCGTCGTCGCCGAAAAGATTTTGCGCCACGTCAACCGGGCGATCGAAGTCGAGGGGAAACCGGCGCACGTCACCGCGAGCATCGGGATCACGTTCTATCCCGAAGATGCGCAGGATCAAGCGACCTTGATCGACCTCGCCGATCAGACGATGTACGAGGCCAAGAAGGCCGGGAAAAATCGCTGCGCAGTGCGGGCGGAGCACCCGGCGCGCAGAGGAGCCTAGTCGAAGTCGAGCCCGATGTCGAGGGCCGGCGCGCTGTGGGTGATCCAGCCCGATGAGATCAGATCGACTCCCGTCTCGGCAATCGCGTGGACGTTCTCTTCGGTCACGCGTCCAGAAGCTTCGAGGATCGCGCGGCCGGCGGTCATCTTGACTGCTTCCCGCATCCGTTCGAGCGAGAAGTTGTCCAGCAGGATGACTTCGACTTTCAGATCGAGGCACTCGCGGAGCTGCGCGAGATCATCGACTTCGACTTCGGCCTTGACCAGATGCCCGACGGAGCGCCGAACCGCTTCGATCGCGGGCTTGATGCCGCCGGCGAACGCGATGTGGTTGTCCTTGATGAGAACCGCATCGTCGAGGCCGAAACGGTGATTCATTCCGCCGCCGACGCGAACTGCATACTTCTCGAGGGTGCGCAAACCCGGCGTCGTCTTGCGCGTGTCGATAATCTTCGCTTTGCTGCCTTCGATCAGACGGACGAAACGGTTCGTCGCCGTTGCAATTCCTGAAAGGTGACACAAGAAGTTCAGCGCGGTTCGCTCGGCGGTCAAAATGCCGCGCGCCGACCCGCGGATCGTCGCGATCGTCGCGTTCGGCTCGAGATCAGCACCATCGGCGAGGCGAGTCTCGAATTTCACGGCAGGATCGGCGAGGCGAAACGCAGTCGCGGCGACTTCGACCCCGCAGAGGCGGCCGGCTTTGCGCGCGCGCAGCGCGCCTGACGTCATCGCGCCTTCCGCGACGATTGCATCGGTCGTGATGTCGCCCGCGCGGCCCATATCCTCGAGCAGCGCGGCTCGGACGATCGGTTCGATCAGCAGTTGCATTGCAAGAACGTGATCGCGCTCTCGCGCATGAGCGCCTGCGCGCCTTGGCCAAGGGCGCCTGCGACCGCCTCGACGTTTTCGTTCGGCTTTTGGATCCCCATCGGGAACGGGTAGTCGGAGCCGAAGACGACGCGATCGGGGCCGGCGAAGCGCGCGAGGAATTGGAGTGCGCCGGCGTCGTGGATCATCGTATCGAAATAGAACTGCCGCACGTAGTGCGACGGCGGATGCGGCGCGGCCGGCTTGTTTGCCGGCGGAGCGACGTGCCACGAACGCTCGAAGCGGCTGAATTGGTACGGCAAAAAGCCGCCGCCGTGAACGAGTAAAAAGCGCAATTTCGGGAAACGCTCGAGGACGCCGCCCAGCATGAGTGCGGCCGCAGCGGCGGTCGTCGCGGATGGATTGCCGTGCGAGATGTGCAAAAAGTAGCGCCGGGTGTGATCGGTCCAGCCGACGTCGACCGGATGGATGACGATCGCGACGTCGAGTCCGCTCGCCGCTTCCCAAAACGGATCGAGCGATGCGTCATCGAGCGTCATGCCGTCGACGTCGGCGCCGATCTGCACCGCGCGCATCCCGAGCGTCTTAACGGCGTATTCGAGCTCGGCGGCGGCCGCGTGGGGTCCTTGCAGCGGGACGGCGGCGGCGCCGAAAAAGCGGCCGGGATGCGCTTGCACGTATGCGGTCAGCGTCTCGTTTTGCAGGCGCGTGAACCACTTTGCGTCTTCGACCGGGATGTTGTAAGCGGAGAGATCCATCCAGCCGGCGAGGAGCTGCACGGCGACGCCCTGTTCGTCCATCCACGCCAGGCGTTTGTCGATATCGGAGAGGCCGGGCGCGAGCGGCGCGTTAGCGGAGCGGCCGGAAAGGTGGACCCAGGCGCGGTTCTGGTCGTCGGTCTTTACGGTAACGTTATGCGCACCGTCGTCCTTGCGGATGGCGTCGATCAGCTCGCGGGCGACGTGATGGGCGTGCAGATCGACGATGCCGTCGTGCGGTGCTTGGTTGCTCACGACGCCCGAGGTTCAACGCCGCCGCGATGCGCGCCTAGCAAAGTGCTTGCTGACGACGAAACGCCGCTCATGATTGCGATCGGGGGCGGTACCTTCACGATGGGCTCGGACCGCTTCTATCCTGAGGAAGCGCCACCGCATCAGGTGACGGTCGAGGAGTTCCGGATCGATCCGTATCTCGTCACCAGCGACGATTACCGTGCATTCGTCGAGGCGACGGGACATGTCACGGTCGCCGAACGTCCGCTCGATCTCTCCGGCATTCCCGGTGCGCCGGTCAGCTCGTTGCCGCCCGGCTCGCTCGTCTTCGTGCAAACCGCCGGTCCGGTCGATCTCGGCGATTCGCACAATTGGTGGAGGTACGTGCAGGGTGCGTCGTGGCGCCATCCGCAGGGGCCCGAGAGCTCGATCGACGGGCTCGGCGATCATCCCGTCGTGCACGTAGCGTACGAAGACGCGCTCGCGTATGCGCGGTGGGCCGGCAAGGCGTTACCGACCGAGGCCGAGTGGGAGTTCGCAGCGCGCGGCGGGCTCGAAGGCAAGCACTTCACGTGGGGCGATGAGATCGAACCCGGCGGAAAGATCATGGCGAATACCTGGCACGGCGAGTTTCCGTGGAAGCGCGTCGATCCGTTCGGATTCGAGCGGACCTCGCCGGTCGGTTCGTTTCCGCCCAACGGTTTCGGCCTTTACGACATGGCCGGGAACGCGTGGGAATGGACGGCGGATTGGTTCCGCCCGCATGAAGCCGTCGACTTCGAAAAGTCGTGCTGCGCTCCGCCGTCGGTCGAAGAGAGTTACGATCCGACGCAGCCGGCGATTCGGATCCCGCGCAGAGTCCTCAAAGGCGGCTCACATTTGTGCGCGCCCAGTTATTGCATGCGCTTTCGGCCGGCGGCGCGCATGCCGCAGATGATCGACACCGGTATGAGCCACATCGGCTTCCGATGCGTGAGTCGTGCCGAACCGAGTTAGAAGTGCTGAAGCACGTTTCCGATCCGTCCGCCCGGCGGCGTGCACGGATCGCGCCCGACCAAGACGACGGGGCCGGCGCTGCCCCAATGTTGCGCCCCGGTGCCGTTCGGCGGACCGGACTTCGACCACGTCGGCGGTGGCGGATCGGGATAGTAGGCCGGTGACGTCGTGGTCGTCGAGCTGGTTGCCGGGGTCGTCGCGACCACCGCGCCCGTCGAGGCTTGCGTGCTCGCGGCCTGATCGGCGGCTGCGGCGGGTTGGATTTGCGGCTTGAATGCCGGTTTGGGTACCGGCTTGGCCGTTGCTGCACGGGCTTCGATGTGGCGGATTTCGGCTTGCGCGGCGAGCCGCGGCGGGATCACGAGTGCGCGGTGCTTGGGCTGCACGTGCCGGCGTGCTGCGCTCGGTCGCGGTGGAGCGGTCGCAACCGTGTGCCGCGGGGTTTGTGCGGGCGTGAAGAATTTCATGACCATCGGGCTAATGAACAAGCCGACAGTGATTGAGACGATTGCCGTCCCGGCGAGCGCTGCGCTCCAGGACGTGCGCGTGCGCGCTCGCGCTTCCCTGTCTCTCTGCGCAAGCGTTCGAATAAAGAGCGACGGGTTTTCATCGACGAGGTGGGCGGCGAACGCCGGATCTTCCAGCGACGCGAGCCGCTCGTCGAGAGCATCTATACCACGCGGCGGTAGCTCAATGGCCATGTGTGCTTGACGTTTCGCGCGGGTGACGAGGACTGCCTAGTGCCGCCAGGCGTGACGCGACATGCGGTAGACCGTGCGGCCCGTCGACGCGTAGGACCAGGCGGACGATAACGTCGACGGTGACGCTCCCGACGCGCTCGTGCTCCGTGCCGTCGATGCGTTCGAGGTCGAGCTCGCGCCGCCGAAACCGCTGACCGCGCTGCGGTATTGCAGGTACATGTTCTCGAGCGTCCCGAGCGTCTGTAAGACGCTGTTGACGGCACGCGGCTGTTGCGACGGGCCTGCGTCGTTCGGCGGTGGAGCGCTCGTCTGGCACATTCTTAGAGCGGAGGCCAGGAGCGCGACTTCTTGCGCCGCATTTGAAGTGCCCGCCTGGACGTCGGAGTAGACTTGCGGGCCGAGGAGGTTGGCGGCCGGGCAGTTGTCGATCGGGATCCACGCCGGCGCGGCCGACGGATCCGCAGTGGCTTGGGCACTGGCCAGAGACGGCAAGACGAGAAAGGCCGCAGCCAATACGAGGACCGACGCTTTCATGCCATCATGTTAACGGAAGAGACGGCTGCCGTCCAGCTTCCCTAGTGTGATTCGAGCCCCAATCGGACCTGCTCGATTGCCCCGTCGAGCATACCGATTGCGCTGCCGCGATGCCCGGCGATATCGATCGGCGCGAGGCTGAGCTGGTAGCGCGCCGCCTGCAGGTCCGCGAGCGCAATCTGCATGTGCGAATAATGCACCTGCGCCGCCGAGGCGACGCCGCACGCCAGGCCGGCGAGAAAAATCGCGATCACGACGACGGGCTTCGAGACGAACCGACGCATCCGATAGCTCCTCCTGAAAAGCGAAGAGACCCGCGGAGTTAGGCGAGGGCATCGTGATTCGCGCGAGACGCACGGTTTTCCGGCGAGGGAATTGTGAAAATTCGGCAATATCGGGAACCCGCGGAAAGGGTTCAGAGGCGCTTCCGAACCCCTCTAGTGAATCATGAGACCCGGGGGTGTGTCTGCCAAGCCGGTTCGAGGTAGCTCATGACTGTAGAGGTTGCGACCGTGGCCCATCGCCCTGTGCCCTGCGAAAAGTGCGGCCATCGAATGGAAGCGCACATAGTCCGCGACGGGGTCACGTATTGCGTCGTCTGCAATCGACGAGTACCGGACAAAGGGGCCTGCGGGCATCCCAATTGGAGTTCAGAGTAAAAAAACGGTGACGCACCCATGATCAAACGCGCCAAAGTGCTCGTCCTCGCCGCGGCGTTCTGCGCCGCGTTTCTCTGCGTCGACGTCGCACGCGCCGATCCCATGGATTCGCTTACCGGTACGGTTGTCAACATCACCGGCTCGTCCATAGACATCAGCGCAAATCGTCAGATCGTCCACTTCATTCTCCCGACTCCGTTTTTTGCCGTGTACTTAGCCGACAAAACGAGAGCGGCGCTGACTGATATCTCGCGCGGAATGACCGTACGCGTTGCATACAATCAATTGCGCAATGGGCAGCAGACTGCGAGAGAGATCGATATTCTCAGCAATTAGCCGAGCGGCGCGCGCGGCAGTCTATATCGTAGGCTTTGCCGGCCTGCTCGCACCGATGGCGACGCAAGCCGCGGACCATCCCGATCTGTTTCAGATAACATCCCCGGATTTCGCCGACAACGGCATGCTGAAGGCGGCCAACGCCGGCACGGGGGCGAGCACGCGCGGCCCTTGGGATTGCGGCGGGCAGAACGTCTCGCCGGCCCTGGCCTGGTCGCATGCGCCTCCGGGCACCAAGAGCTTCGCGGTGATGATGGACGATCCTGATGCCGCGTCCGGCAACGGCGCGAACCATTGGATTGCCTACGACATCCCAGCCACGGTGACCGCGCTGCCGCGCGACGCCGGCAACGGCAGCTCGAAGCTTCTCGTCGGCGGTGCCAATGGGCGCAAGCTCACCACCTACTTCGGCCCCTGCGCCGAACCGGGCGCGAAGCCGCATCATTTCCTCTGGATGGTCTTCGCCCTCGACATCCCACCGGGCACCCTGAAGCCGGGCCTGTCACGCGAGGAATTCATGCGGCTGATCCAAGGCCACAACCTCGCCGAGGCGAGCTTATCCTCGCGCTACGAACAACGGTGACTAGCATGACTCATTCCCGGTCGACGTTCCTGGCGACGTCGGGGGCACTCGCGCTCGCCGCGAGTGCCCCCGTGCGCGCCCAAACCTCTCGTGTACCGCTGCGCGTCGGAATGGGTCCGTCGGATGCCTATGCGGAAGCATGGTACGCGGCGGACGCCGGGTTCTTTCAGAAGGCCGGATTGAACGTGGACGTTCAGGGCTTCAACAGCGGCGCCGTGTCGACGGCCGCCATCGTTGCGGGGACGCTCGACATCTCGGGTACGTCGACCCTTCCGATCGTCAACGCCGTTGCGCGCGGCATCCCGTTGGTCATCATCGCCGCCGCGGCGGTCAATACGGCAAAATCGCCGCAAGCGGTCATGGTCGTCCGTAAGGACGGGTCGGTTCGCGCGCCCAAGGACTTGATCGGCAAGACCGTTGGCCTCAACGTTCTGAGAACCGCGAGCGAGCTGGCCTTGGACGCGTGGCTCGTGAAGAACGGCGTCGACGCAGCGCGCGTAAAAGTGGTCGAGGTGCTCGCCAGTGAGATGGGTCTGGCGCTCGAACGGGGACGGATCGATGCGTTCATCGCCGGTGAGCCGGCGCTATCGGCGGCGCTGCAGGGAAACCGCGTTTACATTTTCGCAGATCCGATGAGCGCCATCGCGCCGCGCTACCTCTACGCGGCCTGGTGCACGTCGCAATCGTTCGCGCAACGCAACCCCGATCTCGTCAAGCGCTTCGCGAGCGCGATCTATGACACCGCTCGTTGGGCGAACCGCCACCATGCCGAGACGGCACCGATTCTCGCAAAATACACCAAGTTGGACATCGCGGACGTGGGCACGATGATGCGAGCCGAGTTCGCGGACCAGTTGCGCGGCGCCGAGCTCCAGCCGCTATTGGACTCCGCGCTGAAGTTCGGCTATCTTCCGCGGCCTGTCACTCTCTCGGAGCTACTCCTGAGCTAGGCTGCCTCAATCTTAGTCGGCGCGCGTAGTGGAGCCGTAGAGAAAGAACTCGCGCGTCGAGTACAGATCCGATTGCCAGCCGAGCTGATGGAGACGGTCGCCTAACTCCTCGCGCGTGTAGAACGTTTTGTAGACTCGATGTTCGCGTCCGCCCCTGTTGCGCGTCGCGGTGAAACCGCCGTCGTTCGGAAGGTGGCCTTTGGCGGTCCCGTGCCGCGAATACACGTTATCGATCAAGAACACCCGCCCGCGCGGCGTCAAGAGCGACCGTACGAACGACCAGAATTTTTCGAAGCGATCGGGCGGCACGTGCGTAAGCCAGAAGGCAAAAAACACGACGTCATACCGCTCGGTTGGATGCCATTGATAGAAGTCGACCTCGACGAATTTGACTTTGCGCGCAAGCGGGCCCAGGCGCACTCGGCTCGCTTCGATACTCTCGGGCGATATCTCTAGCACCGTTACTTGATCTGCGCCCAACACCAGATGCTGCGTCCAATAGCCGCTCCCGCCGCCCAGTTCCAAAACCTTTCCGCGAACTCCGAAGTTGAGGATCGCTTGAACGAGCTCGATTCCTTCGGCAAACCATTGGCGGTTGATGATGTGACCGTGATCGTACCGGCCGCGGCGATAAAACCAATCGTCGGAGAGCGCTCCCCGCGTCCGGTAGTATTCGGTCTGCTCGGCGAGCAGTTCGTCGGTTGGGTTATCGTTGGCCATTCGTTGGTGGTTGGCTCTCTAAGACGCGGACCAGAAAGTCAGGCGACGTTCAATCCAAGTAAATAGCGCGTTCAGGCTGAATCCGGTCAATGCGAGCACGGCTAACCATCCATACGTCTGCCGCACTTTGAACTCATGCTGCATGTCGATCAGCGTCGCCCCGACGCCGCCGTTGGACGTCAGCATCTCGGC
Organism: Binatia bacterium; assembly: GCA_035604635.1. Lineage (GTDB taxonomy): Bacteria > Vulcanimicrobiota > Vulcanimicrobiia > Vulcanimicrobiales > Vulcanimicrobiaceae > DATNIC01. The sequence continues at coordinate 10,462 of DATNIC010000140.1, forward strand.
CATCACGATCACCACCAAGCCGATGGCGAGGCTTACGCGCATCCCCGCGAGATAGTACGGAGCCGCCGCGGGGAGGACGATCCTCCAGAGAATCTGGGCCTTTCCGTAGCCGAACGTGCGCGCCGTATCGATCATCGTCACGTCGACGCTGCGGGTTCCCTGAATCGTATTGATCAACACCGGAAAGAACGCCGCGAGCGCGACGACCGTCACCTTCATCGTCGAGCCGAGTCCCAGAAAGAGGATCAATGCCGGGAGGAGCGCGGGCTTGGGAATAGGGCGTAAGAGCTCGGTGAGGGGCTCGAAGAGGTTGTACACTGGGCGAAACGAGCCCATGAGGATGCCGCAGAGGAGCGCGAGCCCGCAGCCGGTGAGATAGCCCGCGAAGAGCAGTTCGAGCGTTTGCAGCAGCGGAGCGACAAAGGCGCCCGAGGTGACGATTTGGAGAAAGATCATCGCCACCATCGAGGGCGGCGGGATAACGGCGCCGTTGACGATGCCCGTTCTGGACGCCACCTCGACGACGCCAAGCACGGCGAAGAGGAATAGCGCGCCCGGGATGAGCGTGATCACGCTTCGAGCTCTCGCGTCCGCGCCCAGCGAATCAGCCGGCTTTCCCACATCAGAAAGAGCCGATTCAGCGTGTACGCGACCATGGTCAGCAAGATGATCGCTGCATACATCTCCGGCGCGCGCAACGCGTACTGCATGCTCACGAGATAGTACCCGATGCCCTGTTGCCCCGCGAGCATCTCGGCGATCACGGTGACGACCAGTGCTATTGCCAAGCTCGTCCGCAGCCCGGCGAGGATGAACGGCAACGCGGCCGGCAGCACGACGCGGCGGATCGCCATCGACCGCGGGATGCCGAACGTGCGCGTAACCTGCAGGTAAATAGGATCGACGGTCGCGGCGCCGCTGACCGTATTCACGACGACGGGGAAAAAGGTCGCCACCGCGACGCAAACGATCTTGAGCCTATCGTCGAGCCCAAAGACGAAGATCAGCGCGGGCACGAGAGCGGTGATCGGCACCGGGCGCAGCAGCTCGATCGTCGGCTCGAGTGCTAGGCGGACGGGGCGGTACAGCGCGATCGCGAGGCCGACGCTCACGCCGACGATGCTGCCCAACGCATATCCGCACAGCATGCGCCACATGCTCGAGCCGATGACGGTAAGGAGCGCGCCGTCCATCACGTTCTGGTAGAGCGCGCCCAGGACCGTGCTGAATGCGGGCCAGTTTGCGGAGTGCACGAGCCCGAAGCGTACGCTGCCCTCCCAGAGTGCAAGCAGCGCGAGCACCAACACGATGCCGGCTGCGCGAGACGTCATCGCATTTAGCGCGGGACGGCGATCTTGGTGACGGGGTCGATGGCCGTCGTCAGGAGACCGTTTGCGCGCATGAGATCGGCCATCCTCCGGACATCGCTCGCGCTTATTCCAACGGAGGTGGGCCCCTTTGCAAGCGTCGCGACCCGAGCGACGTCAAGCTTCGTGTAGCCCGCGATGAACTGCGCAAACGCCGGAGTGTTCAGGTTGGCGTTCACCCATTGCGAGCCTTTGTCCATTGCGACGACGAACTTCCGCACGAGATCGGCGTGCCTCGTCGCGAAGTCTCCGCTCACGACCCACGCAGCGACGCGCCCTTTCGGAAACACGGTTCTCCCAGGGCTCGCGATCAGATCCAGCGTCGGATCGGATCGATTGAGCGAGAGGAAGGGCTCGCTCGGAATGATGCCGTCGACGTACTTGTTCTTGACGGCGTCGGACATTTGCGGAAAGGACACCGCTCGATACGTCACCTTGTCTTGATCGCCGCCCGTCGCCTTGATCCAGCCCCGCGCATACATCCACTGCAGTCCGCGCGTGTCGTTGATGCCGATGACCTTTCCCTCGAAATCTTTGCCGGTACGCATCGCGTCGCCATGGCGGATCAGCAGGCCCGTCGTGTCCGGCGGATTGAGCGGACTGCCCCCGGCGATGAAGCGCAGGTCGATCCCCTGCTGGATTGCCAGCAGCGCCGACGGTAAGTTCGTATACACGATGTCGTAGGCACCGGCGACGACGGCCGGGATGCCGAGGGCTCCGCCGGTCTCGGATTCCGTGACGACGTCCAATCCGTTCGACGCAAAGCTGCCCTGCTGCAACGCCGCGAAAAAGGGCGCGCAGTCCGTAATCGCGATCGCGCCCACCCGAAGCCGCGTCAGCTCCGCCGCGCTCGCGCGCGCGGCGATCATCGGGAGCGTGAGGGCGGCAAGGAACGCTCGACGATTGCCCGTCATCCAGGCGCCTCCGCAAATACCGCAAAGCACTTCGAAGAATTGAACAGGTAGGACTCGACGAAGTCGACGACCTCGCACGACCGTCGGAGTGCGCTCATCGCTCCCGCAAGACAGATCCAGTTGAGGATTTCGTGCTGCCCCGCGTCCTCGATCGCCGCCGGCGAGAGATCGCCCCAACTGGTCCATCGTCCGGTCGACAATTCTTCGACCCGGGAACGATCGGCTGGAATGTCGGGAAACAAGCGCCCGTGCTTGGTCGTCAACGATCCGTGCGAGAAGCTCGAGGAACCGATCAGGGCGACGCGCCACGGACTCGCCGCAAAGAATCGCGCCGTCGCCGCACCGAGCTCGAAGCAGCGGCGCGGCGTCGGCGGCGGCAAGGTCACGACCTCGCCTCCTTCTGCCATCGCCTCGGACGCCGTGCTCAGGAGCTGGTTACCGTAGCAGTTGACGTGAACGGGGATGACGGGGTACGGGAACCCGGCCCGGTCGTGATCCAGAAACAACACCGTGTTGTTGAACGAATGGGCCAGACCGCTAGGATGACTGAACGCCAGCGAGTAGGCGGCATCAAAACCTTGATCGATCAGCGCGCGATACAGCCGGCTTGCGGCGACACGGTGTCCGGCGATGCGCAGCTCCGCGTCGGGTAGCGCACCCCAGGAATTCTCGTCCGTGGCGAAGAGGCCGCGGCCGGCGCCGTACGGATGGCACGCTACCGTATCGAAGATCCC
>DATNIC010000141.1:0-2836 GCA_035604635.1 Binatia bacterium
TGGACGCCGGCAACCTGCTCAAGCCGCTCCTCGCCCGCGGCGAGCTGCACATGATCGGCGCCACCACGCTCGACGAGTACCGCAAGTACATCGAGAAGGACGCCGCGCTCGAGCGGCGCTTCCAACCCGTGATGGTCGATCAGCCCTCGGTCGAGGACACGATCTCAATCCTGCGCGGACTGCGGGAGCGCTACGAAGTGCATCACGGCGTGCGGATCAAGGATTCGGCGCTCGTGGCGGCGGCCGTGCTGTCGAACCGCTACATCACCGACCGCTTCTTGCCCGACAAGGCGATCGATCTGGTGGACGAATCGGGGGCGAAGCTGCGCACCGAGATCGACTCGATGCCGACCGAGCTCGACGATGCGGCGCGGCGCATGATGCAGCTCGAGATCGAGCGCGAAGCGTTGCGCAAGGAAAGCGACGACGCGTCCAAGCAGCGGCTCGAGAAGCTCGAAGCCGAGCTCGCCGAGCTGCGCGACGAAACCAGCGAATTGCGCGCGCGCTGGCAGAGAGAAAAAGAGGCGGTCGAGTCGCTGCGTTCGCTGCGCGAGCAGATCGACGCAACCAAACTCGAGGTCGACCGCGCGTCGCAAAACGCCGACTACGCGAAGGCCTCCGAACTCAAGTACAGCAAACTGGCCGAACTCGAACGCGAGCTGGCCGCTAAAGAAGCGGCGCTGGGTTCGACGCAGTCCCGTTTGCTCAAAGAAGAAGTCGACGAGAACGACATCGCCGACGTGGTGAGCCGCTGGACCGGCGTGCCCGTTTCGAAGCTCCTCGAGGGCGAACTCAAGAAGCTGCTGAATCTCGAAACCGAACTGCACAAGCGTGTGATCGGCCAGGACGAAGCCGTCACGCTGGTGGCGGAGGCGATCGTGCGCGCGCGCTCGGGCCTTGGGGATCCGAACAGGCCGCTGGGCTCGTTCCTCTTCCTCGGGCCGACCGGCGTCGGGAAGACGGAGCTCGCGCGAGCGCTGGCAACGGTGCTCTTCGATGACGAGCGGGCGATGATCCGCATCGACATGTCGGAGTACCAGGAGAAGCACACGGTCGCGCGACTGCTCGGCGCACCGCCCGGATACATCGGTTACGACGAGGGCGGGCAGCTCACCGAAGCCGTGCGGCGCCGTCCGTTCGCGGTGATCCTCTTCGACGAAGTCGAGAAGGCGCACCAGGACGTGTTCAACGTGTTCTTGCAGATCCTCGACGACGGCCGCTTGACCGACGGTCAAGGCCGCACCATCGACTTCAAGAACACCGTCGTGATCATGACGTCCAACATCGGCAGCCATCGCATCCTCGACTATCACGGTGACACCGCCGGGGCCGATTACGCGGTGATGCGCGCGACCGTGCTGGACGAGCTGCGCGCGTCGTTCCGCCCGGAGTTCATCAACCGCATCGACGAGATCGTGGTGTTCCACGCGCTCACCGAGAGCGAGCTCAAGCAGATCGTCGAGATCCAACTCGATCGCGTTCGGGCGCGACTCACCGACCGGCGCATCACGCTCGAGATCAGCGACGAAGCGAAGACGCACCTCGCGAAAACCGGCTACGAGCCGGCGTACGGAGCGCGGCCGCTCAAGCGCGCGATTCAGCGCGAAGTGGAGACGCCGCTCGGGCGCAAGATCCTCGCCGGCGACGTCAGCGACGGCGACCACGTGCGGGTCGACCTGGACCGCGACCGCAACGAACTCACATTCAACACGGTCGCGCCCCTACCCGAAATCCCTTCGCTAGCCTAGCGGAGCTGGGAGCGGTAGCGCGTCGCGCTGATCGCGATCGCGACGATCCCGAACGCGACGAGCGCCAGCGCGTTGGGCCATATCACGTCGAGCCCGGCACCTTTTAGGAGGACGTCGCGCACGATGGTGATGTAGTGCCGCAGCGGGTTGATCAAGGACAATGTTTGCCAGAACGGCGGCATGCTCTCGATCGGCGCGAACGCGCCCGAGAGCATCATCAGCGGCAGCGCGGTGAAAATCGAGATGAGCACGGCCTGCTGCTGAGTCGATACGATCGTGGAGATGAGGATCCCGATCGAGATCGCCGCCACGATGTAGATCGACGAGATTCCAATGAACAGAACGAAATCGCCCCGGAACGGCAGCCCGAAGAGAAGTCGCGCCAGCGCTAGCGACGCCAACAGCGCCATGATAAAGAGGACGAACAGCGGTCCGATTTTAGCGAGGAGCACCTCGAGCGATGATGCCGGCGTCATCAGCAGCTGCTCGAGCGTACCTTGGTCTTTCTCGCGCACGCTCATGGAGCTTGAGGCTAATATTCCAGTAATCATGATGATCGCACCGAGCAAGCCGGGAACGAAGAACCACGCGGTCACCAGCCCCGGATTATAGGCGAACGTGATTTGCGGCGAGAGCGGCGCGGGCGGCTCGCCCTGCGCGGTGTAATTCGCGACGATCAGGTTTGCGTATCCCGCGCCCAGGTTCGCCACGAAACTGTTCACGCCGTCGAAGACCATCTGCACGTCGCCCGGCTCACCCCGGGCAATTTTTTGCGCGAAATCGGCTGGAATCACCAGACCCGCGTCAACCGTCCCGCTTTGCACGGCCCGATACACGCTCGCCGCATCGTCGCCGCCGCCCTGCGGCACGAACACGCCGTTCGCGGTGAACGCGTCGATGAGTTGGCGGCTGGCCGGGGTCTTCGATTCGTCTACGACCGCAAACACGAGGTGCTTCACGAGCGGGTTCATCGCATAGCCTAAAATCGCCACCTGCACGATGGGCGGAAAGAGCAGGATGTAGAGAACCTGACGGTTGCCCAAAATCTGCACGAACTCTTTGCGTAAGAGCACGAGCAACCGCCGCCA
>DATNIC010000142.1:0-24016 GCA_035604635.1 Binatia bacterium
GACCGCCGGCGAGGTCGTTGCGCGCGTTCGTGCCGAGGGGGGCGACTGCCCGATGATCGTGCTGACCGGCGGCGAGCCGTTCGCGCAGCGCGAGACGCCGCTCTTGATCGACGCCTTGCGCAAGGACGGGCGGCGCGTCCACGTCGAGTCGAACGGAACGATCGCGGTCGAGCTGCCCGATGACGTTTGGTTGACGGTCTCGCCGAAAGAGCGGCTCGATCCGCGCATGGCCGAGCGCGCGAACGAGGTGAAGCTGATCGTCGACGGACGCGTCCCGCTCGAGTGGCTCGGCGCGTTTCCGGCAACAACGCCGATGTTCTTGCAACCCGAGGGGAACAAACCGGCCAACGTGGCGCTCGCGCTCGAAGCGGCGAAGGCGCACGCCGAGCGGCTACGGCTATCGCTTCAAACGCACAAGTTCATCGGCGTCCGCTAAGGAATTGCGGGCAGCCGGGTTAACGGTGATCGCTGGATCGAAGTGACGTAGACGTTGGGCAGCGGCGTGTTGCCCGAGAAGCTGATTCCGCTTTGGGTCAGCGTGGTGCCCTCATAAATTGCGCCCCCATACGCGAACGCGCCTATCGCGCTGTTCGTCGTGAATGCCCCGCCGGTGATGCTGTTCGATCCGACACCTCCAATGTAGACGCCCCCGCCATAGGCAGATCCTGAGCTCCCTCCAAGCGCAGAATTGCTCGTAAAAGAGACGGCCGTGAAGTTTATCGCCGCTCCGGCGCTGACCGCACCTCCATAGGCGTAGCCGGTCGTGCTCGCGGAAGCGTTCGCCGAGTTCCCGTTAAACGTGCTATTCGTGAGCGTGATCGTGGCAGCGCCGCCGCCGTCGATAGCGCCGCCGTACCCGTAGCCGGTTGCTGATGTGCCGAAGGCGGAGTTCGAGCTGAAGGCGTCATTCGTCCCCGAGATCGGGGTGTTCGTTTCGATCGCGCCGCCGTATCCGTAATTTGTCCCACCCGCCGTATTGCCGCTGAACGTGTCGTTGTTCAGCATGAGCGCGCTGCTGCCCCCATTGATCGCACCGCCGTACCCGTACGAGCCGCTGCCCGTCCCGCCCGCGGTGTTGCCCGTAAACGTGCTGCCGCTGATCGTTAGCGTGTTACTGGCGTTAATCGCGCCTCCGTAGCCGTATCCACCGCCGGAGCCGCCACCGGCGACGTTACTGGTGAAGGTGCATCCGGCTACGGTCAACGCGCCTGGCGCGTAGATGGCGCCGCCGTAGCCGAACGACCCGCCATTACCGTTGTTGTTGAAGGTATCGTTGGTAAGCGTTGCGGCGCCATCGTTCTCGATCGCACCCCCGTATTGGGCTGAGTTATTCGTAAACGTCGAACCGGTGATACTCAGCAGCGCGGCCGAACCCACGCTGTAGATCGCGCCGCCCCCCTCGCCTGCGCTTATCGAGTTTCCCGTGAGCGTGCTGCCGGTGACAGTCAGCGAAGCACCGGGCTCGTTGAATACTGCGGCTCCATTCGTGGCGAAATTCGATGAGAGCGTGACCGTGCTGACGGCCAAGGTCCCTTTGTTATCGATCGCGCCGCCGGCGTTACTACCGGCGTTCCCCTTCGTCAACGTCGCGCCCGAGATCGTGACCGTAACGCCGGAGTTCACGACGAAGATCTTCGACGCGTTGTTCCCGCTGATCGTGAGGTTCGCTGCGCCGGGGCCGGCGATCGTCACATTTTTCGTCAGGGTGACTGCGCCGCTCGTGAGCGTAATTGTTGCGGGCGTCGCGCCGATGAAAGTGATCGTGTCGCCTACGTTCGCATCCGCGACCGCTTGACGCAGCGAGCCCAGGCCGCTGTCCTGCGTGTTGCTGATAACCGGGCCAAGGACAACGTTGAAGGCGGGATTCACGCCGTTCGTAACCGCCTGGATCATCGTCATCTGGTCGAGCGCCGCGCCGGTCCCGTTGGGTCCACTGTAGGTCGTCACGACGAACGTGTCTGACCCCACCGGCGCAGCGACTTTGAACGTGCACGTTGTCCCACCCGCGCCCGCGGAACAACCCGGAGAGGTTGGCGTCGCGGCAAACAGTTGCTGTGTACCGCCGTTCACCGCGATGCCGACGGACTGCGTCGACGGAGAGATCGTCTTGGTCTGCCGTGCCGCGCTCGCCGCCGTCGAGGGAACCGTCAAGGTGAACTGGACAGTACCGCTTCCCTGCGCTTGCACGGCGGGCGGCGCCGCAGCCCCTGGGACCACAGCGGTGCTCCCGCCGCCACCACCCCCGCCGCACCCGGCAAGCAACGCGACCCCCAAAGCAAGGAACCGTCTCATCTAGTAGAGTGTACACGAGCGCATCCCGGCGGTGAAGGCCCGGGGCGGCCTGCCGGCTAGATGTGAGCCGGACCCTGCGACGGCGGCTGGTTCGCGAGCGCCCGCGTCTTCTGCAAGTGGCGGCCCTGCACGCCGAAGATCAGCAGCGAGATGCCGCTTACGAACGCGAGCGCGGCGATCTCGACCGCCGGTCCAATGAGGAACAAGTGCGTCGGATCGTGGAGCAGCCACGCCCCGAATCCGATGGCCGCGATTCCGACAAACCCGAGGAGCCAAACATGCGGAAGCGCTTTGTGCGCCGCAACCGCCAGAACCAACGCGACTGCTCCCAAACCGAGCGCCCAGAATGCGACGATGTAGCCGAGCGTGAATGCGCTGGTGAGCCAGTGGAACGTGGCGAAGCCGCCGGCGATCCAAATAGCGCCCTCGACAAAGACGATGCCGGCGTGCGCCGCTTCGCCCGGACTGCGCAAAACTCCGACGATGTCGATCACTCCGTGCAGGATCGCGTAGAGCGCGAAGGCGCCGACGATCCAAATCGTCTGCGTTGGAAAGGCAATCGCCGCCATCCCAAGGATGATGACAATAATTCCTCGTAAAATTAACGAGCGCCAGGCGTTTGCAATCGCCGTCGTCATGGAGCGCCCTTCGTCGTGAACCTCCGCCACCACCTATCGCGCGCGAACTTCTTGAGCGGCACACTCGCTACCGCTTGTCTCGCGGCACGTCCAGCCTCGGCAGCTCCGGTCGTCGAGCTCGGCAGCGATGCCCTCGTCAACGAAGAATGGCGCGATCTTGCCGGCCGCCGCGTCGGGATCGTCACCAATCAGACCGGGTTGACGTCGCGCGGCGAATCGGTCGTCGATGCGCTTCGCCGCAATCGCAAGATCCGGATCGTCGCGCTCTACGCTCCCGAGCACGGCCTGCGGGGCGATCGCGCCGCCGGGGCATACGTCCCATCGTACGTCGATCCGCAATCCGGGCTACCGGTCTACAGTCTCTACGGCGCGACCCGCCATCCGACGGCGGCGATGCTCGCCAACGTCGACGTCATGCTGTTCGACATTCAAGACGTCGGCGACGGCGCATACACGTTCGTTTCGACGATGGCGTACGTGATGCAGGCGGGGCAGCAGTACGGAAAGCAAGTCTGGATCCTCGACCGGCCCAACCCGATCGGCGGCGAGCTCGTCGAGGGCCCGGTGACCGATCCGAAATTCGCCTCGTTCATCCGGCTCTATCCGACTGCGTTCCGCCACGGGATGACGATCGGCGAGCTCGCGCAGCTATTCAACTCACAGTTCGGGATCGGCTGCCAGCTGCGCGTGATCCCGATGCGCGGCTGGCGGCGTTCGATGGTGTGGCCCGACACGGGGCTCACGTGGATTCCCACGTCGCCGAATATACCGACCTGGCAAACGGCGCTCGTCTATCCCGCAACGGGGCTCGTCGGCGGCTTCGGCATCAATCAAGGCCTGGGTTACAAGCCCTTCGCACTGGCGGGCGCCTACGGCCTCAACGGAGGGCGCTTCGCCGCCTATCTCAACGAACGCAACATCCCCGGCGTCAAGTTCTTGCCGATCGATTGGTCGCCGCCGAGCGGCTTTTGGGCAGGCAAGATGCTTTCGGGCGCGCAGCTCGACGTGTATGACGGGCACATCTTCCCGAGCGTTCGCACCGCGGTCGAATTGCTCGGCGCATTGCGCGCCGTTGCGCCGAAGATCTTATCGGCCGGCTCGACGTATGCGATCGATCGCGACTGGGGGACCGATCAAGTCCGCACCGCGATCATGGCCGGCGCGAACGTCGATGCCGTGATCGCAGCATGGCAGCCGAACCTCAAAACATTCCTAACGCAGCGCGCGCAGAGCTTGCTTTACGCCTAGCGTCCGCCGAGATACGCGTTGAGGGCGGCATCGGCAGCTTTACGCGCCGCGGCGACGGCGGCGGGGCGATCGTCGCCCTGGTACGCGGTCACGGCCTCGACGTACGCCGCGCGCGCATCCTCGAGCCGGTGCCCTACGCGTAATTCGGCGAGATCGATCTCGGAGCGCGCGAACGCGAGGGCGGCGACGGGATCATCGCTTTTCGGCACGATTTGCGCGACGCCGGGGCCGGGCGCGATAGTGATCGGCAGCGCGGGAGCCGTCAGCGACGCCGGCGGCAATGAGGTCAGCGGTTGCGCGATCGCGGTCTTGAGCGATTGAAGAATCGGCAGGGGCAAACTCGGCGTGCTGAGCATCGCTTGCGCCGCTTCGTGTTGCGCGCCGAGAATATCGCCTTGCTGTGCCTTCTGCAATGCGCTCGCGTACGCGAACTTCGAGTCGGTCGACGCGTTCGCGCGCAACGTCGCGAGGAACGCGTCGCGTAGCGGGACGTAGAGTTCGGCCGGCGCCGTAGCGGGCGTTATGCCCGGCGGGTTGACTTGCGCGCCCGCGCTCACGCTCGTAACGGCGATGAACAGCAGCGTCGCGAGGACGCGGCGGCTCACCTCTCGGCGGCTTCTTTGCGCTTCTGAACCGCCCAGAGCTGCCAGTAGTGGTTGAAGCGCGCGATCTCTTCTTCCGCGTGCGGATCGAGCTTGTGGAAGCGGATAGCGAGGGCAAACTTCTCCCCTTCAGGCGTCGAACGGACGATCGTGGCGGGGATCTCCATCTCTTGGAAGTGGCGGACCGCCTTCTGCACCTTGCGCACACGCTCGCCGAACGGGCTGACCTCGGTATGCCTCACCTCTTTCGCGAACCCGTCAAGAAACTTGTTCGGGAGCGTGAATCGCAACTCGAGATGCGTGCCCGCTTGGAAGCCGCGTTCGGTCATGAGCTTCATCCCGCCCGCGCTGATGTCGCGTGCTATACCGATGCGGCGATGCGGATTACGCTCGCTCGGAATCAGATACGACACCGGCATCTGAATGGCGGCGCGAAACGCCTGACGTTTTTGCGCGCCCGACGTTGCCGCGGCAGCGGCTTTCGCTTTCGCCGCCTTGGCGGCTTTCCGTTCCCGGCCGAAGAGGAACATGCTTTCCACCCTTCGGCTTGCCAGGTAAAACTCCGGTCTCCCCGTAGGTGGAGGGCACGATGCCCCCCGGATTAGCGGCCAGCCTGATCGACGCCCTCGGTCCCGACGCGGTCAAGACCGAGCCCGAAGACCTGGCCGTCTACGGCTACGACGCCGATACCGCGGAGGCCGAACACCTGCCGGACGCGGCCGTCATCCCGAAGGACGCGCGCGACGTCTGCGCCGCGGTTCGGATTGCCAAAGCGCACGGCGTCCCGATCGTCCCGCGCGGTGCCGGGACCGGGTTGTGCGGCGGGGCCGTCCCCGTCGCGGGCGGCGTCGTGATCACGTTCAGCCGGATGAACCGCATCCTCGAGCTCGACGTCCCCAACCGCCGGGCGCGCGTGCAGGCCGGGCTGATCAACCTGGATCTGTCGCGTGCGACCGCCACCCATGGCCTCTTCTACGCGCCGGACCCGTCCAGTCAGAAAATCTCGACGATCGGCGGCAATGTCGGGACGAACGCGGGCGGCCCGCATTGTCTTTCGTACGGGACGACGACGAACCACGTGCTCGGCATCGAGTTCGTCGACGAGTCCGGCGAGCTCGTTCGCACCTCGCTCGACGATCCCGGCTACGATCTCACCGGGGCGCTCGTCGGGAGCGAAGGGACCCTCGGGGTCGTGACCGGCGTCGACGTGCGGCTCATGCGGCTGCCCGAATCGGTGCGCGTTTGCGTCGCCGCATTCGAGAGCGTTGAAGCCGCGTCCGAGACGGTCTCCGCGATCATCGGTGCGGGGATCATTGCCACCGCACTCGAGATCATCGACAAAGTGATGGTCGAAGCGATCGAGGCAAATTATCATGCCGGCTACCCGACCGGCGCAGGCGCAGTTTTGTTGGTGGAAGTCGCCGGTTACACGGAAGAGATGAACCACAATGAGTCGGCGATCGCGGAGATCGCGCGCCGCCACGGCGCGCTCTCGTGGACCGCGGCACGCGACGCCGCGCAGCGCGAGGCGCTGTGGGCAGCCCGCAAAGGTGCGGCCGGAGCGGTCGGACGGATATCGCCGAATTACTACATTCAGGATGCATGCGTCCCACGGACGCGTCTCCCGCAAGCACTCCACGCCATCGACGAAATCGCGCTCGACCACCGGCTCATCGTCGGCAACGTCTTTCACGCGGGCGATGGGAATTTGCATCCGCTCCTGATGTTCGATCGCCGCGATCCGCGGCAGATTCAAGCGGTCGTCGACGCGGGGACCGAGATCCTGCGGACCTGCATCGACATGGGCGGGACGATCAGCGGCGAGCACGGGATCGGCTACGAAAAGCGCGAGACGCTCTCGATGGTCTACAACACCGCCGATCTCGCGACGATGGGGCGCATCCGCGACGTCCTCGATCCGTCGCGCTGCTTCAATCCGAACAAGATCTTTCCCACCGGCGCGATTTGCGGCGAGGTGAAAACATCCGTCGCGTAAACGACGCCGTCGCCGATACGATCGCCCCGAAGAACGCCGCAGAGCTGGCCGAAGAGTTGCGACGTTGCGACGCCGCTCGACTGAAGGTCCTGTTGCTCGGTGGTGGGACGCTGCAGGGATTGGGAAATCCGCCGGCGCGGTGCGACGTCACGATCTCGACCGCGAAGCTCAACACGGTCATCGAATACGATCCGCGCGACTTGACGATCGCGCTCGGCGCGGGCGTGACGTTGCGCAGCCTTGCGGCGACCCTGGCTAAACACGGGCAGTTCGTCCCGATCGACGCGCCCCATCCCGACCGCGCGACGATCGGCGGGACGCTCGCGGCCGGCTGGATCGGTCCGCGTCGCGCGACCTACGGACGGCCGCGTGATTACGTCATCGGGACGACCGCGGCGCTGGCCGACGGGACGCTCTCGAGCGCGGGCGGGATGGTCGTAAAAAATGTCACGGGTTACGACGTCAGCAAGCTGTTCGTGGGATCGCTCGGGACGCTCGGCGCGCTCGTCCGCGTCAATTTGAAGGCGCTGCCCGCGCCGCAAACGATGCGTGTCGCAATCGCATCGCTCCCCGAACTGACGCGCGAGCGCGCGCTCGAGCACATTGCCGCGCTTTCGGTTGAACCGACGGCAATGCTCTTCGTACGGGGTTTCCACCGTGAGATCGACGGTTCGGATGGGCTCGACGGAAGGCTCTTCGTCCTCTACGAAGGGTCGCAAGCGGTCGTCGACCGGGCGACGCGCGAGCTGCGCTCCGCTCTCGGAGCCGCCGGCGTGCCGGGGACCTCGATCCTCGACTCGAATGCCCAGCGCGCTTACCAGAGGACGATCGATGCCTGCACGTCATCGATCGCGCAGCGTTCGCTCACGTTGCGCTCGCAAGGCCTCCCCGATAACGCACTCGTCCGCTACGCGACGATGGAGTCGATCGCCGAGGAGCATCACCTCGCGCTTGATGTGATCGTCGACGCGCGAACGGGTGACGTCTTCGCGCGCTTCTTGGCATCCGGTGCCGAAGCGATGCCGTACGTAGCAGAAGAGCTCGTCGACGGTGCGCGCGAACGGCTTTCCGGTTTGGTCGTTATCGCCGGCGATGCGCGCGTTCGCGCGTCGATCGATGCGTGGGGGCCACCACCCGCTTCCTTCGAAAAGCTGCGCGCGCTCAAGGAGCGCTTCGATCCGCGCGGGACGCTCGCGCCTGGACGTCTTGTCGGGGGCATCTAGCGCGCCGCTTTGGCGCGACCTCACCCGAACGCTGCGCATCATGTTCAGGACGCCGACGCGTCTGCGCCGGCTGATCGCGTTCGGTCCCCGCGGCTGGGTACGGATCGTTCGCTTCTTGGCGGTGATCATTCCCCACGCGTCCGGGCGCCTCGCCGAGATCCGCGAGGACGCGGCCGCGATCCCCGACCCCGCGCTGCGCGAACAAGCGCTCGCGAGCATCGACGGCAAGGCTTACCACGTTCAGGGCGGCAGCATCCTCGCGACGTTCCTGCGACCCGGAGCCGCGCGACGGTACGTCGAAATCGTCGCGCCGCTCGAAACGATTTACGACTACCTCGATAACCTCTGCGATCGGCTCGACGGCGTCCCCGAAGACGCGTACGCGACGCTGCACGAAGCGCTGCTCGACGCGATCGATCCAAACCGGCCTCTCGGCGATTACTACCGCGACGGACCCAAGCGCGACGACGGGGGTTACCTGCTGCGGCTCGTCCGGCAGTGCCGCGAGGGACTGTCGCGCCTGCCTGCATTCGACGCGGTCCGAGACCGGCTCGTCGAAGTCGCGACGTTCTATGCGGAGCTGCAGTCGTACAAGCATTTGCCGCCTCAGCAACGCGAGGACGCGTGCCTGCGCTGGTACGAGCGGAACAGCGCGCGGTTTCCGGGGATGCAATGGTGGGAATTTGCCGCCGCGTGCGGCTCCTCGCTCCCCGTCTTTGCGATGCTCTTCGCGGCCTCGCGTCCCAACCCGCGGGCAGCCGACGTCGGCGCAACGTTTCACGCATATTTCCCCTACCTCTCGGCCGTCCACATCCTGCTCGACTACTTCATCGATCAAGCCGAAGATCGCGAGCATCACGAGCTCAACTTCGTCGCCGCCTACCCGGGACTCGACCAGGCGACGGCGCGGATGCGTGCGCTGATCCAGGAAGCCGCGCGGCGAGTCGGTGCGCTCGCGGACGGGGAGTATCACGCTTTCCTCTTGAATGCGATGTGTCTCTTTTACCTGACGCATCCCAAAGTGTTCGAACAGCACCTCGACGCCCAGAGCATCGAACTGCTCAACGCGCTGGGGTGATTGCGGGAGAGCGTCCAAGATGATATCTGGTCCGCTGCTCGACGTCGATGCCGTCACGCTGCGCTATAAAACGCGCGACCGGCTGGTCACAGCGACTTACCGCGTCGGTTTCAAGGTCTACGAATCCGAGCGCTTCGTCGTCCTGGGTCCGTCGGGATGCGGAAAATCGACGCTGCTCAAGGCGATTGGCGGATATATGCAGCCCGTTGAAGGAGCAATCCGCTTGAACGGACAGGTCGTTCGCGAGCCCGGGCCCGATCGCATCATGGTCTTTCAAGAATTCGATCAGCTCTTGCCCTGGAAGACCGTCCGCGAGAACGTCATCTTCCCGCTCGTCGCGAGCGGGACGCTCTCAGGGCGCGAAGCGGAGGAGCGTGCGATGGACTACATCGCGAAGGTCAACCTCACGCAGTTCGCCGACAGCTATCCGCATACGCTCTCCGGTGGAATGAAGCAGCGCGTCGCGATCGCCCGTGCGATGGCGATGGAACCGGCGATCCTTCTCATGGATGAACCCTTCGCGGCGCTCGATGCATTGACCCGACGCAAGATGCAAAATGAGCTGCTCGAGCTGTGGGAGGACACGCGCTTCACGATGGTGTTCGTCACCCATTCGATCCCCGAGGCGGTTCGTTGCGGGAACCGGATCCTGCTCCTCTCGCCGCACCCGGGCCAAGTCAAAGCCGAACTGAACGGGATCGCGCGCGACCAGTACGAGGGTGAGCCCGCGCGGGAACTCGAGACCCGGATTCACCACATGCTCTTCGCCGACGACGTCGAGACGACGGAGGTCATCAATGTCTGAGCTGTTGCTCGAGCGCCCGGAACGCTTCGGTCAAATCGTCGAGCCGGCGCAATTCGGCATCGTCGAAAAGCCGCTCTCGACGTGGGAGAGGCTAGCGAACAACGGGATATTGCGCAAAGCGCTGATCCTCGTCGTCCTCGCGCTCGTTTGGGAAGGCTACGCGCGCTGGCTCAACAACCAGCTCCTGATCCCGACGTTTAGCTCGACGGTCGTAGCGTTTTTCGACGCGATCTTCAGCGGCGGCTTACTCGAGAAGGTCTGGACGTCGATCAAAGTGCTCGCGATCGGGTATTCCATCGGACTCGCCTGCGCGGCGCTGCTGACGACGCTCGCCATAACGACGCGGGCCGGGAGCGACTTTCTCGAGCTGCTGACCGCGATGTTCACGCCGCTTCCGGCGATCGCGCTGCTTCCGCTCGCGCTCGTCTGGTTCGGGCTTGGCTACATGAGCCTGTCGTTCGTCCTCGTCCAATCGGTCTTGTGGCCGGTCGCCCTCAACACGCACTCGGGCTTCCTCTCGGTTTCGAACACGCTGCGCATGGTCGGCAAGAATTACGGCCTGCGCGGGCTCCCCTACGTCGCGAAGATCTTGATCCCCGCGGCGTTTCCGAGCATCCTCGTCGGGTTGAAGATCGGCTGGGCCTTTGCGTGGCGAACCCTCATCGCCGCCGAGCTCGTCTTCGGCGTCTCTTCCGGTAAGGGCGGACTCGGGTGGTTCATCTACTCCGCCAAAAACACGCTGGACATCCCGACGGTGTTCGCCGGACTCTTCACGGTCATTTTGATCGGACTGTTCGTCGAGAACGTCATTTTCCGCAACGTCGAAAACCGAACGACCAATCGCTGGGGCATGACGGTCCGCTAGCATACTAAGAAAGAGGCTTCCCATGAGAGCACTTGCGCGAATCTTGCTTGGGGCGATGCTCCTCTGGACGCTCGCGATCCCGGCGACGGCCGAAGTCAACGAAGTTCGCATCACGAAGCAGCCGGGCTTGCTCTATCTCCCCCTCATCGTCATGGAAGAGAACAAGCTCATCGAGAAACACGCCAAAGCGCTCGGCCTCCCGGACCTCAAAGTCTCTTGGACGTTGTTCAACAGCGGCGGGGCCGCGGTCGATGCGCTCCTCTCCGGGAACGTCGACTTCGTGACGAGCGGCTGCTCGAATCTCCTGATCGCATGGGCGGCGACGAACGGTCAGATCAAAGGCGTCGGCGGCGCGGGCGCGCTTCCGATGTGGCTGGTCACGCGCAATCCCAACGTTAAGACGATCAAGGATTTCACCGCAGCCGACAAGATCGCGCTGCCGACCATCAAAGTCTCGTCGCAGGCAACGGTCCTGCACATCGCATCCGAAAAGGAGTTCGGACTCGCCGATGCGCTCAAACTCGATCCATATACGGTCGCGCTCGGTCACCCGGACGCGCTGATTGCGTTACAGACCGGGCGGGACGTCGACGCCCATTTCTCGCTTCCGCCGTACGAGCAGCAAGAAGTCAAATTCCCGGGCGCTCATGTCGTCCTCAACTCATTCGACGTCGCCGGCGGTCCGATCTCAAACGGCTGCCTCTTCTCGAGCACGAAATTCCACGACGCCAATCCAAAGGCGTACGCTGCGGTCTTCGCGGCACTCGGCGAAGCACACGACATCATCAAGAAAAACCATCGCCTCGTCGCGCAGCAATACCTCCAGAACACCGGCGAGAAGTGGGCGGTCGACGACCTCGTCGCGATGCTCAACGATCCGAAGTTCGTCTATTCGCTGGCGCCGCAACGATCGATGAAACTCGCCGACATCATGTACCGCACCGGGACGATCAAGAAAAAAGCCGACTCCTGGAAGGACTTCTTCTTCACCGAGGTCCAGAACCAGCCGGGAAGTTAGCGGATTGTACCCGCGGCCTCGAGTTCGTCGAGCACGGCGTCGGTGATGCCGAGGACGCTGCCGAGCACTTCGCGCGAGTGTTGTCCCAGAAGCGGTGGTGCGAGGCGCATCTCGACCGGCGTCCCTTCCAAGTGGAAGGGCGAGCCGGGGACGGCGATGTTCCCGACGCGCGGGTGGTCGAACTCGGCGATCATCCCGCGCTCGATGACTTCCGGGGCGCTCAACGCGCCGCGCACCGATCGGATCGGGCCGGCGGGGACATTCACCTCGCGTGCCTTTGCGAGGATATCGCTCGACGTCATGCGGGCGAAGATCTCGCCGATCACCTTGACGATCTCCTCGCGGCGCTCAACGCGGGCCTGGTTCGTCGAAAAGCGCGGCTCGGTCGCCAACTCAGGCCGGCCGAGCACGCGATCGCACAGGTCCTTGAATTGCCGGTCGTTCCCGCACGCGAGGACGATGATCCCGTCCGCCGTCCGAAACGTTTGGTACGGGACGATGCTCGGATGCGCGTTCCCGTACGACTTGGGATCGAAGGTCGTGTTGAGCGCAGCCGAGCCGACGCTGCTCATCGCCGCGATCGCGCTATCGAGCAAGCTGATGTCGATCGCTTGACCGCGCCCGTCCCGATTGCGCGCGATCAGCGCGGCGAGAATTGCCTGCGACGCATTTGATCCCGTGAGAAGATCGGTGATCGCGAGGCCGTGCTTCATCGGCTCGGCACCCGGCTCACCCGTGATCGCCATGAACCCGCTCTCCCCTTGGATCACGAAGTCGTAACCCGCATGACCGGCACGCGATCCGGTCGCACCGTAACCCGAGATTGCGCAGTGGATCAGCTTCGGGTTGTCGCCGGACAACGCCGCGTAGTCGAGTCCGAACCGCTCCAAGGTTCCGGGCAGGAAGTTCGCGACGAGGACATCGGCGCGCAGCGCCAACTCGCGCACTAGCTTCGCGCCCTCGGGATGCTTGAGATCGACGGCGACGCTTTGCTTGTTGCGATTGATCGCGAGATAGTAGGTCGACTCGCCGTCGACGTCGGGCGGGCGCCACGTCCTCGTTTCGTCGCCGCCGGACGGATTCTCGATCTTCCACACGGTCGCGCCGAGATCGCCTAACACCATCGTGCAGTACGGCCCGGCTAAAACGCGCGTGAGGTCGAGGACGGTGATCCCCGCTAGCGGGCCCACAAACGCTCCGACGCAATGCGCGCGCCCTGCGCGAGCGCTTCGAGCTTCGCCCAAACGATCGCCGGATCAATCAGGCTGAACTCGGCGGTCGTCGCGAAGCCGCAGTCGACGCCGGCGACGACGCGTTCCTTCCCGACGACGTTCGCGTAACGCTCGATCCGCTGCGCGATCAAGCGCGGATGCTCGATGAAATTCGTCGTGCTGTCGACGACGCCGGGCAAGATCTTCTTTTCATCGGGCAAGCGCAACGTCTGAAAGACTTCCCACTCGTGCTCGTGCCGCGGATTGGCGCCTTCGAACGATATCGCCGCCGGACGCGCTTTGAAAACGGTCGGCAACACTTGCGCGAGCGGGACGTCGTAGTGGTGCGGCCCTTCGTAATTCCCCCAACAGACGTGCAACCGCATCCGGTCCGGCGAAATGTTTTGCGTCGCGGCATTGAGCGCCTCGATCGCAAGCTCGCACTTCTTCTTCCACTCGTCGTCGGAGTCGGAGGCGTAGCCGAGATGGCGTGAGAGCGCAAGATCCGGACAGTCGAGCTGCAGGTCAAAGCCGGCCGCAACGATCGCCTCGTATTCCGCGCGCATGGCTTCGGCAACGGCAGCGAGATATTTCTCGTGATCGTGATAGTACTCGTCCTGCATGAAGTACGCGATGAGGCCCGGCGAGGCTGCCGTGAGAAATGCGCCGGCCGGCTTCGCCGCATCGACCGCTTCTCGGAAATGGCGCAGATCCGCGCGCAGGGCAGCGTCGTCTTTCACCGCGACGGGTCCCTGACAAACCGGCCGCTTCGACATCACCTGCCGGCGCGTTTTCGCCCATTCCGGGAAATCGCTGACCTCCGGGCCGGCGCCGCGCGGCTTTGATTGGCCGCCGAAACCGCTCAAGCGTTCCTTGGGATAGACGGCATAGGCGATCTTGCTCATCTCGCCGTCGCTGACGATATCGATCCCGGCACGCACCTGTCGCGCGACGACGTCGTGTACGGCCGCGGAGAGCTCGCGTTCAAATGCGCCGGGATCGATGCGCTCGCCGTCCTCTTGTGCCAGCAACATTGCGCTCAGCGCTTTCGGACGCGGCAGGCTCCCGACGTGCGTCGTGGGTATCAATGACATGAATGGATACTTCCTCTAGGGCAATGCTGATGCTCGGTCCTTTGGCGCTCTTCCTCGTCCTCGCGCTTCCCGCGCCAGCTGCAGAACCGTATCAGATGAACGCCATTCTCTCGCTGAGCGGCTCCGGGTCGTTCTTAGGAAAATCCGAATCAGACGGGCTGCTCGCGATCGAGGGGATCGTGAACAAAACCGGCGGGATCGCAGGGACGCCGATCAAGTTCGTCATCGCCGACGATCAGTCGAGCCCGCAAGTCGCGGTGCAACTGACCAACGGCCTCATCGCCAAGGGCGTCCCGCTCATCATCGGGTCGTCGCTTGTCGCCGCGTGCAGCGCGATGGCCGGCGTCGCGCAAAACGGCCCGGTGATCTACTGCTTGTCGCCGGGATTTCATCCCGCCAAGGGAACCTACGCGTTCTCTTACGGGATCTCGACGGCCGATCTGATCGAAGTTTCGATACGCTACTTTCGCGAACGCGGCTGGAAGAAGCTCGCGCTGATCACGCCGACGGATGCGAGCGGTCAAGACGGCGAACGCAGCCTCGATGCCGTCCTCGCACTGCCGGAGAACAAGAGCATCGCCGTCGTCGACCGCGAGCACTTCACTCCGACCGATGTAAGCGTCGCGGCGCAGGTCTCACACGTCAAGGCATCTGGCGTGCAGGCGGTCGTCGCATGGGGAACCGGGACACCGCTTGGGACCGTGCTACGCAGCGCCTTTCAGGCCGGCGTCGACCTGCCGATGACGGTATCGTCCTCGAACCTCAATTATGAGGAGATGCGGCAGTTCGGCGCCTTTTTGCCCAAAGAGCTCTACATCGCCGGAATCCCGTCGGTCGCGCCGGATTCGCTCCCGAACGGTCCGCTGCGCGCAGCGGCGACGAACTACGTCGACGCCTTCAAGGCGATCGGGATCCGCGCCGATGCGTCGCAGGCGATCGCATGGGATCCAGGCTGGATCCTCGTCGGAGCATTCAAGAAGCTCGGGCTCGCTGCAACGGCGTCGCAAATTCGCGATTACATCTTGAATCTGCACGGCTGGTACGGCGCCGCCGGCCAATACGATTTCCGCGACGGCAGCCAACGGGGGGTCACCGGCGGTTCGGCGATCGTCGTCCGCTGGGATCCCGCGCAAAGCCGGTTCGTCGGCGTCAGCAAGCCGGGCGGGGTTCCCGTCGCGCAGAAGCAGTAGCCATGGACATACAGCCGGCGAAAACGCTCGCCGATTTCGACGCCGAACTGGCAACCCTCAATCTCTTCGGCCAATGGAACGCCGACGCGCTCCTGAGCAAGCTCACCGACGGACCGAAGCCGGGGGGAGACGCCTGCATCTGGAGATGGGAGCTCGTTCATCGCAAGCTCCGCGAGGCGTGCGAGCTCTTCCCGGAAAGCCTGCGCGCGCGGCGCAATCTGACCTTCGTGAACACCGGCTTGCCACGCCGCGGGAGCACGCAGACGATCATCATGGGGATGCAACTCGTCATGCCGGGCGAAATCGCATGGGGCCATCGGCACACGATCGGCGCGTTGCGCTTCACGATCGACGGCAGTAAGGACTTGTCCACGGTCGTCGACGGTCATCGGCTTGCGATGGAGACAAACGACCTCGTCCTCACGCCGCAGTGGACGTGGCACGACCATCATAACGACGGGGAGCGCGACGGTATCTGGCTCGACGTCCTCGACGTTCCGCTCATCATGGGCCTCAATCAAGCGTTCTACGAGCCGTATGGCGAGAAATGTCAACCGGTCGAGCAGACGGCGCGGTTGCCCTATCGCTACGCCTGGCGCGACGTCGAACCGCTGTTGCGCGAACATGCGGGCGACGATGGATCGCCGTATGACGGCGTGCGGTTCGCGTACGTCAATCCGACGGACGGCGGCTGGACGCTGCCGACGATGGCGTGCTACGTCCAACTCCTGCGGCCGGGATTGCGGACCAAAGCGCACCGCCACACCTCAAGCGCGATTTATTACGTGATCGGGGGCTCGGGCACGACGATCGTCGACGGCAAGGAGCTCGACTGGTCGGACAGGGACGCGTTCGTCGTCCCCAACTGGGCCAAACATGCGCACGTCAATCGCTCGCAGAGCGACGAAGCACTGCTCTTCTCCGTCACTGATGAACCGCTGCTCGCCGCGCTCGGCCTCAACCGCGAAGACCCCGAAGACGCGAGCCGAAAGGTCGCTCTGAGATTGTCTAGCGCGTGACGACGAAGGCTGCTAGAAGAATCGCAATGGCCGATTCGGCAAGACCGGCCGCTATCGGTCCGATTTTCTCGATTGCCCACAAGCGCGCCGCCTTGCCGCCGTACGCGCCGATGAAGACGCCGGCCAGCCCGAGGACGATACCCCCGATCCCGCCTACGAGATAACCAACGAATGCGCCGCTGACGATTCGCGCTATGAGCGAAGGCGGGCTCGTCCGCGCAGGGGTCGTCGGGAGCAGGTCCGTGACGTATTCGACGACCGCGAAGACGGCCAAGACGATTCCGGCGACGCCGCCCCGCATCAGGTACACCGCAGCCGGCGCCGTGAAGGCACGCATCCCGGCGACGATTCCGAGGATGAACGCGGCGAAGAGCGGATGCATAGGCGCCTCTGTCCGCGAAACAGCGGGAGATGACCTTCAAGCAACGGCGCGCTCGTTTCGCCGAACAGATCGGGAGCGGGATCGCCATCGTTCCCGCTGCGGTCGAGCGGACGCGTAACGCCGACACGCACTACGAGTTCCGCCAAGACTCGGACTTCTTCTACCTCACCGGATTCAACGAGCCCGACGCGGTGTTGATCCTCGCCCCGCAACGCGATGCGGAGCGCGACGTATTGTTCTTGCGGCCGCGCGATCGCTCGAAAGAGATCTGGGACGGCAAGCGCCTCGGCGTCGAAGACGCTCCGGCAGCGCTCGGCGTCGACGCCGCACACGCGATCGACGAGCTCGACGCAAAGTTGCCCGAAATGCTGGTCGGTCACGAGATGCTGTACTATGCACTCGGTCGCGATGAAGCGTTCGACCGGCGCATGCTCGCCGCGCTCGAGCGGGCGCGGTGGGAAGTGCGGCGCGGCGGGAAGGCGCCGCAACAGATCGTCGAACCCGGGATCATCCTGCACGAGATGCGGCTGCACAAAGACGACGAGGAGCTCGCGACGATGCGACGCGCCGCCGCGATCACGCGGCTCGGGCACGTCGCCGCGATGGAGTCGACGCGACCCGGCAAGCACGAGTACGAGCTCGAGGCATTACTCGAATATACGTATCACCTCAACGGCGCGCAGTCGGTCGCGTATCCCTCGATCGTCGCGGGCGGCGACAACGCGACGATCCTGCATTACAATTCGAACCGCGACGTCTTACACGATAAGACGCTCGTCCTCGTCGACAGCGCGGCGGAGCTCGACAACTATGCTTCGGACGTCACGCGGACGTGGCCCGTCAGCGGGCGCTTTTCGCCCGAACAGCGCGCGATCTACGAGATCGTCCTGCGCGCGCAGAAGGCCGCGATCGAGGAAGTCCGGCCCGGCAAGCCGTTCGACGCGTACCACCAAACGGCGCTGCGCGTCCTGTGCGAAGGCTTGATCGACTTGGGCATCTTGAAGGGAAGCGTCGACGAAGCGCTCGAGCAAGGAAGTCATAAGGACTTCTACATGCACCGGACCGGCCATTTCATCGGGATCGACGTACACGACGTCGGCCGGTATCGCGCCGAGGATGACAGCTCGCGCATCCTGGAACCCGGGATGGTCATGACGGTCGAACCGGGGCTGTATTTTCACCGCGACGTCGCATGCGACGAGCGGTTCAAGGGGATCGGCGTGCGGATCGAAGACGACATCCTGTGCAGCGTCGACGGGCCGGTCAACTTGAGTCCGAATATCCCAAAGGAGATCGGCGAGATCGAGAGCCTCGTCGGCTCGCGATGAAGGTGACGATCTTAGGTTCGTCCGGCTTTATCGGGCGGCACCTATCGGCGGCGCTGCGCGAACGCGGCGACGAGGTCGCCGGCGCCTCGTTACGCGACGCGGTCGCGGCAGCCGAAGCCTGCGAGGGCTCCGATGCGGTCGTCAATTTGGCCGGCGCGTCCCTCGCCGGCAAGCGCTGGACCGCCGCTTATAAGGATGAAATCTGGAATTCGCGGGTCGAGCGGACGCATGCGCTCGTCGAGCGCTTGCGCTCGCTCGAACGGAGGCCACGCGTGTTCGTCGGCTCGTCGGCCGTCGGCTATTACGGCGGGAGCGACGACGACACGTTCGTCGAAACGAGCCCCGCCGGTTCGGATTTTCTCGCGCGCCTGTGCGTTGCGTGGGAAGCCGAGGCGATGCGGGCCCGCGAGCTCGGGATGCGCGTCGCCGTCGTGCGGACGGGGCTCGTCTTCGGGAACGACGGCGGTGCGCTCGAAAAATTGCTCCCGCCGTTCCGCCTTGGGATGGGCGGCATCGTGGGGAGCGGGGCGCAATG
This sequence comes from Binatia bacterium, assembly GCA_035604635.1. GTDB lineage: Bacteria > Vulcanimicrobiota > Vulcanimicrobiia > Vulcanimicrobiales > Vulcanimicrobiaceae > DATNIC01. The sequence continues at coordinate 18,525 of DATNIC010000142.1, forward strand.
GTGGTCGTGGGTGCACGTCGACGACATCATCGGCGTCTATCGACTCGCGATCGACGAGGTCGACGGCGCCGTCAATGCGACGGCACCCAATCCCGTGCGCAATCGCGACTTCACGCACGCCCTCGGCCGCGCGCTCCATCGCCCGACGCCGTTTCCCGTCCCGACCTTTGCGCTCGAGATGCTCTTCGGAGAAGGAGCCCTGCCTCTGACAAGCGGACAACGAGTATTACCGGAACGCGCCGAGGCGCTCGGCTACCGTTTCGCGTTTCCGTCTCTCGAAGGCGCGCTTGCGGAGATTCTATGCTGACTGCGGAAGAGAATGAGACCTTAACAAGAGTCGGCCACGGGACCCCGATGGGGAACCTGTTGCGCCGCTATTGGTTCCCGGTCGCGACGATCTCCGAGATGGACGACCGCTGGACGAAGCGAGTCAAACTGCTCGGAGAGGACCTCGTCCTCTTCAAGGATCGCCAAGGGCGTTACGGCTTGATCGCCGAGTTCTGTCCGCATCGGCGCGCCTCGCTTGCGTACGGCATCCCGCAGCAAGATGGGATCCGCTGTCCTTATCACGGCTGGAAGTTCGACCGCACCGGAGCGTGCATCGAGCAGCCCAACGAACCCGAAGGCAGCAGCTTCAAAGAGAAAATCAAAACGGCCGGTTATCCGGTCGAGAAGCTCGGCGGATTGTTGTGGGCATATCTCGGTCCGCTCCCAGCGCCGCTCGTTCCGCGCTTTGACGGCTACGTCACCGAGCCGGCGATCCGGCTCGTCGGTCAGGCGGTCATCCCGTGCAACTGGCTGCAGATCATGGAGAACTCGGTCGACCCCGTGCACACGGAGTGGCTGCACGGCAAGCTCTACGAATTTCGCAAAGAGAAAGAAGGCGAGAAAGTCGCGATTTCCAAGCATCACTTGAACATCGCCTTCGATGAGTTCGAGTACGGCGTGTACAAGCGGCGGCTGCTCGAAGGTGAGGACGAGGCGACGTCCTCGGATTGGCTCGTGGGACACCCGGTGCTCTTCCCGTACACGCTCTCGGTCGGGCAGAGCGGCGGCCCGTGGAAGATGCACGCGTTTCAGATTCGCGTCCCGATGGACGATACGCACACGATGCACATGTGGTACAACGCATACATTCCGCCCGAAGGCGCGGACGTTCCGCGCAAGCTGCTCGACGAAGTCCCCGTCTACGACGCCCCCTTCGTCGACGAGAACGGCGAGTATCTGCTCGACATCGTCGATGCCCAAGATATCATGGCATGGGTCACGCAAGGTCCGATAGCCGATCGCACGCTCGAAGCGCTCGGGACGGCCGACCGCGGCGTCATCCTCTTCCGCAATATCCTTTGGCGCGAGCTCAAGAACATCGAGGAAGGCCGCGATCCGATGGGCGTCGTGCGCGATCCCGCGAAGAATCGGATCATCGAGATTCCGATGGAACGGGCGAAGGCCCACTACTCGGACGGCTTTGCGAGCATGGTCCGCCGTACACGGATCCGCTTCTCGCCGATCGCCGACGATTTGATCAAAGTCTTTACGCCGAAGGAGAAAGAGCGCGAGTATGTGGGGGCGCGTTAAGCTCGCTCTCATCGCGCTGCTCCTCGTCCTCGCGGCGATGCAGCGATCGATCGCCCAAACGGGACCGCTCGAGATCGGAATCGGATCGCGAGAGGCCGATTCGCTCGGCTACTACGCGCAGGACATGGGCTTCTTCAAGAAAGTCGGGTTGAACGCCGAGCTGCAACAGTTCTCGGCGGGACCGCAAATCGCGGCCGCGATTGTGTCGGGGCACTTGCAGGTCGGCGACTCGAACATCATCAACGTCGCCGGCGCCCACGTGCGCGGTTTGCCGTTCGTCTATATCGCGGGGATGAGCGTCATCGAAGCCGCGCATCCGACCGTCCTCGCCGTCGTCGCGCCGAACTCGACGATAAAGACCGGCAAAGACCTCAACGGCCTGACGACGGCCGGCGTCTCGCTCAACAGCATCGACCAAGCCGAAATGATGGCTTGGATCGACAAGACCGGCGGCGACTGGCAAAGCGTGAAGTTCATCGAGGTTCCGCCGCCCGAGATGCCGGCGGCGCTGCAGGCAAACCGCATCGCTTCTTGTGTCATCAACGAGCCTGAACTCAGCGCCTTCATGGGCGAGAAGAGCGTGAAGGCCGTCGGGAATCCGGCATCCTCGATCGCTCCGCGCTACTTGGGCAACGGCTGGATCGCCACGAAAGAGTGGGCCGACGCGAACGTCGACACGGTCAAGAAGTTTCAGCAGGCGATCGCGATGGCGGCCGACTGGGCGAACACGCATCCCGACGATGCGGCGAAGATCCTCGGACGGTACACGAAGACGCAAGTGACGACTTTGCACGCGCGGTTCACCAAGGTCCTCGATCCCAAATTGCTCCAACCGATTCTCGATGCGGCCGCGAAATATAAGGTGATCCCGCGTCAAGTGAACGCGAACGAGATTATTTGGTCGCACCCGTAGTTCTCGCGGCGCTCCTGTGGATGACGCTGCCGCCGACGCCGGCCTTACCGCCGGCGACGCAGAGCGGCTACGCCCCGGTCAACGGGATCAAAGTCTGGTACGCGACCTTTGGCGCCGGCGAACCGGTGATTCTCCTGCACGGCGGGCTCGCGAACGCGAACTATTGGGGCAAGCTCGTCCCGGCGCTCTCGCCCCACTATCGCGTCATCGTGATGGACAGCCGCGGGCACGGCCGGAGCACGCGCAATGCCCAGCCGTACGGTTACGATCTCATGGCGTCCGACGTGCTCGGCCTAATGGATTTTCTGAGGGTTCGCAAGGCCGCGATCGTCGGCTGGAGTGACGGTGCGATCATCGGTTTGGATATCGCGCTCCATCATCCCGGGCGCTTGACCAAACTGTTCGCGTTCGCCGCCAACTCCGATCCGAGCGCGGTAAAGGACATCGATAAGAGTCCCGTCTTCACCGCCTTCATCGCGCGGGCGCAGAAAGAATACGAGCACCTCTCACCGACGCCGACCCAGTACGCGTCGTTCGTGAGCCAGATCGAGAAGATGTGGGCGACGCAACCCCACTGGACCGCCGAGCAGCTCCACGGCATCACCGTCCCGACGTGGATCGTCGACGCGGATCACGACGAGGCAATAAAACGAGAAAACACGGAATTCATGGCTGCTCAAATCCCCGGCGCGGGACTGCTTTTGCAGCCCGACGTGAGCCATTTTTCGTTCCTGCAAGATCCGCAGCAGTTTAACCGGGACGTTCAACACTTTCTGGAGCACGTGAAATAGCCGATGCCCTCTCAAACTCTCCTCGACGACCTCGTTACCGCCAACCATATCCTCTACCACGAGGGTGTCCTCGACGCATACGGGCACGTCAGCGCGCGCGACGATGAGAATCCCAGGCAATTTCTGCTCGCGCGTCACATGGCGCCCGGCATCGTCACGCATGACGACATCGTCACGTTCGATCTCGAGGGCAAGGCCCTCAACGCGAACGGCCGCAAGCTCTATTCGGAGCTGTGGATACATGCGGCGGCGTACGCCGCGCGGCCCGACGTCGGCGGCGTCGTACACAGCCATTCGCACGCGGTCATCCCATACAGCGTGACCGGAGTCGAGCTGCGGCCCGTCTGCCACGTCGGGTCGTTCCTAGGTGAGGGTGTCGCGCTCTTCGACACCCAGGACGTCGCCGGCGACACGGATCTGTTGATCCGCAACATGGAACTCGGCCGCGCCCTCGCCAAGAAGCAAGGCGATGCGCCCGTCGCGCTGATGCGCGGCCACGGCTCGGTCGCAACCGGCGCATCGTTGCGCGAAGCGGTTTTCCGCGCCTATTACACCGAGGTCAACGCGAAACTGCAAATGGATGCGATGCGGATGGGAAAGCCGATCACGTTCCTTACGGCCGGCGAGGTCAAATTGCGCGGCACCGACCGCGACCCGACGTACCGCCGCCCCTGGGAGTTCTGGAAAGCGCAAACCGAGGAGTAGATGGAAACGAAGCCCGGCGGACCGCAGCCCAAGCGTCTACCGAACTGGTGGATTGCGCTCGTCATGCTGCTCCTCGCTTGGAATGCCATCGCATTCTTCGCCCACCCCGGCGCGGACACGATTGCGATCCCGTATACCACGATGCTGACACAAGTTCGCGACGGCAACGTTGCCAAGGTCCAAATCACCGGCGATCTGATCAGCGGAAGCTTTGCGAAGCCCTACGTCGCGCAGCCGCAGCCTTCGGCGACTCCGGGCAGCTACACGACGTTTTTCACCACCTATCCGCAAGCGATCGGCGATCCCGGGCTGATGCCGCTGCTCGAGTCCCGCAACGTCACGGTCAGCGTAACGCCGAACGCTCCATCCTGGCTCGGCGCTTTGCTGGCCTGGCTTCCCGGTCTGCTGCTGTTGGCGTTCTTCATCTTCATCATGCAACGGGCGGGGGGATCGGGCACGGCGTCCCTGTTCAACTTCGGCCGCGCGAAACCGCAACGTTACACTTCCGACCAGCCGAAGGTGACGTTCGACGACGTCGCCGACGCCGACGAAGCCAAGGCGGAGCTCGAAGAGGAAGTCGACTTCCTCAAAAACCCGGGCAAGTACCACGCGCTGGGCGCGCACATTCCCAAAGGCGTGCTGCTCGTGGGAGCGCCGGGGACCGGCAAGACCTTATTGGCGCGGGCGGTTGCCGGCGAAGCGGGCGTGCCATTCTTCAGTTTGAACGCGTCCGAGTTCGTCGAGATGTTTGTCGGCGTTGGTGCGAGCCGCGTGCGCGATCTTTTCGATCAAGCAAAGAAAGCCGCGCCGGCGATCATCTTCATCGACGAAATCGACGCAGTCGGACGGCGCCGCGGAGCCGGGGTCGGGACCGTCAACGACGAGCGCGAGCAAACGCTCAACCAGCTCTTAGGCGAGCTGGACGGCTTCGATCCGCGGGTCAACCTCATCGTGATCGCGGCGACGAACCGGCCCGATGTCCTCGACCCCGCTCTGCTGCGGCCGGGGCGGTTCGACCGTCAGGTGACGATCGACGTGCCCGATCGCGACGGACGCGAGGGAATCTTGCGCATCCACATGCGCGAGTTGCGCCTTGCCGACGACGTCGACGTGAAAACGCTCGCCGCCATGACGATGGGGACGAGCGGCGCGGATCTCGCCAATCTTTGCAACGAAGCGGCGCTAACTGCAGCGCGCCGCAACCATTCGGCGGTAACGATGGCCGATTTCGAAGAGGCACTGGACAAAGTCCGCCTGGGCGCCGTTCATCCCCAGCTCGTCGATCCGGAAGACCGTCGGATCGTCGCGTATCACGAGTCCGGACACACGCTCGTCGCGTGGCTCACGCCGGGCGCGGATCCCGTGCAAAAAGTCACGATCGTTCCCCACGGGCCGGCGCTGGGTTTAACCGAACAATTGCCCTCGCGGGAGCGGCGCAATTTGAGCGAAGCGTACTTGAAAGCGCGGCTTGCGGTCATGCTGGGCGGACGGACCGCCGAAGAGCT
>DATNIC010000143.1:0-2543 GCA_035604635.1 Binatia bacterium
CATCTTTCGGAAGTGGCGCGGTCTAACGTCACGGGCCGTAAGGCTCACTTGAAGCTGAACGTCGACACGATCACCTTCGGCGATGGGACGACGGCGCCGATCGACGCCGAAGTCATCGGCGTGGGATCGCACAAGCAGACCAATTACGTGCAGGCGGCCGGACAGGTTCTCGGCGGCATGGTTGTCGGGAACATTATCGGCAAGGCCATCGGGACCAATCTTGGCGGTCTCGTCGGCGTCGCGGGCGGCGCGCTTCTGGCGGCCAACTCGTCGTCCAACATCGACGTCCCGCAGGGCGCGCAGGTCCAGCTCAAATTGAATGCGCCGCTGGTGGTCCGGTCCCAGGCTCGATAGGTTATACTCTCTGTTGTGATTCTGCCGGAGCCGGTCGAGGACGTCTTGCGCGCGGACGCCCTAGAATGCGCCCGCCGGGCGAAGCGCTACAAGTTCGGCCGGCTCCGGAACCAGCGGATCGTCAGGCTGCTGCGCAAGGCGGCAGCCGACGCCGGCATCACGCTGGACTGCACGGACGAGTCGCTCATCGAGGAATGGTTTAAGCGCTTCGATGAGTACGTCGGGGCCCGAAATCGAGGCTAGTCCCTTTCACGTAGGCCGGCGCGTTCGAGTCGCGGCAGCACCTCGGCGATGAAATAGGGATACTCGGCGAGGTAGTCGACGAGACCGCACGCGACCCCCGTGAACCCGATCTCGCTGAGCTTTGCGAGCTCGGCTGCGACCCGGTCCGGGTCGCCGACGATCACGTGGCCGCCGTAGCCCGCGGCGATCCGCACGCGCATGCGATCGAAGACCTCGGGGCGGAAGCTGGTCGAGCCGTTCGCGACGGTCAACATGTGGCGCACCGCGTCGAAGTCCGCCTCCTCCTCGGCATAGTAGCGGAAGAATGCCTCGGCCTCGCGCTGCGTCGGCCGGCAGACCACGCTCGCGGTGGTGAAGACGCCCAAGAAATCGTCGCGCCCCAGTTCGCGCGCTCGTTCCCTCGCGTCGCGGATCTCGGCTTCGGATTGTTCGAGCGAGCGTATCGTCGCGAACAGGAAGTCGCAGTTCTGGGTTGCGAATGCGCGGCCGGTTACCGAACCGCCGGCGTTCATCATAATAGGCCGCGTCCCGCCGTAGGGCTTGGGCTGCGCTTGGACGCCTTTGAGCCGGATGAAATGCCCGTTGAAATCGAACGTGTCGTCGCGCTCCCAGAGCTGCCGCACGACGCTCAGCCATTCAGCGCCGTATTCGTAGCGAACGTCGTGTTCGCGCTGCTCGGCGCCGAACATGTCGAACTCGTCCTGATTCCAACCGGCGACGATGTTCAGGCCGAAGCGTCCGCGACTGATGTGGTCGGCCGTGACGAATTGCTTCGCGGCGAAGACCGGATGGACGAGCGGGACGTGAACCGTCCCAAAGACGGTGATGCGTTTGGTCTGCGCAAGGAGCCCGCAGGCCCACGTGATCGTCTCGAGCGTCGCCGCTTGGGGATTGGTCGCACCCTGGTTTCCTTTCCAGCGCGCGACCGGGAGCATGAACTCGATCCCGGCGCCGTCGAGCAGCTGCGCGAGTCGCAGGTTGTCCTCCCATGAGCCCGACCAACGCCCGGGAATCTTGGTGAGTGCGATCCCCGACGACATATTTGGGCCAAAGACGCCCAGCTTGAGTTTGTTGCGGCTGTAGAGCGCAAGGCGTTCGCGCAATTCGCCGGCGTGCGTAACCGTCATCGGGGACCTCGGACAGCGGAGCTCTTCGCCATAATAGGACACAGGCGGCAAACGTCCTGGACCCGTATAACGCTTCAGGGCCTTAGGGCCGCAGGAGGTAACGTCCGATGGAATTACTCGAGCGTTCGAGCGTAGGGCGCCGACAACCGATCCGAGACTTACGCGATTTCCTCGAGCGCATCGAGGCTGCGGGCGAGGTCGTTCACTTCGATGGCGTCGATTGGAAGCACGAGATGGGCGGGATCGCCGAGGTGGTCAACCACAAGCGGTCCAATGCGCCGGCGGTCCTCTTCGATCGTGTCCCCGGCTATCCGGCGGGGTACCGCGTCCTTTCGGGGCAGACGAACTCCGCGAAGCGGCTGGCGATTTCGCTCGGCCTACCCGAACCTCGGACGGCGCTCGATCTCGTGAGAATGTTACGCGACAAGATGAAGACGCATCAACTCATCCCGCCGCGCGTGGTCGAAGCCGGGCCGATTCTCGAGAACATCGACAGCGACGACAGTGTCGATCTGCTGAAATTTCCGGTCCCATGGGTGCACGAGCACGACGGCGGCCGTTACATCGGGACCGGTGACATCGTCGTGATGCGCGATCCCGAGACCGATTGGATCAACGCCGCGACGTACCGTGTCGAAGTCCATTCGAAGAATACGGCCGGGATTTGGATCTCGCCGGGCAAGCACGGACGGCAGATTCGCGAGAAATATTATGCGGCAGGTAAACCATGCCCGGTTCTGGTGAGCTGCGGGCATGATCCGATCCTCGCGATCGCAGGAAGCCACGAAGTAAAGCACGGTGTCTCGGAATATGCGTACG
>DATNIC010000144.1:0-4946 GCA_035604635.1 Binatia bacterium
TGGTGCAGCGACCCATGCCGCATCATGCGGCAGCAACAGGTTACGCGCGCGATCATCGACACGCTCGAGCACAACCAGCTCAACACGCTGACGCACATCCAGTCGCTGCTCGCCGTCATGCGAAAGGATATCGAGACGGACTTCACGCCGCAAGAAGAGCTGAGCCTCGCGACGGACTTCTCGAGTATCAATTTGGCGTCGATAAAGACGGAGCAGATCCCGTACGTCGCTGACAAGGATCTCCCGCTGGCAGGCAACGTGATCATCCCGGACGACAAAGCAAAGGCGCAGCTCGTTGCCAGGCTGTTTGGTCCGGAGGCGACTCCCGCCGCCGTACCGTCCGGGGCGCTCGCTGCGATCGCTCCCAACAGCGTTCACGTGACGGTCGAGAACGGGAGCGGCGAGCACGGCCTCGCTTCAAAGGTTGCGCAGGCGCTTCAGTCTCATGGCTTCGTCGTCGATGCCGTCCGTGACGCCGATTCATTCGGCTACGAAACGACCGAGATCCATGCCAGACCGGATCGCCCATTCGTAGGCGACAAGGTCCGAAGCGAGCTCGGGTTCCCGGCCGCCGCACTGAAAATTGACACTGCCGCGTTGACAACGACTCCCAGTGACGTTACGGTGATCGTAGGGCGGGACTACCCCGCGCACTAGCCCTCAGCCAAAGGCGGCAGCCATGACGGCTCCGACGACAGCCCTTTATTGGAAAACCTACTTCGGCATCGCGCTCGTCGTAGCGCTTGCTGTTGGCTGGCCCGCGCCGTCGATCGCCGCAGAACGGTCGCGCATGGTGATTCATGCCGTTGTACTGGCCGTCGATCCGGCGAAGAGCTTGGTCATGTTGCACCACGAGGCGCTCGAGACTGGGACGGCTACCGATCGCGTCTGCCAGCTGAAACACCATCGCGACGCGCTACTGCTCACCCGCGGCACCGTGATCGAGGCAATCGCCGAAACGGCACACCAACCATGGGTCCTCGAGGACGTTCACATCCGCGCACGGACGTTGCTTCCAAGTTCGGCCGCAGCGGCGATCTAGCTAAAGCGCGCTGTGCGCCGCGTCGGAGATTGTAAGAAGTTCTTCTGCGGCGTCGTATTCGAAGAGCTCGGCGTAACGGCCCCAGTCGACCGCGGTCGCGAATTGGCGTCGTGCCTCGTCAGCCGGATAATATTCGTCAAGCAGGTCTAGGAAAAAGTCAGCACGCATCGATCCGTTCTGCTTTTCTCGCAGCGTCTTGGACATCGTCGCGACCAACGGGACGTGCTCGAGGACTTGGTGTCGGAAGAGTTCCTTGCTGCGCAGGATTGTCGTCGTGGCGAAGTCTCGCCCGACGTCGCTGACGTGAACGATGCCGTCCGCTACGATCGCAAAGCCAAGCAACCCGGCTGCGTCGAGAATCGGAAGCAGGTCGTCGATCGGCAGCGAGAGCCGTTCGGCGACACGGGCAATTTCGTGTCGATCCCTATCGTGCTCTACGAGCAGCTCGAGCAGACCGCTGATCGTCCCAACGCGGACGTGCGGAAGAGGCTCGGCGTACGGTGACCGTGACGGCTTCCGCTGCGGGACCTGACTCGCATGCGCCGGGACGACCTCGATATTCATTGTCGGATTGGTCATGATCGCGTACAGGTGCTCCACGAGCTCCTTGAATTCGGGCCTCGTGCGGTCGTGCGGCCGGGGCAGATCGACTTTCACCTCGCCCCGGATCCGCCCGGGATTTGTGCCGAGGACGATGATCCGGTCGGCGAGGAAAACCGCCTCTTCGATGTTGTGGGTGACAAGCAAGATGCTTTTCGCGGGAAACGTCCCCGCGTTCCAGAGGTCGTCGATTTCTCCGCGCAGGTTTTCGGCGGTCAGCACGTCGAGTGCGCTGAACGGCTCGTCCAAGAAGAGAACCTTCGGCTCGACGACGAGGGCACGCGCGAAACCGACACGCTGTTTCATTCCGCCGGAGAGTTCTTTTGGATAGGCGCTCTCGAAGCCGTCCAAGCCGACGAGGTCGATCGCTTTGAGCGCGCGTTTCGTCCGTTCCATCCGTCCGACGCCGTGGGCCTCCAATCCGACTTCGACGTTCTCGATGACCGTCAGCCACGGCAAGAGCGCAAACGATTGAAAAACCATCGCGACATCGGGATTTGGGCCGGTCAGCGGCTTTCCGTCACTGAACACTTTGCCGCTCGAGGCCGGGATGAGTCCGGCCATGATCCGCAGGAGCGTGCTCTTGCCGCTTCCGCTGCGTCCCAGCAGGGCGACGACTTCGCCCGGCTCGACGCTGACGCTGATGTTGTCGAGGACGGTGAACTCGCTCTTCCCCTCGGGATGCGGGAACGATTTACAGCAGCTTTCGACTTCGACCAAGCCTTGTGCGCTCATAGGTGATACTTCTTCTCCGCAAGTGCGTAGAGTTTACGCCAAAAGATCCGATTGACTGCGACGACGTAGACGCTCATCATCCCGACGCCTAGCGTGATGCGCGGCCAATCGCCCTTTCCGGTCGCATCGGCGATGTACGATCCCAGGCCGGCCGCCGTCAACGTCGTGTGTCCCCACGTCACGATTTCCGAGACGATGCTCGCATTCCAAGCGCCGCCGCTCGCCGTGATTCCGCCGGTTACCCACGACGAAAAGATCCCCGGTACGATCAGCCTTCGCCAGCGGCTCCAGCCGCGCAACCCGATGTCGTCGGCCATCTCGCGCAGGTCGGTCGGAATGCTCGCGGCGCCGGCGATCGTGTTGAAGAGGATGTACCACTGCGCCCCCAGCGCCATCAGGATGATGCTGCCGTAGTTGATGTTGACGTGGTACGTGATGAAGGCCAAGGTTGCAAACGGGAAGATGAAGTTCGCGGGGAACGATGCGCAGAAGAGCGCGACCGGCTGGAGCATGCGGGTCAATCGAGGATTGAGTCCGATGACGACGCCGATCGGCGTCCACACGAGCGTCGCCAACGTCAGCAGGACCGCGACGCGCAGCAACGTCGCAGCCCCGAGCGCGATGACTTTCGAGATCTCGACAAAGCCGACCGTCGTCAGGATGAAGTGAATTCCTAACCCGATGAGTCCTGCGACGATGACGATCAACGCGGCTAGATAGAGCTGGTTGACGATGCGCTCGACGCGCGGGTCGACGATTCGCATCGGGCGAACGGCCGTCACCGAGGAAAGCGCGAACGTCAGTGCATCGCCGGCCGGCGACCAGATTCGCTCGATCGCATGCGGGACGCGTGACGACCGAAAGAGGTCGAAGACCCACGATTGCGGAGCTTCGGCGGCGGCGCTTTGCTCCAGGCGGAACTTGTCCGCCCATGCGACGACCGGCCGCCAGAAGAGTTGATCGATCAGAACGATCGTGAACGCCATCGTCAGAACGGCCCAGCCCAGGGCGTGCATGTCCTGCGCGCTGACGGCCGCGGCGACGTACGATCCGATCCCGGGCAGCGTGTATGACTGATTGAGGACGCTGATCGCCTCGCTCGCCGCGAGAAAGAACCAGCCGCCGCCGAAGCTCATCATCGCGTTCCAGACCAGTCCGATCATGCTCGCCGGGACCTCGAGTTGCACGAAGCGTTGCCACGCCGGCAGGCGATAGGATTCGGTCGCTTCGACCAAATCCTGCGGCAGCGTGCGTAGCGTCTGATAGAACGAGAACGCCATATTCCAAGCTTGGCTCGTAAAGATCGCAAAGATCGATGCGCACTCGAGCCCCAGCAGACTCCCCGGGAATAGCGCGATAAAGCCGGTTACCGTGATCGAGAGGAAGCCTAGAACCGGGACCGACTGCAAGATGTCGAGCAGCGGAATGAGAACGCGCTCGGCGTATTTGCTGCGCGCCGCCACGTAGCCATAGGCGAACGTGAACACGAAGGACGCAGCGAGTGCGACGAACATGCGCAGCGTCGACCGGCCCGCATAGTAAGGAAGGTTTCTCGGGTCGAGGCTGACGGACGGAACGTTCTTCGGCGGCGTGAACCCGACGAACGCTCCCGCTCCGACTTTGGCGATGACGGCGAGGATCGCAAGCGCGCCTAAGATGACCGCGAGGTCGGAGAGGCCGAATCTCAGGCGTCGAAGCGAGATCCGCGGCGGTAGTATATTCTGCATCGCGCCGAGCCTCGAATCCGACGGCGAGTCGCGGTCTTCCTCGCCTCGCGCAGGAGTTAAAGGCTGTTAATGCAGGCGGTGTATCGCTAGTTCGACGACGAACGCGACCGCGATGGCACTATAGATCCAGACGAACCAGCGTGTCATCAACGAGTCCATGGATGGAAGACCGCCAAGACGATCGCAACCGAGGAAAGTGCGATCAAGAGGATCGCGATGACCAGCGAAGCGACCCGCTCTTCGGCGCTCTGAGGAGGCACCTCTATCTTAGGCGATTCGCTTTCCGTTCGATCTTGACCGCTGCGGCGTCGGGTTGAGGAAGTACGCGTTCCGCACGACGATCAGCGCAATGATCGCGGCGGCAAGGGCGGGGCCTAGTTCGTTCGTAGGCATCACCGTCCAATTGTAGCGCGCGTCACCGAGCGCGAACATCCGCCGAGTGGATCATCCGTTCGGCTGGTGCTAGAACGTCTTCCCCGCCGCCAAGAGGAGCTGTTCGGCGATCGGCCCGAGCGTGTCGGCGGGCAAGAAGATCAGCGCGGAGTCGATGAGCGCGACCCCGACCAGTAAGAGCATAAAGAGGAAGGAGTCGGTCCTGAATGTCCCGCGCGTCGAGGGCCGTAGCGGTTGGGCGGCGATCGCCCCGGCCAGCGCGAGCGTGGGGATCATCGGCAGGTAGCGTCCCGCCAGCATCACGAGCCCAAGGACGAGATTGTAGAACACATTCGATCCGAGGCCTCCGAACGCGCTGCCGTTCCCGACCGCGCTCGAACTAAACGCGTAGACGATTTCCGAGAAGCCGTGAGGCCCGGCGTTGCCCAGCGTCGCGAGTCCAACGGGTG
>DATNIC010000145.1:0-14149 GCA_035604635.1 Binatia bacterium
GATCACCGTCGAACGAGACGAGGCGAACCACGTCGCGACAGTCACGCTGAACCGGCCGGCGCATCTGAACGCCCTTGATCATCAGATGATCGGCGAGCTGCGCGATGCATTCGTCTTGCTCGAGGCGGATCGTTCTACCCGCGCGGTCGTGCTGACCGGGGCCGGGGAGCGCGCCTTCTGCGCCGGCGCGGACATCGCGGGCTTTAAGGACGTTAAGAGCGCACTTAAAGGTTCCGCGCTCGCGCGACACGGGCAGCATTTGACGCTGCTGATGGAAGAAATGGGGACGCCGATCATCGCGGCGATCAACGGCTTCGCCCTCGGCGGCGGGATGGAGCTCGCGATGGCGGCCGACATTCGGATCGCGGCCGAGCACGCGAAGTTCAGTCAGCCGGAAGTCAACCTCGGGCTCATGCCCGGCTTCGGCGGGACGCAGCGAACGGCGCGTCTGCTCGGCCGAGGAATGGCGATGTACCTCTGTCTGAGCGCCGAGCAGATCGACGCACAGGAAGCGCTGCGCTGCGGCCTGATTCAGCGCATCACTCCGAAAGACGGGTTGCTCGCAGAGGCCCAGCGCATCGCAAAACTCATCGCTTCCAAGGCGCCGCTTGCGATCGCCGCCGTGAAGCGTTCGATCGACGAAGGCTTGCAGCAAGCCGCGACCGGATCCGCACTCGAGACCGAGGCGCTTCACTTCGGGGCGCTCTTCAACACCGACGACGCGCGCGAAGGCATCACCGCCTTCTTCGAAAAGCGTGCTCCGCATTTTACCGGAGAATAAGGTTACGTGCGGAGTTCCCATTCCCAAGCGTTCCAATAGTCACGTCCTAGAACGTTTGGTTTGAAATTTGCAAAACGCGGACTGACCGCGTAGGCGTTGCGTTCGAAGCCGATCGGAATGACGGGCACGTCCCGTACTAAGATATCGCCGGCATCCTGATAGGCGCGAGCGCGCGCAGCCTCGTCGTAGCTGCGCATGCCGCGCCGTTCGGCACGATCGAAGGCAGGATTACAGTATGCCATCGAGTTGCCGCCCCCGGGCGGACGGGCGATGCAGCCGAACAAGTACGAGCGATCCGGATCAAGGCTCGGCGACCAAGACGTCAACGCGATGTCGTAGCGGCCGGAGTCGAGGATGCCGCCCGCGTCTTTGGGCCCCCAAAACACGCTCGTCGTGTAAGAGTGGATCGTCGCTTCGATCCCGGCGCGGCGCAGATCGTCGGCGATTTGCAGCGCAGCGGCCGAACTCGAACGCCAGGTCCCGGCCACGGAGAGCTCCAGATGCACCGGCACGCGATCCCCCAGTTCCCGGCGCGCGGCCGCCGGATCGTACGGCGGAAGACGCAATCGCGCCCGGTACCGCGTCTCGAGCTGGTCCGAATCGGTCGGCTCCTCCAGATTCCGATAGACCGCGACGGCAAGCTTGCGACGGTCCAGCGCTGCCGCGATCGCACGCCGGACGGCGAGCGGCCGGAGCGCGGCAGACCGCATGTTGCACTGAAGGTAATCGACAATGTTCGTGGTCTTCTCGATGACGCGTACACCGGGAAGATCGCGGGCACGATCGAGCAGCGAGCCGGAGAGATTCGCGTTGTCGAGTTCGCCCGTCCGGATTTGAGTCAAGCGCGTCCCGGCATCGGCGACGACGTTGACGCGAATCTCGTCGAGATGCGCGGGGCCGCGCCAATAGTGCGGGTTGCGCTCGAAGATGAGCGACGCACCGCGCTGCCAACGGCGCAGACGGTACGGCCCTAGGCCGATCGTTTGCGCATCGAGCGGGCTGCGATCGAGCGATGCGAACGATCCCACAACGTGACGGGGCAGGATGGCGAACGGATCGTTGGCCCCCAGCGTCAAGAACGATGCCACGAAGCCTGCCGACGGCGCGCGCAAACGGACGGCAAGCTCGTGCGGGCCAACGACGTCGACGCGTTCGATTTGCGCGACCGTCGACCGGTCCGGGACGCTCGTGCGCGGGTTGCGTAATGCATCGACCGTGAAGGAGACGTCGCTCGCCTCGAAGGGCGCGCCGTCGGACCATCGCGCCGGGCGCAGCCGGTAGCGGATCGTCCGCCCGTCGGCGGAGATCCCGCCGTTGCGCTTCGTCGGGAGCGTAAGCGCGAGATCGGAGACGAGCGTCCCCCGATCGTCGACCGTAAAGAGATAGCCTTGCGTCAAGGGCGCCAGCTGCCATCCGTAGGGCGTCTGGAGGATCGTATCCAGCGTGTTGGGATCGCCGTCGATCGCGATGGTGAGCGGGGTCGCCGCCTCAGCGCTCGGAAGCCACGATGCCCTCTTTGGTTTCGCGTAACTCGTGAGCGCGCGATCCATCAGCGATTCGATCGACGGATTGAAACCGGGCCACTTCGCGCGTTCGATGCCGTCCGCATCGACGGCGATCATCGTGGGGAATCCCTCCACCGCGAATGCGTCCGCAGCTTTCATGTCCGGGTCGAAGACGACGTTGCGAATCGCATGCGCGCGCGCGTAGAGACGGGCGATTCTCGGATCTTCTCCCGCGTCGACCGAAACGACGATCGCTTCGGGATGAGCTGCTGCGAACCGCTCGACGAGCGGCAGCGACTGCTTGCACGGCTCGCACCATGAAGCCCAAAAATCGAGAAAAACCACATGCCCGCGCAGGCCTGCAAGCGAAAATGTCCCGCCCGACATTGCCGCGAGCGTGAGGGAGGGGGCCGGTTTGGCCGGAAACGGCGCGCCGCTGCGCGGGAATGCGAAGCGGTAGATCGCCAAGGCGATGATTGCGACTGCCAGGACGTCCAGCACGCGCATGATAGGCCGGGGCATAGTAAGCATGGCTTTTTCGAGCTCGGGTGTAAGAGGTCCGGCGATGCCGACGGTCCGTGCAGCCGCAATCACCATCGACGTTCGAGCGCTTCCCTACGCGCGTCGCACGGGCGCTATCCTGGAGGCATTCGACAAGCTCCCCCTCGGCGGAATCCTCGAGCTCAACGAGGAGAGCGACCCGCGCGCCTTACGCAACGAACTCGCCGTACAGCGGCCGGGACGGGTCTCGTGGGACGCGCGCAATTTAGGTTCCGGGCGCTGGACCGTTCGGCTCGAGCGGATCGACGAACAGGCCGACACCGAGACGTTCCTTTCGCATGCGCCGCCGTTTCAAAACGCGAAGGCGTCGACGATCAAGGAGCTCGCCACGCTTGCGACCGAGCGCTCCTATCGCGCCGGCGAGACGGTCTTCGATGAAGGTGAGACCTGGCCGTACCTCGCGTTCGTCCGTGGCGGCAAGGCCGTCCTAACCCTCCTCTCGCCGGACGGCAAGACGCAATCGATCGGCGAGCGGCTCACGCACGACTCACTCAACGAGACGGGCGTCTTCGATGGTGGCGGTGCGACGACGCGCGCCGAGGCGTTGACCGATGCGACGATCGTCTTGATTCCAAGCGAAGCTGTCATCCACGCATGTCGCAACGACAACGAGCTCGCGCTGGGCTTCCTCACCGCTGCGTCGCAAGCGCGCCGGCGTTCGATCGACACGATCGCCGACCTCGCATTCGCGCATGTGCTGCAGCGCGTCGCGAAGTTTTTGCTCTCGTACGCGCCCACCGCAAGCGGGATGGCGACCGGATTACCGGGTGTCGAAAACCTTTCGCAGGCGCAGATTGCGGCCGCCGCCGGGACGGTCCGCGACATGGCGGCTCGAGCGCTCTTACGGCTGAAAAACGCGAATGCCGTCGAGCTCGATCGCGGCCGCGTTCGCTCGCTCGACCGGGCACGACTCGAGGCGTTTGCACACAACGTCGAAGCGCCGCCGGTCTAACCGCCCCCACCGGTCGCGACCTGGAAGAGGTAGACGGCGCACGCAGCAATGACGATCGCGGTGACGATCCAGCCGCCTGCCGCAAGCGCCCCGCCAATCGCGTGCTTATGCATGACCTCGCGATTGTGCGCGATCAGCATCATGAACACGAGCGTGATCGGCGTCCCGAGACCGCCCGCGATCCCGCTGTAAAAGAGAATCTGAATCGGATCGTTCCACGCATAAGCGATGCCCGTCGATACGGCGAGCGACAGCAGCAGTGATACATAGAAACCGCGCGCCCGCGCGAATTTCGCGTCAAGACTCCGGCGCCAGCCGAACATTTCCGCAATGACGTAGGCCGACGTCCCGGCGAGGACCGGGACGGCGATCAACGCCGACGCGAGGAGGCCGATGCCGAAGAGCATCGCTGCGTGCGGCCCTGCAAGGGGCGCGAGCGCCGCAGCGGCGTCCTGCGCCGTCTGTACCACTTTGTGGTGGACGCCGAGGGTCGCCCCGGTCGCAATCAGGATAAACCAAAAGCTGACGCCGGCTCCGATCATGCCCAGCGCCGCATCGACCTGGACGAGGCCGAGCCGTCGAATCGGCGGCCGCTCTTGTGCGACCTCGATCGTCTCCCACACGTATGCGTAGCTCGTCAACGTCGTCCCCAGGAGTGCGAGCGCGCCGGCGACGTAATCTTTTCCGAGCGACAGATGCGGGGCAAATGTGTCGTGCACGACCTTCGACCAGTCCGGACGCGCCATGAACGCCGCCACGATGTACGCGAGAAAAATCAAGACTACATACTGCAGCACGCGTTCGATCCACTGGTGGCTCCCGTACACCAACAACGCGGCGACGGCGAGCGCGAACGGTAAGATGAACCACTCGGGCCGAATCCCGGTTAGCAGATTGAGTGCCGCTGCGCCGCCCTCGAGATCGGCGGCCAATGTCAGCACGTTGACGGCAAGGATCGCGGCCAAGACGATCACTGCCCAGCGGCGGCCATAGTGAGCCCGGACCAGGTCTTCGAGCCCCGTGCGGCAGACTGCCCCGACTGCCGCGCTGATCGCCTGCACGACGACCAGCATCGGAATCACGAGGACGACCAGCCACGAGAGCGCGTAGATCGTCGTCGATCCGACGACTGCTAGGGTCGCGACCGTCGTGGGATCGTTGTCGGACGCGCCGGAGACAACCCCCGGCCCGATCCGCGCGAGATTACGTAGCTTGGATAGCGCGGACGGCGTCGCGGAACGAGCCGACGGGGATGACCCGGACTTCTCGTTCCCCCGCGATGTCATGATAGTTCTCCTTGGGGCACAGAAAGAGACGGGCACCGGCGCGTTTCGCGGCGATCAGCTTTTGCGGAGCACCCTCGATCGGCCCCACCGATCCGTCGTACGCGATCGTCCCTGTCCCCGCGATCTTCACCGCGCTGATCCGCCCGCTCCGGCGCAGCGTGCGGTAGATATCAAGCGCGAACATCAATCCACCCGAACTGCCCGAGATGTTCCCGATCGTGTAGCGGACCGGGATCGGCAGGTTCGGTTTGGCGTAGCGCGATCCGACCATAATGCCGAAGCGCGTACCATCCCTCGTTCCGACCGTCGGAACGTCGAGGGTCAGGGTTTCGTCGCGCCGTACGAGCACTACCCGGACGCGTCCGCCGGCCGGCAGATCGGTGATGATCTTGGCGATCTCGGTCCCAGCGTGAATTGGGCGACCTGCGACCGCGACGATTCTGTCGCCCGGTTCGAGGAGTCCCGCAGCCTTCGAAGCTTGCGTGAAATCGCTGACGAAGACCTCAATCAGCGGCGTCGCGACCGTATATCCCGCTGCGCGCTCAGCGACGACGGCTGCGACGTCTTGGCTTTCGCCCATCGCATCGGTCATCACGTTCTCGTAGCGCTTCGGCGCGATCCCGCGCGGGACGATCGCTTCCTGTTTGACCAGCCTCACGTACGGAAAGAGCGCACCCGGGAGCAGCAGAACCGAAGCGTGCTGCAACGTGACATCGGTGAGGTAGAAGCGTTCCGGCGGCGGCGGACGATGGTCGACGGCGATTGCCTTGCCGAGGTCGACCGCGGTTCCCGGCCCGATGAGATAGTACGGGACCGGAATCGCAGCGAGGATCCCGACGAGAGCGGCGAACAGCAGCACGATCAAGACGACCGGCCGTATGCGCGGCCGTGCGATGGAGTATTGCATACGGCCCTGATCGAGCAGCTAAGGCGTTACTTCAACCGACTCGAGTTGTGCCGTGTCACTCGGCGTCTGCTCCGCCTCGCGGCGCTCGACAGCTTTTCGCTTGCTCTTCGCAGCCGCGTCGGCAAGGGGCGTGCCCTTGGGTGCCCCCAGCGCATCGATACCCTTCTTGACGGACCCGAGCGCAGCGCTCAAGCGCGCGTCGAGATCCGCCAGAAGTTGCGCCGCGTACGCGTCGGCGCCCGCGCGAATCTTCTCCGCCCGCTCCTCGGCTTCGCGTAACACGATCTCCGCGGTCGTGCGCGCTTGACGCACGATATCGTTTTGATCGATGAGCTGCTCGTGCGCGCTGCTGGCCTCGCTCACGATCGCCTGTGCCTTCTCCTGGGCCTCGCGGACGATTCGGTCTTTGTTGTTGGCGATGATCTTGGCGCGGCCGACTTCCTCGGGGAGCGTCGCCCGCATCTTCTCGATGAACTCCATGAGGCGCTCTTCGCTCAGGATCCGGTACTTGAGCGGCAAAACCGTTCCTTCACGAACGTAGGCTTCCAACTTATCGATCACGCGATATATTGACATTCGACCCCCTGTCTATTTCGAGCGCAGCTTGGCGCGTTTTTCCTGCATGAAGCGCAGCACGATGTCCGGCACGTACGCCGAGACGTCCCCACCCAGGAAGAACACTTCTTTAACCAGAGAGGAACTGACGAACGAATAGTTCTGATCCGACATCAAAAACATCGTGTCCACGTCGGAGAGCGAGCGGTTCATGAGCGCCGTCGACATTTCGTTCTCGAAATCGGATACGACTCGCAGCCCTTTGATGATGACGTCGGCGTCGAGCGCTTTGACGAAGTCCGCGAGCAGGCCGCGGAAGTCGATGACGTCGACGTGGGCCAGTGCGCTGACGCACTCTCGGATCATCGCCTTGCGTTCTTCGATCGTGAACATCGGCTCGCGCTTGGCGGGGTTGACTAAGACCGCGACGGTCACCCGGGGAAAGATTGCGGCGGCTCGCTGGATGACGTCAAGATGGCCAGACGTCGGCGGATCGAACGATCCCGGATAGATCGCGTGCGGCGTCGGTGCGATTTTGCCGTTATCCGTCGCCATCGACCCTCAGGAACGAGAGCGCGACGTCACCGTAGCGCTCGGTGCGGGTGACGGCAAAGCCCGTGAGCTCGGGTGCAGCAGCACGCCCCGAGTGTTCGAAAACGATCGTCGTCCGCTCGTCGACGAGCCCGGCTGCCGCCAGACCATGCAAGACGGTATCGGGGACGCCCATTGCGTACGGCGGATCGGCGAAGACGACGTCGTAGCGGCCCGTAAGCGTTCGTACGGCACGCTCTGCCGGAAGGACGATAATGCGCGTGCGCTGCGCGAGGTCGAACGAGCGCGCAGCTCGTTCGATCGAAGCCGCGGTTTGCCGGTTCGCCTCAACGAACGTCACCGCCGCCGCCCCGCGCGAGAGCGCTTCAAAGCCGAGCGCTCCGGTCCCGGCAAAAAGATCGAGGATGCGCGCGTCGAGGATCTGGTCGCCGAGGATCGAGAAGAGCGCCTCCCGCACGCGACCAGGGGTCGGCCGGACTGCACGTCCACGAGGAGCATGGACGCGCCTGCTGCGCAGGCTGCCGCCGGTCACTCGCATCATGCGCGTTTCTCCACCGCTCGATTGGGACCTGGGAATCGGTTAATGAGCTCGCGCAAATCGGTGATGCGCATCGTTGGAGGCGGCTGGTTCTGTGGATAAGTCAGCTCGCCGTGGTCGATCCAAATTGTGCGCAATCCGGCGGCGAGCGCGCCGCCGATATCCGCAACCGGGTTATCGCCGACGTACCAAATCGAATCGGGTGAGATGGCAAGCGTCTCGACGAGGCGCTCGAACGCGCGCGGACTGGGCTTCGCCGCGCCGATCAGATCGCTCACCAGGATCGGTCCCGGGAACCCGATCGTCGCGATCTTCTTCTCCTGCAGCGGGCTCCAGCCGTTGGTCAAGATCGCGTGCGGGAATCCGACGCGCTCGAGGTGCGCCAGGACCTCGCCCACCCCGGGGAGCGGCTGGACGTGCGTGCCGACCAATTCATAGCAGATCTCGCGATAGCGATTCGAGTCATCCCGGTCGGTCACGTGGACGTCGTGAAGCGACGCGACGAATCGCTTTACCACATTGCCGAGCGTGATCGTACCGGCTCGGAAATCGGCCAATAGGGTGTCGATCTGCGCCTTGTGCGCAACGTCTTCCGGCGGGATCGGTTCTCCCAGCTCTTCGGCAAGCTTGTAAAAGGCTTCTCGCTCGAGCGCATGATCGACGGCGAGCGTATGGTCGAAATCGAAGCCGAAGGCTATTCCGTCGGCCATTATGACGAGACGAGCATGGCGCGCGCGACGGCAACGGAATCGACCAGCGTCCGCAACCCGCGGTGTGGTTCGTTCGTAAACGCGGGGTCGGACGCAACGATCGCGTCAGCTTCCGCTTTGGCTTTCATGTACAATTCGAAATCCTGCACGATGTTACCAATCGTACCGTTGCTCACGCCGGCCTGGGCGGTCCCGGCGAATTCGCCTTCGCGACGAAGGCGCAAATCTTCTTCCGCAATCGCAAAGCCGTCGGTCGTCTCGGAGAGGATTTGGAGCCGTTCCACGTCGGCGGCGCCGTCCGGCGCAACTAAGATACAGAAGGATCGAGCGACGCCCCGTCCGACGCGGCCGCGGAGCTGGTGCAACTGCGCGAGCCCGTACCGGTGCGCATCCAAGATGACCATCACGCTGGCGTTGGGGACGTCGACGCCGACCTCGACGACCGTCGTCGAGATCAGCACTTGCGTCCGGCCCTGCGCAAAGTCCCGCATGACGCGGTCTTTGTCGCGGCCGGCCATTCGCCCGTGCAGTACCTCGACGCGCAGACCCGCGAACTCGTCGCGCCGGAGACGCTCCGCTTCTGCCAAAGCGCTCGTGAGCGCGCCGTCTTCGCTCTCGTCGATCGCAGGAGCTACGACGTATGCCTGCTGCCCGCGCTCGACGCTCAAACGAACGAACTCGTAGACGTCGGCCTTGCGGCTCGCGCGGACAACGAACGTCTCGACTGGGGTGCGGCCCGGCGGCAGCTCATCGATGATCGAGAGATCGAGATCCGCGTAACGGGTCTGCGCCAGTGTCCGTGGAATCGGCGTCGCGGTCATGTAGAGCGTGTGCGGCTCGCGGCTCTTACTGCGCAGCGCGGCGCGCTGCGCGACCCCGAAGCGGTGCTGCTCGTCAATAACAACCAAGCCCAGACGCGCAAACTCGACGCTTTCCGTCAGCAGCGCGTGGGTTCCAACGGCGAGCGCCGCCTCGCCGCTGCGCAGGCGATCGGCGGCGTTGCGACGGGCTCCACCGGACTGACTGCCCAGCAAGACCTCGACGGCGATCCCGTGCTGCAGCAAGAGCGGGGCTAGCTTGTGCGCGTGCTGGGTCGCGAGGATTTCGGTTGGCGCCATCAGGGCGCTCTGCATCCCGCCGCGAGCGGCCATGACGATTGCGGCCGCAGCGACCAGCGTCTTGCCGCTACCGACGTCCCCTTGCAACAGCCGGTTCATGGCGCTCGCTCGCACCATGTCGCTGCGAATCTCTTCGATGACACGCCGCTGCGCCGCCGTCAACGGGAACGGCAGGCCGGCCTCGAATTCAGCGAACGCTCTTGCGCCGGCCGGGAGCTGCGGCGCACCGCCGCGCGCTTCGCGTTCTGCTCGCTTGAGCGCCGCGGCGAGGGCAATCGCGAAGAACTCTTCGAAGACCAAGCGCCGTCGCGCGGCCGCGAGTCGCTCGAGATCGGTCGGTGCGTGGATTTCATGCCAGGACTGCTCGAGCGGCGGAAAACGAAACTTTCGGACGATCGCCGGCGGGAGAACGTCGGGACGCTCGGCGACCAGGGCGCGCAGATTCTTCGCAATGAGCGAACGCAACACGCGCGAGCTGATCTCAGCGCTCGCCGGATAGACCGGGACGATCTCTCCGCGATATCCGTCATCCCCCAGGACGCGATGCGCCACCACGTTGAGCTCCGGGAACAGTTTTCCGCGGTTCAGACGGCCGCTCACGAAGAGGTGCTGGCCGGGGCGAAACATGCCGAAGAGATGGCGCCGGCCGAACCATTTCGCCAGCAGCGTGCCGCTCTTGTCTGTGATCTGCGCGGTCACCAGGGGAAGCCGCGCGCGCCTCTCGCTGACGTTCGTGATCTCGCCGACCGCAATCACCTCGGAGCCGTCGGGCTGCAACGTACCGATCGGCGCCGGCGTGCGCCAGTCCTTATAGTCTCGCGGCAAGTGGCCGAGCAGCTCCCCCGGGCTCGTAATCCCCAGATCGACGAGCTTCCTCGCCATCTCCGGTCCTACGCCGGCCAGGTCGGTCAGGTTTTTTAGCGCGCTGCGCGTCGAAGTAATTCTCGACCCACCTCGTCGACATTGACGTTTCGCTGCGCGAGCATCACCAGGGTATGAAAAATCAGGTCGGCGGCTTCCCAGATCAGCTCTCCGCGGTCGTCGTTTTTGGCGGCGATCACAACCTCTGTCGCTTCCTCGCCGATCTTTTTTGCGATCCCGTCCACGCCGCGCGCCAGCATCTTGGCGACGTAACTCGTCTCCGGAGACGCACCTCGCCGCTCCTCGATGACCGCGACGAGATGACGAATCGCCCGTTCGAAATCGGGCGGAGACGGCGCTTCGATCGAGGCGACGATCGAAGCGTCATCCGCAGTCCACAGATTTCTGTAGAAGCACGATGTGTTGCCCGTGTGACAGGCCGGGCCGTCGGGGATCACGCGATAGACGAGCGCGTCGCCGTCGCAATCAACGTCGATGGATATGACGCGCTGCGTATTCCCCGACGTCCCGCCTTTGTGCCATAGTGTTTTTCGCGAACGGCTCCAAAGATGGGTTGCTCCGGTGCGCATCGTCGCTTCGACGGCGTCTCGGTTTGCATATGCGAGTGTGAGGACGCTGTTGTCGCGCGCATCGACGATCGTTACGGCAACCAGCCCTTCGTCGTCCCACGCCAGCTCGTCGAGCGTCATTTTGCAAGAACGGCTTTAGGACGAATCGCGATGCCGTGCCGGGTGAGCTCGTTCTTCAGCCGTTCGATTGGGATCTCACCGTAGTGAAAGAGTGAAGCGGCAAGCGCTGCATCGGCCTCGGCCTCTTCGAAGACCTCGACGAAATGCTCGATCGAACCGGCACCGCCCGACGCAATGACGGGAAGCTTCGTTGCGCGGCGGATCGCCCGCGTAAGCGCGATGTCGAAACCGGTCTTCGTCCCGTCGGCGTCGATGCTCGTCACGAGCAGCTCGCCCGCGCCCAGACGCTCCGCCTCGACGGCCCACGCGATCGCGTCCTTTCCCGTCGGCGTCCGACCGCCGTCGATGACGACTTCGAAGCCCTGCTCGGTCCGGCGCGCGTCGATCGCAACGACGACGCACTGCCGGCCGAAGATCGCAGAGGACTCCGCGACGATCTGCGGATCGCGCAACGCGGCACTGTTGATCGAGACTTTGTCGCAACCGGCGCGCAGGAGTTGGCGGACGTCATCGACACAACGAACGCCTCCGCCGACGGCAAATGGGATCGTCAACTCGGCCGCAACCGCCCGAACGACGTCGAGCGTCGCCTTGCGGCCTTCGACCGTCGCCGTGATGTCGAGAAAAACGAGCTCGTCGGCGCCGGCCGCCTCATAGGTGCGCGCGAGCGCGACGGGATCTCCGGCATCGGCGAGATCGACGAAGCGAATCCCTTTCACGACGCGGCCGTCTTTGATATCCAGACACGGAATGATGCGGCGAGCCAACACGCTGTTTTCGTTCACCCGATCCGCACGGAAGCCTGCGCGGCAGCGAAAGCGATCGCTAAGAGCGCAAGGTCGTCGGTGACCCGGCCGCCGCCGCGCGCGGTCACCGCATCGACCAAGTGGTCGCACAATGCTTGCGGCGTTTCGGGGGCCGAGGCAATCAGCGCAAGCGCGCTGTCATCGCCTAATAGTTCGCCGCTTTGATCGCGCGCTTCGGTGAAGCCATCCGTCGTCAAGACGAGCACATCGTCGGGTTCCAACCCGATCTCGCGACGCTCGAAGCGCGCGTTCCGCTCGACGCCGACGATCGGTCCGCTCGGTTCGAGTATCTCGACCGCTCCGGCACGCCGCAAGAACGCACCGCCGTGACCCGCGCTCGCGTACGAGAGCTGCCCCGTCCGCGTGTGGAACAGGCCGAGAAACACGTCGACGAAGAGTTGCGGGTCGTCGATGGTCCGCATGAAAAGCTCGTTGAAGCGCTCGAGGATCGCGGCCGGATCGTCGAGATCCGCGGCGAGCGTTCGAATCGCGTACTTGACGAAGGCCGTGTTCACCGCCGCCTCGAGTCCCTTACCGCTCACATCCGCGATCAGGACGAATCCGCGCTCTTCGTCGACGCGCCATATGTCGATCAGATCGCCGCCGACCTGCGCTTCGGCCGTTGCCGAGAGATACGACGTCCCGATCATCATTTGCGGCAAAGGGTCCCAACCGACCCGCAAGGCATCTTCGAACGTTTCGACGATCGAATGCTCGCGTTCGAAGCGTTCACGAGCCATCGAGGTGCGGACCGTCAAGAAGATTCCCGCAAGCGCGAAGATCATCACGAAGGCGACCGAGTACTCGACCGTCTGATCGATCTTCACGCTCAGCTCGGCCTGTACGTCTTTCATGCGCGCCTGCGTCATCGCCCGCAGATTGAGGGTCTGCGTCTCAAACCGGTCGACGAGAATCTTGCCGTAGGCCTCCAGCTGGTCGAGGTTCGCACCCGGAGCGCCGGAACGCAGCGGAAGCGCGACGTCCTGCTCCCAGGCGCGGTGCGTTTGGACGATCTCAGCCGTAAGCACCGAGGCCTGCGGCAGGCCGGCGCCGCGAAGCTCGGCGTCCAGAGACGCAATCAAGGGCGAAAACTGGTCGTCCATGTTGGCGTAGGGGTCTCCACCCGACTTCCGCGTCGCCAAGGCCTCGCGCAGCGAGGCTTCTTCATTTAATTGCGCGCGCAGCAGATCGTCCAGACGCTGCTGGGCGACTGTAATCGCGACCTGTGCATTCGCCGCCTCGTCGAGATGCCGTTTGGCAACGAGCGAGCTCAAGAGTGCGACGGCCAGAACGGTGAGAATCAAGCCGCCGACGATGAGCGCGCCTAAACGGTTCGACTCGGACCGGCTGCTGGTACGTTCGGACATTTGAGAAGATGAAACGAGGCGACGCCCAGATTCGAACTGGGGAATCGGGCTTTTGCAGAGCCCTGCCTTACCACTTGGCTACGTCGCCGGTTTTTGGAGCGGGTGGCGGGAATCGAACCCGCGCGTCGACCTTGGGAAGGTCACAGGCTACCATTACATCACACCCGCCGGGTGCGAGCGAGCGGCTTCGGTGGTCAAAAACAACCGTCCTGTGCCGCAGCCTCGCGGCTAACCTTCCTCTAAGGACATCTCGAACGCTCGCAACGTTTCCGGAAGTGGATAAAGGGGGTAGAAGAGTGGCATGCTCAACCCAAGCCGCTCAATGTTGAAGCAAGCTGCGGCGGCGCTGACCATCGCAGCGCTGTGCTTCGGCGCGGCTGCGCCTGCTCGGGCGGACGACACCGAGCGGCAGATCGGCGCCCAAGTCTACGCCCAGTTGGAGCAAAAGGGCGAGATCATGACGAGTTCCCCGTGGTACCGCGTCCTCAACCCCATCGCCACGCGCATCTCGCACGCCGCCGATCAGCAGTATGACTTTCCCTTCCACTTCATTCTGGTCCATGAGAAAGCGCCGAATGCGTTCTCGGTACCCGGCGGAAACGTCTATGTGACCGATTCGCTCATGACGTTCGTGCAGAATCAGCAGGAGCTCGCCGGCGTCCTATGCCACGAGACGTCGCATAGCATCCATCACGACGTCGTAAACCTGAGTCGCAAAGATCAAAACTTGGCGATCGGAGCGACCGTTCTGTCAATCCTCCTGGGCGGTGGGCACAACGGGATCGTCAACAGCGCGCTCAATATCGCAGGCGGTCTCGAAACGATGAACTTTTCTCGGGCCGTCGAATCGGCGGCCGATCAAAAAGGTGCGTACACTTGTGCGCAGGCAGGTTACAACCCCTGGGGCCTCGTCTGGCTCTTTCAAAACTTCGAGAAGGCC
>DATNIC010000146.1:0-2670 GCA_035604635.1 Binatia bacterium
CGACGCGGCACGCGTCGTCGGCTCGCTCGATGACGAAGCCGCAGCCGACGCGCTCGAACACCTCGACGCCGAAACGCAGCGCTCGATCATCGACGATCTGGGGGCCGAACGCGCGGCGGACATCATCGAGGAGATGGATGCGGACGACGCCGCCGACTTGCTGGGCGACCTTCCCGAAGAGCACCAAGAACGGCTCTTGCGCGAGATGGACGCGGCGACGGCCGAGGATCTGCGCGAACTCGTCGCCTACGACGAGAATACGGCCGGCGGGCTCATGACCACCGACTACATGTGGATCTACCCGCACCGCACGGTTGCGGCGACCATCGCGAAGATCCGCGAACTGGCGCCGGAGACGGAATTCATCTACTACCTCTACGTGACCGATCAGTCGGAGAAACTGCTCGGCGTGCTCTCGCTGCGCACGCTGCTCCTCTCGGCGCCTGACGACCTCATCCAAACGGTCATGGAGACCGACCTCGTCAGCGTTCATCCCGGCGTGAAGTCGACCGACGTCGCCTCGACGATCGCGCGCTACGATCTGCTGGCCTGCCCGGTTCTCGACGACGACGGGAGGATGCTCGGCATCGTGACGGTCGACGATGCGATCGACGCCATCATCCCCGAACGGCTCAAGAAACAACTGCCGCGCTTCACCAAGCAGCATCGGCGCGAAAGCTTCGAACAGGTTTAAGCGATGAACCCTCGCCGCTTGTGGCGCCGCGCGCTGCTGCTCTTCGCCGTGCTCGGACCCGGCTTCGTGACGGCGTCGGCGGGAAACGACGTCGGCGGAATCGCGACCTACTCGGCCGCCGGCGCGAAGTTCGGTTACATCGTGCTGTGGACGCTCGTGCCGCTGACGATCTCCTTGATCGTGGTGCAGGAGATGGCGGGCCGCATGGGCGCCGTTACGGGTCAGGGTTTGGCCGGCCTGATTCGCGAGAACTTCGGAATCCGGCTGACGTTCATGGCGATGGCGGCGTTATTTTTCATCAACACCGGAATCACCGCAACCGAGTTCGCCGGCATCGCGGCGTGGGCGCAGATCTTCCACCTCTCGCGCTACATCATCATCCCGCTGGCAACCGTTGTCGTCTTTCTGCTCGTCCTGCGCTTGAGCAACAAACTCGTCGAGCGCGTCTTCGTCGTCTTCTCTCTAATATACCTGAGTTACGTCATCTCGGGAATTGAGGCGCACCCGGATTGGGGCGCGGTCGTGCACGGCACGCTGGTCCCGACGTTCTCGGCGGAAACGGGATTCCTCGTCACGGTCGTCGGTTTGATCGGAACGACGATCTCGCCCTACATGCAGTTCTTCTTGCAGTCGGCCGTGGTCGACAAAGGCTCAGGACCGCGCGATCTGTGGAACGTGCGCGCCGACATCATCGTCGGCTCGATCCTCGGCATCGCGATCGCCGGCTTCATGATCATCGCAAACGCGGCGACGATCCATCACGTTGCGGTGATCAACCACAAACCCCCGCTAAACATCGACACCGCTCAGGCGGTCGATTTCGCGCGCGCGCTGGAGCCGCTAGCCGGCAATTTCGCGGCAGCCTTGTTCGGCTTCGGCATTCTCAACGCGGGTTTGTTCACGGCAACCGTGCTGCCGCTAGCGACCGCATTTATCATTTGCGAAGCGTTCGGCCTGGAAGCTGCCGTCGACCGCCGTTGGCACGAGGCCCCGTTCTTCTACGGCCTCTTCGCGAGCGGGATCGTCCTGGGCGCAGGGCTCGTACTGCTGCTGCCCGCCGACAAGCTCTTCCAGTTTACGTTTTACGCGCAGGTGATGCAAGGCGGGGTGCTGCCGCTCGAACTTGTGTTAATGCTGATCATCATCAACCGCAAACGCGTGATGGGCGCTTACGTGAACACCCCGGTCGTCAACGCGATCGCGTGGGCTACCGCGATCGTCATCGGCGGACTCGCAATCGTCTACGTCGCGCAGTCGATCTTCGGTTCGTCCTAACGCAGCATCGACGCGACCAGCTCCCGCTTGCGCGCCTCATCCGGCAGGATCGAGTCGCCGTAACCCGGGAGCTCGACCGTCCCGACATACGGGATTTGGGCCGTGTGGATGTCACCGCTGGTCGCGCGAGCGAAGGTCATCGCGACGGCGAGCTCCTCAGCCGGGCTCATGTTGGTGTCGATGTCCTTGCCGATCGCGCCGAGCAGATCCGTTGCATGCTCGAGCGTATTGAGCCGATCGTGTTCGATTCGATTGACCATCGAACGAATCACCGCTTGTTGCCGCATGATGCGGCATGGATCGCTGCACCAATCATGGCGGAAGCGGGCATACCCGACCGCCTGCTCGCCGCTGAGGTGTTGGAGGCCCGGTTTGAGATGCACGTGCAGGTGTCCCCAGCTATCGTCGTAGTCGACGGGTCCATTCGGTCCGCTGTGCGTGAGAGCATCCGAGTTTTCGACGTCGACATCAACCCCACCGAGCGCGTCGATCAGATCCTTGGTCGCATCGATGCGCAAGACGACGTAACGATCGAAGCCCGGAATGCCGAGCCACTGCGCGACGACAGTCTGCGATTCCCCGATCCCGCCTTCGGACTGCGCCTCGTTGATTTTCGCGCGCTGCCCGCTGGGCATGACGGCGACCATGTCCCGCGGCACGGACAACTCGTCGATGCGATGCCGGGCAAAGTCCAGCCTCAC
>DATNIC010000147.1:0-2984 GCA_035604635.1 Binatia bacterium
GCCGATCGCGCCGATGCACTCGCCCGACTCGAAGATCGGATAGCCGCCTTTGTTGAGGGTGACGGGGAAGGGCAGCACGCCGCTCAAGCTCATCGGATACATCGGCCGGTCGGCCCACTGCTCGATCAGCGCCGCGGTCGACTTGCGGAAAGCCGCGGCGAGCCGCGCCTTCCCCGTCGCCATGTACGGGCCGTGCCACGCATCTTTCTTCCCACGCGCAACCAGCACCGGATGCCCTGCGGCATCGACGATGGCGACGCTCACCTCGACGCCTTTTTCGGCACCGAACGCTTTCGCCGTCTCGAGAAAATGCATCGCCTTCTGAAAATCCATCAGCGGACCGAAAGCGTCCCCATGCGCAGATAGTTGTCCGCGTTTCCGCCGAGCAGATTGCGCATCGCCGACTCGCCCAGGACGCTCTGCCATTTGAGGACGTTGTCGACCGAGTTCGGCCAATCGCACTCGGGGTGGGGAAAATCCGACGAATACATCAGGCACCGCTCACCGAGGATGTCGAAAACCGCCTTCGTCATCTGCGGACCTTCGTGCGCCTCGATGCAACACGTGATGCGGCCCATCTTCGCGTATTCGCTCGGCAGATGATCGAGCTTGGGAATCACGCCCTTGACGTAGTGTACTTGACTGTCGAACCGCAAGAGCCACCAGGGCAGCCAGCCGTGGCCCGTCTCGGCGAAGCCGACCTTGATGTTGGGATACCGATCGAGGATCCCGCCACCGATGATGTACGCGAGCGCGCGCTGCGCGCCCCACGGATGCGCGGCCGTCCGCGCGACCGCCGCGTTCCCCCAAATATCGCGATAGCCCGGGAAGTACGGCGGTTCGTAAAAGAAACTGTGGTGGATGAACGGCAGATGGAGATCGTTCATCGTTTGCCAGAGCGGCTCGAGATCCGGATCGTCGATCGTCATCCCCTCGGGCAGCGACGGCCAGACCGCCGCGACCCAGGGTTCGTTGCCGATCTTCTTCAGCTGCTCGACGGCCCAGGCGACGTCGCCGCCCGGCGCCAGGAACAAGCCCTTGAGCCGGTTCGTGTCGGCGCTGCAGAAATCGCGCATGTAGTTGTGGTACGCGTGGTAGAGTCCCGTCGTGAGCGCCGGCTCGAAAAAACTCGAGGCTGGTGCCCACGTCCCGGGGATCAAGAGGTCGACGTCGACGCCCTCGAGATCCATGTCCTCGAGTCGGCCGTGCGGATTGTCGTGCTGGATCCGCTCGTGGCAGACCGCCGTCGAGATGTTCGCGACCCGGCCTTCGACGGCGCCGGCACCGCCTTTCTCGATTTTCTCAACGCCGGGCTTCTCTCCGGCGATCCGGTTGTACGGGATCGGGTGGACTTTGATCGTATGCCACGGTCCAAGCGGATGGCCGCGGCCCGCGGGCGAGTTCATCTCGCGGATGTACGGCTTGAACTCGTCCCACCGGTCTTTGATCGCCTGACCGGCGTAACGGTGCAGCACCTCAAAAGACGGGGTCACGTGGCTATCCACGTCGATCACCCGGAATCCCTTACGCATCCTGATCCTCTCCTCTACCTTAGTCCTGGACGTACTCGCGCGGCGCGCGATCGATGCCGCGCTTCTGGCGTTCTTTGACGAGCGCACGAAAGACCGCGCGCGTATCCTCGATGCTCTCGATCGGCTTCTGCGCGAAGCCGTCGTTGGGCCAGCTCGGCCAGCTCGCATATTCCTTAGCGTAGAGCTCAGCGCGAATCGAGGTGGGATGAAACGGCCGCGTCCGCGACAGGCGCAAATCGTTGAGATTGATGCGCGCCTTGATCGTCGCTTCGCCGGGCCCTTGAATCTCGTTGGTGATCGTCCCGTCGAAATAGTGGATCGCCGAATCACCGTGGGAATCGTGCATGCCGCGCAGCGTGCCCTCGTAGATGCCGATATTGGCAGCAGCGAGGTAGCACTTGTTCTCGTAGGCTCGCGCGGTCCGCAGCCCTTTCCAGTTCCGCACGTCGCCGTGGCTCATGTTGTTGGGCTCGGACGTCAGATGCGCGAGGATTTCGGCGCCGTTCATCATCGTGCAGCGCGCGTTCTCCGGAAAACCGAGCTCACCGCAGGTGAGCAGCCCGATGTTTCCGATCTCCGTCTTCGCGACCGGAAACAGATTCTCACGACCGAACTTCGCGACGAACTCCGTGTAGATGTCAGCCGGAGTCGTGTATGGGAAGACCCAGCAATTGTTGTTGTTCTTCCAATGCTTGATGAGGATCTTGCCATCCGGCCCAAAGAGCATCGAGCAGTTGAAGAACCGGCGCGGAA
The DNA here is from genome assembly GCA_035604635.1 of Binatia bacterium. Taxonomy (GTDB): domain Bacteria; phylum Vulcanimicrobiota; class Vulcanimicrobiia; order Vulcanimicrobiales; family Vulcanimicrobiaceae; genus DATNIC01. The sequence goes on from DATNIC010000147.1 coordinate 2,286, forward strand.
AGTCGGGATGGACCTCGAGCATGTTGACGGCGAGGTAGACCTTTCGCGCCTTCGCCTTTTCGGCGAGGATTTCGGTATACGGCCCCGGGACCATCGTCGCGATGCCGAGCCACTGCTCGAGGTCGAGTCGCCGGAAGTTTCCGTTGATGGCGTACTCGGGCGTCACGATCAGCTTGACGTCGCTGTTTCCGAACGACGTCGTGTAGTCGATGAGCTCGCACATCCGCGCGATATTGGCGCGGATGTCCCGGTCGCGCTGCTCGGCGTCGTCGATCGAGACTTGCCGCGACCGTGTTTGCAGACAGGCGACTTCGTAGTTGAGGATCTCGGGCATCAGCCGACCTCCGTGACCATTGCTTTGATCTGCTCCCACAGGTGATGGCGCAACTCGACGAACCGTGGCGTCGCGCGGACGTCGTAGTCGAAGCGCGGATGCGGCAGATCGACGTCGATGACTTCGGCGACTTGTCCCGGCCGCGGGCGCAGCAACACGATCCGGTCGGACAGAAGGACCGCTTCGTCGACGCTGTGCGTGACGAAGACAACGACGCTCTTGTGGTTATACCAGAGCTTCAAAAGCTCCATCTGCATGAACTCGCGCGTCTGCGCGTCGAGGCTCGCGAAGGGCTCGTCCATGAGCAGGTAGCGCGGCTCGGCGATCAGCGCCCGCGCCAGTGCGGCACGCTGCTTCATCCCGCC
>DATNIC010000148.1:0-7278 GCA_035604635.1 Binatia bacterium
GGTGCTGCTGCCGCTACTCGCTCCGACGGCGATCACCGTCGCGATGGTGGTCTTCATCGGCTGCGTCAAGGACATCAGCACCATGATCCTGCTGGCGACGCCCGGGACGCGCCCGCTCTCACTCCTCGTGCTCGATTACTCGACGAATGGTTCGATCGAGAACGGCTCGGTCGTCGGCGTCATCTCGACCGCGATGGGCATCGCCGTCGCGCTGCTGGGCCGGCGGATCGCGGGGCGGGCCGGCGACCTACTAACGCGCGTGGAGCGATGACGGCCCGGATTGACAAACCATCGAAAACCCTTATACTGGTCAAATAGTTTGCATGCAAAGTTTCTGAGGGAGGCCTGCCTTGGAATTCGGGATCACCCTCTTCCCGGACGTCAGCCCCGAGGAGAAAGCGGCGGCAGACTACTTTCGCGAGTCATTCGCCATCGTAGAGCGGGCCGAGGAACTTGGCTACACGCTCGTCCGGTCGATCGAACACCATTTCACGCCGTACGGCGGCTACAGCCCTAGCTCCATCCTGATGTTGACCGCGCTCGCGGCGCGCACAAAGAAGATGAAGCTCGTGACGGGCGCCGTGATCCCGGCGTTCAACCATCCGCTGAAAATCGCGGGTGAACTCGGGATGCTCGATGCGATCTCGAACGGCCGGCTCATGGTCGGATTCGGCCGCGCCTTCCTGCTGCACGAGTTCCGCCGCTTCGGCGTCTCACGCGACGAGTCGCAAGCGCGCTTTCGCGAGGGCATCGAACAAGTCGCGCTGCTGTTGACCACGGAAAATGCCACGTCCCACGGCAAGTTTCACTCGTTTGAGAACACGACGACATTGCCCCGGCCTACACAGCGCCCCCGGCCGCAATTCTTCATCGCCGCAAATACGACCGCGGCTTCGTACGAGTTTGCCGGCAGGCAAGGTCACTACATCATGGGCGTCCCCATGGTCGCCGAGAAGCTGCGCGCCAACCTCGATCTCTATCGCAAAGCGTGGGCCGAAGCGGGCCATCCCGGTCGCGGAAAAGTCTTCCTAGCCTTCCACATGTTCGTCGATCGCGACTCCGAGCGGGCTCGACGCATCGCAGGCAAGCATGTCGAATCCTATTTCAAGTCGCTGGTAGAAGCGACGGTAGGCATGGACACCGAGCGCTCGAGCGACTACGAAGGCTACGAGAAACAGCGCCAGCAGATCGCGAAGCTCAACATCGATACCTTGATCGCCAGCTGCGCCGCCTGGGTTGGGTCGCCGGCCGAAGTACGCGAACAAATTGCGCGCTATCACGAACTGATCGGGGGATTCGACTACGCGGCGCTGCAAGTGAATTTTCACACGCTCCCCTTCGAAGAAGCGATGCGGTCGATCGAACTCTTCGCACACGAAGTGATGCCGGAGTTCAGTGAGGTGCCGGCATTAACGTAAGGTCTGAACCAACCTTTCGTATCGCGGGTCACCTGATTCGCCGTGCGTTCCAGGCGCACGATGCGGCCTTCGCATGTGAAACGGCGGGTTATGACATCACGTCGCCCCAGCTCGCGACGATCACCGCGATTGCGCGCTATCCCGGCATCGAGCTGACCCCTCTCGCCGAGTTGATCGGCTACGACGGCGCGACCTTGGGCGGATTGGTCAACCGGCTTCTCGCGAAAAAGCTCATCCGGCGGGCGGTAGGGAAACACGATCGCCGGACCCGTCAGCTTTTCCTGACCGCAAAGGGTCAGGCGCTGCTCGACGAAGTGACTCCACACGCGGCGCGCGTTCACGGTCTGTTGCTCGCTCCGCTCAATGCCGAGGAGCGCGAGCTCTTCATCGATCTCATGCAGCGGATCGTCCTTCACGCGGCATCGAGTGCCAAACAAGAAACCGAGGTAGCGTAAAATGCAGGCAACTCAAACCAAAGATCTGGCACGCGCTTGGTCCGAGGCGCACGTTCGGCCCCTTTGGGAAATCCCGCTCGCGCATGCAGAGCGAACGCAGCCGCCACGCGCTCACCTGTGGGAGTGGCGCATCCTAGAGCCACTCGTGCTCGAGGCGTTGAACGTCACGTCTCCCGACGCCGTCGAGCGCCGCGTCCTCTCCTTGATCGATCCGGGCGCGGCCGGGGGCGAGTTCCATACGACCACCAACCTCAATGCCGCATTCCAAATCCTCAAACCCGGCGAGTCGGCTCGGCCGCACCGCCACTCGATGAACGCGTTGCGCTTCATCCTCAAGGGGAGCGGCGCGACGACGACGGTCGACGGCAAGGTGTGCCCGATGGCCGAGGGCGATCTGCTCTTGACGCCCGGGTGGACGTGGCACGAGCACAAGCACTCGGGTGACGCGCCGATCGTTTGGCTCGACGTCCTCGACGTTGCATTGCACCTGTATTTCGGGACCGATCGTTTCGAGCCGGGGCCCGTGCACGACGTGCCCGAACTGCCGCGCGAAGCGGCCTTCGCCTCAGCCAATGTCGTCCCCGCGGACGTTGCGAACCACGGCTACTCGCCCGTCTTCCACTATCCGCTCGCGGACGCAGTGGCGGCCGCGCGTCATGCGCCGAAATCTCCGGATGGGACGCGCCGCGTCCGGTACATCAATCCGCTTACCGGCGGCACCGTGATGTCGACCTTGGATTGTTATCTCGTCGCGCTCGATCCCGACGTCGACTCGGTCCCGTTCCGTACGACCGCGAACGCCGTGTGCGCGATCGTTTCCGGCAGCGGCACGACGACGGTTGGCGACCAGCGCTTTGCGTGGCATCAGCGAGACGTGCTTTCGCTCCCTCACGGTCACTGGATTACGCATCGCGCCGCCGGCGAGCCCGCTTACCTCTTCGTTGTAACGGATCGCGACGTTTATCGGCGCCTCGATATTCTAACGGAGGAATACCATGCTGACAGCCGAGCAAAATAAGCTGCTGACGGAGGTCGGCCCGGGCACGCCGATGGGCGATCTCCTGCGCCGTTACTGGATGCCGATCGCCGGCGTGAGCGAGTTCGAGCGCATCTCGATCAAGCCGGTGCGGCTCTTCGGTGAGGATCTCGTCCTTTATAAGGATATCGCCGGTACGTTCGGCCTCGTCGACCGGCACTGCCCGCACCGTCGTGCCGATCTGTCTTACGGGTTCGTCGAGCAGTGCGGAATCCGGTGCAACTATCACGGCTGGCTGTTTGACGAGAACGGACGCTGCCTCGAGCAGCCGTTCGACGACACCGCACACCCGGAGGCGCGCTTCAAAGACAAGGTTCGCGTCACATCCTACCCGGTCCAAGCCCTCGGCGGACTGTTGTGGGCGTATATGGGTCCGAAGCCGGCACCGCTGCTCCCGAATTGGGAGCCGTTTTCCTGGAAGAACGGTTTCGTGCAAGTCGTCACGTCGAAGATTCCGTGCAACTGGTTTCAGGCGCAAGAAAACTCGATCGATCCGATTCACTTCGAGTGGATGCACCGGAACTGGACGGCCCGGCTCAAAGGCGAAGTTGACAACTACGGCAAGAAGCACGTGAAGATCGATTTCCAAGAGTTCGAGTACGGCTTCACCTACCACCGTCTCGTCGAAGGAATGCCCGAGGATCATCCTCGCTGGACCGTCGGACGGATCGCGTTGTGGCCGAATTGCCTTGGGCCGAATCAGCACTTCGAGTGGCGCGTCCCGATCGACGACGAGAACATGCTTTTCGTCGTGTGGCACTTTACTCGCGTACCGAAAGAATGTGAGCCGTTCGAACAAGCGAGCATCCCGGCATGGGAAGGTCCCGTGATCGACCCGCTGACCGGGCGCTTCATCACAAGCCACATCGCTAACCAAGATTTCGTCGCGTGGGCCGGCCAAGGGCGCATCGCCGACCGGACCAAGGAGATCTTGAGCCCAAGCGACCGGGGTATCATCCTGATGCGCAAACGCTTCTTCGACGATCTCAAGCGAATCGAGCGGGGCGAGGATCCCTCGGGTCTCGTGCGCGATCCGGTGACGAACGAATGTATCATGCTGCCGATCGTCAGCCGCGAGATGCTGATGGACGGCTACACGATCGCGGAGATGCTCGAAGATCCGTCGATCGACCCGCGCAACGGCTTTATCAATCAGGCCGGTCAGCCGGAGAGCGTCCGCGTTGCTTTCTTCGAGGCAATGGGACTCGATCCCAAGGGCGAGATCATCGAGACCGGTTCCGATTTCTTGGTCACCGCAGGAGCGGCACCGAAGAATCGCATGGTGTGGTCGTAGGAAAGAGGTAGGTTCATGCGCTGCGCACGCGTCGCGGGGCTCGTTCTGAGCCTCGCACTTCTTGTTACGTCGCTGCCGGGTCTCGCGGCCGACCCGTACGAGATCAATGTCGTCCTATCGATGACCGGCCCCGGGTCGTTTCTCGGAAAAAACGAGGCGGCGGCGCTTGCGCTCATCGAGCAGAACACCAACAAGGCCGGCGGCATCGGCGGACGCCCGATCAAGTTCGTCGTCGTGGACGATCAGTCGAGCCCCCAAGTTGCGGTTCAGCTGACGAACAACATCCTCGCGAAGAACCCGCCCGTCGTCTTGGGAAGCACGCTGGTCGCCGCGTGTACCGCGATGGCGGCCATGATGAAGAATGGCCCCGTCCTCTATTGTTTCTCGGCCGGGATGCATCCGGAGAAGGGGACCTATGCGTTTACCTACGGCGTGTCGACGACCGACCTGATCGGGGTGACCGTTCGATACTTCAGGGATCACGGTTGGAAGAGGCTCGGCATCATCACCTCGACCGACGCGAGCGGCCAAGACGGCGAAAAGAGCATCGATCAGATCCTTGCGCTTCCGGAAAACAAAGACATGTCGGTCGCGGCGCGCGAGCACTATGCGGTCGCCGACGTCAGTGTCGTCGCGCAGCTGTCGCACATCAAGTCGACCTCACCGCAAGCGGTGATCGCGTGGGGAACCGGGACGCCGTTCGGGACCGTGCTCCACGGCGCCGCCGACGTGGGCCTCGACGTTCCCATGAGCGGCTCGGCTTCGAACTTGACGTACGCACAAATGAAACAGTTCGGCCCGTTCCTGCCCAAGGAGCTCGACATCGCCGGTTTGCCGAGCATCACGCTCGGTTCGATCCCGCCCGGTCCGCTGCGCAAGGCGGTCCAAGATTACGTCGACGCATTCCAGTCAACCGGCGTCCGGCCCGACATCGCGCAGGCGATAAGCTGGGATCCGGGGCTGATCGTCGTCGCCGCCTTCAAAAAGCTTGGCCTGAGCGCGACGGCTGCGCAGATCAAAGACTACATCTCCAACCTGCACGGCTGGGCGGGCGCAAACGGCGTCTACGACTTCCGTGACGGCAGTCAGCGCGGGCTAACGTCAAAGAACGGGATCATGGTTCGCTGGGACCCCGCCAAAGACACGTGGGTCAGTATCAGTAAGTTCGGCGGCGCGCCGCTCTAGCCGATCTTCGTCGGCGTCGGATTCGGTGAACGCCTACCGACGAAGCTGTTCGGATTGTCGTCGCCGGTCATCTTGGCGTAGTCGAAGTCGCTGCCCTTATTGAACTGCCACGTATAGCCACCCTCGGGGTTGGCTAGGATCTCCCACCAATTGTCATCGAGGTCCAAGAAGTAGAAGCTGCGCGTCCCGTGCTGGTCGATCGGCGTGGTGACCTTCTTGATGCCCCACTGGTCTTTTTCGCGCATGACGATCTCGTGGCACTTGTCGACGTCGGCAGGCGTCGCGACGTCGAGGCCGTTGTGGGCCATCAACGGCATCTGTGACTTCTTGCCGACCTGCACGGCCACGAAGACGGTCGAGCTGTTCAGCCGGAGCGTCATCGAGATTTTGCTCGTGCGCACGGTCTCGAGGCCCAAGAACTCTTCATAAAATTTGCGCGTCGCTTCGATATCCGTACATTCGAGCGTGCCGTGCGACAGAAAGTTCAACTTCAGAACGGGCTCGGTCTTGACGAGAGGTTCCATCTTCGTACCTCCGAAACTGAGCTTTTCGCTCCTATGACTCGCCCCGCCTCGTTCCATTACGCCTGGGTCGTCGCCGCGCTGACCTTCCTCGTCATCCTCGTCGTTGCCGGCGTTCGATCCGCGAGCGGCGTCCTGTTCGTCCCGCTCGAGAACGACATGGGATGGTCCGCCGCGACGATCTCGGTAGCCGTGGCGATCAACGTCACGCTCTACGGTGCGATGGGCCCGTTCGCTGCCGCGCTCATGCAGCGCATCGGATTGCGCCGGTCGATCTTGCTGGCGCTCGCGGTCGTTGCGGTTTCGACGGCGGCTTCGTCGCTGATCACGACGCCGCTCGGCCTCGCGCTCACTTGGGGCCTGGGCTTGGGCCTGGGCGTCGGGACCGTCTCGATGGTGCTAGCAACCGTCGTCGCGACGCGTTGGTTCGTCGCGCGGCGCGGAATGGTCCTGGGAGCACTGACCGGCGGGGCGGCGACGGGTCAACTCATCTTCTTGCCGCTGCTCGCGTACGTTGCGACGCAATTCGGCTGGCGGCCGGTCGGTCTCGTCGTCGCCGTTTGCGCCCTCGTGGTCGCGATCCCGATCGCGCTCTTCATGCGAGATCAGCCCGAAGATCTGGGCTTGCGCCCACTGGGTGCGAGCGACGAGACCAGACCGTCCCCGTCGCGTACCGGCAACCCGCTCGGAAACGCGTTCGCCGTGTTGGGACGAGCGTCGCGCTCGCGCGACTTCTGGCTAGTCGGGGGAACCTTTTTCGTGTGCGGCGCGAGCACGAACGGCTTCATCGGGACGCATTTCATCGCAGCCTGCGGCGATCACGGTATCCCCGAAGTCCGTGCGGCCGGCTATCTTGCCTTCATGGGCGTGTTCAGCTTCATCGGGACGACGCTCGCCGGGTGGCTTTCGGACAAAGTCGAAAGCCGATATTTGCTCTGCTTATTTTACGGTTCTCGCGGGCTCTCGCTGCTGCTCGTCCCCGCCGCCCTCGCAGGCGGAGCGGGCGAGATCGTCTTACCGGCGTTCATGATTTTCTACGGACTCGATTGGCTTGCAACCGTCGCGCCCAACGTCCGCTCGCTCACTGAAGCCTTGGGAAGAGAAGATGCGCCGATCGCATTCGGCTGGGTCGCGGTGATGCACCAGGTCGGCGCCGGTCTGATCGCGCTCGTCGCCGGCGTGATCCGTACGGATCTCGGCAGCTACAACGACGCCTTCACGCTTTCGGCGACGCTGTGCTTCATTGCCGCGTTAGCCGCCTTGGGGATCGGGCTGGGCCGGCCGCGCGTCGCGGTATTGCAGACCTAGTCGGCCCGGTAAGCGCCCATCGCTGTCAAGAGCGGCTTGTCGTCGATTCGAAACAGGTACG